>JBEPZP010000083.1:0-9473 GCA_041640735.1 Thermomicrobium sp.
GCGCGGGCTGGCGCACTCGGGCTGCTCGGCGACCGCTGGTTGGTCACGGCTGACCGCGACGGCCTGCTCGACGCCGCGGCCGGGCTGGCACGGGCCCTGGCCCGCGGTGTTCCGGCTCGTCCGTTCGCGCTCGGCGAGGCACTGAGCGAGGCCGGCGAGACGCTGGCGGCCGGGACACGGCTGGCAGAGCTGGAACCGATGGCCCGCGCCGTCGTCGAGGCGGTAGCGCGGGCGCTGCGCCGCGCGGGGACGCTCGACGACCTCCTCGTCGCGGAGCGGGCAACGCTGCTGGAACTCCTCCAGCAGGCCGAACTGCGCACGCGGGCTGGGGAAGCGTTGCAGGCGCTGACAGCTCCGCGCCGGTGAGGTGAGGGGAAGGGAAGCGAGATGGAGCGGATCGTCAAAGAACTCAAGGACGGTGTCCTACTGCTCCGGCTCAACCGCCCGGAGAAGCTCAACGCGATCGACGCGCAGATGCTGGAAGAACTCTGCGCGGCACTCGAGGAGGCCCGGGTCGACGAGGCGGTGCGGGTCGTCGTCCTGACAGGAAACGAGCGCGCCTTTTCGGCCGGCGCCGACATCGACGGTTTCGCCAACGTGACGGTCGAGGAACTGGCGACGACACGCTCCGACCTCCCCCAGTGGGACGTCATCCGGCGTTTCCCCAAGCCGCTCATCGCGGCAGTAGCGGGGATCGTCTTCGGGGGCGGGCTCGAGCTGACGCTCGCCTGCGACATCGTGGTCGCAGCACAGACAGCACGCTTCGCCGCGCCCGAGATCAAGATCGGACTCATCCCCGGAGCCGGGGGGACGCAGCTGCTCGCCCGGCGGTTCGGGAAGTACCGGGCGATGGAGCTGGTCCTGACCGGACGGGAGTTCTCGGCCGAGGAGGCCGAGCGGTTGGGACTCGTCAACCTGGTGACCGCGCCGGAGGAATACCTGGAGCGCGCGCTGGAACTCGCTCGGCAGATCGCGCAGCACTCACCGGCCGCAGTGCGAGCCGCCAAGGCGGCGATCGTCCACGGGCTGGAGATGCCGCTCGACGCAGCGCTGCACTTCGAGCGCGAGCTGTTCCTGCGCGTCTTCACCACGCCGGAGGCACAGGGCGCGATCCAGAGCTTCCTCGAACGCCGGCGGGCGAAGCAACGATCCGGCTGAAGACCGGCATCCGCACACCAGGGGGAGCGGGAAGGGCTGGGGACCGACCGGGCCACGACGCTGTGGCCCGGTCGGTCTCTGTCGGCGGCGTCCTCCGGCGTGGCCTCAGAAGCTCGTGACGTACCAAGCGAAGGTGTGGAGCGGGACGGTGCCGCTGATCTCGATGCGCGGTTCGGCCCAGCGCTTCTCCCGTGTCCACTGTGTGCCGCTCCAGGCCGCCAACGCCCCCTGATAGCCGCATGACGCCACGATGGCGGCGACGCGTCCGTTCCAGTCCCCGCCGGGATAAGCGAAAAAGGCGACGGGCGCACCGATCCAGCGCTCGAGTTCCTGGCGACTCGCTTCCGCCTCCCATCGGACTGCTCCGTCCGGCAAGCGCGTCACGGCGCGGTGCGTCATGGAGTGGGAACCGATCTCGTGTCCCATCGAGCGCAGTTCCCGCAGCTGTTCGGGGCCGAGTGCGCTGCGCCCGGGCAAGACGAAGAAGGTCGCCGTCATGTTGCGGGCTGCCAAGGCGCGGGCGGCTGCCATCTGGCTAGGCCAGCCGTCGTCGAAGGTGAGGACGACGGCTCGCTCGGGTAAGGGGCCATCGGCGAACAAGGCCTCGTAGGCCTGGGCGAGCGAGATCGTGACGTACCCGTTGGCGAGGAGCCAGTCGAGTTGCTGCTCGAGACGCCAGAGCGGGATACGGTACCGCGCCGCCGGCTCCCCGATGTCGTGGTACATGAGGACGGGGAGACGGAAGGCGCGAGGGAAGAGGGCCGGGTCGTACTCCGGAACGCCGTTCCGCCGCGGGACAGGTGCGGTATCGACACCGTCGCGTGCGGCGAGTTCGGCACCGAGCCGCGCCAACTGGACCTCCCACAGCGTGCCCATCGCCTCAGGGTGCCACTCGAAACGAGCGCGCTCGAAGTACTGCACGGTCATCGTCTCTCCGGTGGCGGGATCGACCTCGCTCAGCTCCTCCGAGATGGGATAGCCGAAGACCGGCAGCCCGCCGTTGCGGAGCCAGAAACGGAGAAAGCCGTAGGCGAGCGTGTGCCCGGTCTCAGGAAAGTAGCGCCGGAGGGGCGTCGCAACCGGTGGCGGATCGAGGGCGAGGGGAGCGAAGGCTGGTTCGCTCAGCCCGGCAGTGAGCAGCGCGCCGACACGGGTCAGCTGCACGGGACACTCCCGCACCCCAGCGCAACCGAGCGGCGCCTCCATCCGGGCACGTTCGAAGTACTGCACGAGGAGCCCCTCCCGCTCGTGCGCCTCGCTGAGCGGATACCCGAAGATGCGCACTCCACCGTGCTGGCGCCAGAAGCTGAGGAAAGGCTCGGCCAGGTGGTGCCCGGTTGACGAAAAGTAGACGACGGGCGGAGGACCGTCAGCACGCACTCTGGCCGACGGCACCAACAGGCTGCAGAGGACCAATGCCGCGACCACGCGGCAGGCCAGCCGCTCCATCCGCTGCCCCTTCCCACACTCGCCTGTTCTCCATATGAGAGAACGAACGACAGGTGCGAGCGGTCACAGGAGTGTTGCAGAGCGGGCGGTCGTCCACGTGGGAGCGGGCGAGACCGAGCGAGAGTGGGAGCGGGGCAGGAACGCTGCGAGCGACGGGCAGTCCACAGTGCAACGGGGAAACGGGAAGCAGATCGCTCGCTGTGCGGTCGTGCGGAGTCAGGCGACAGCCCGCCCCAGTGAGGCGATGTCGGCGAGCCGGAGCGCACCGAGGCGGCGAGCGAGAGGCCGCCCGGTGCGCCAGCGTGCACGGGTCGGCGTAGAGCCCGCCGACGCTGCCGATGCCGCTCGTGGTGCGGGCGCGGTCAGACGGGCTTCAGCCGAGGTGCGCCAAGAGCTCGCTACGCGGCAGTTGCTCGTGCCGCATCGGGCGACGCACCCGCCGCTCCTCCAACGACTGCAAGGCGGCGCGACAGAGCTCGAGACCGATGCTCCCGTCCCGTCGCCAGGTCGCTTGCGTGACCGGCGCGAAACCGTGGGCGAGGAGGGACCGGTTCCGGTGCTGCGTCCAGGCCAGGAGTCGACCGCGCTGGGCACGCAGCCACTCGGCCAAAGGCTCGTCCGGGAAAGCCGCCAAGAGATCCCACGCCTGCAGGAGGGCGATACGGACACGGCCGCTCTCCTCCGCGCGTCGCGCGAGCAGCTGGCGTCGCTCCTCGGGGACGCGCGCGAGATCGACGTCGCTGGTATCGATGCGGTGGCCGAGCCACAGCCGCAGCTGGACGAGCAGCTCCAACGCCCGATAGACGCGGGCGAGGGCGTCGTCGTAGCGTCCCTGGGCGGCGCGACGCTCGGCGTTGTAGAGGACGTCGGCGACGGCGACGTACGGGTCGCGCAGCGTGTCGAGGCGCGCCAGCCGCAGGCGTTCGCCCTGGTCCTCCGGTGTAAAGGCTTCTACGACACCCCTGAGCTGCTCCAGCACCGCGAGCTGGGCGTACCAGTCGCGCCGGTACAGGTCGAGGAGGCTGAGGGCAGCCCCGAGTTCGTACCGGTCCCAGGCGTCGAAGGCGCGGCAGAGGTTGCGGGCACGTTCGAGGTGCGTGCGCAGGGAGGGGGAAATCTCCCGGCGCATCGCTTGGTCGAGCGCTGCCGCGGCCTCGGCGTAGTCGAACCGTTCCAGCGCGACGCGGGCCAGCGCGACGAAGCGGTGCGCCCGCACGTCGTGGATCGCGGAGACGGGAGCGAAGCTCTCCGTCCCGGGGATGACCGTCGCCTGGCGCCCGCGCGCGCCGCGCACGAGTCGCAGCTGGACCTCCGGCGTCCCCTCGCTGTCGAGCGCCGCCAGGACGAGGGCAGCACTCATCGACTTCGTACCGGCGGTATAGTCGGCCAGGAACTCGGCCGTGGGGAAGCGCTGGCGCAACTCGCTGAAGCGAGCGAGCAGCGCTTCGTAGCAGCGGACGAGGTCGTCCGGGTCGGGCAAGGCGAGGACCTCGTACTGCTCCGGCGAGAGTCCAGCGAGTGCCGCGTACTCGGCGACGAACTCGACGCTCCCCTCGTGTGCCTCGGCTGGCTGGGAGCAGACGAAGACGACGAAGTCCGGCTGCGCCTCCCGGAGCGCGAACGCCTCCGGCCGGTCGGCGACGTTCCCGTTCAGCGGCTTGCCGACGTTGAGGACGAGGACGCGCCGCACAGTGGTACTCATGGCCTCTCCGCACTCCGGAAGACACCGTAACCGCTGGTCGTCTTGGCGCCGAAGCCGAGTCGAGCGAGTCCTGCGCGCAGCCACTCGACGGCCAGCGCACGCAGTCGACCCTCAGGGTCAGCGGCACCCTGGCGGAGCCCGACAGCGAAGCGGTAGCGTGTCCCGGCGGCGACGGTGAGGAAGACGATCGGGGTCGGGTTCTGCCAGGGCGCGGGCGGCGCCTTCCTGCTGTAGTAGTCAGGGTAGTGCGGCGTCATCACGTCGAGCTCCAGACGCCAGCCCGGCTCCGGGTAGGCATCGAAGAAGACGACTGCGCCGGCGGCTCCGACTTCGTGCGAGTCGCCCGCCTGCGGGGCACGACCGAAGACAGCGAGGAAGTCGGGATCCGACTCGTCTCGCCCGGCCACGAGATGCGCGTAGGCGCGTGCCACGCCCTTGAGTCCGGAGCCGGGGAGGACCGGGAAGCCGAGCCGGTCGAAGCGGAACCCGATCTCCACGGGGCCGTGCGCACCCAGCCCGGTGACGAGGCGGCTCGCGAGTTCCAATGCGAACGGTTCGGCGCCGGCCGCCCGCACCGTCGCCTCCCAGCGGGCGAGCACCGCGCGGGCGAGCTCGCTCGTACCTAACTGCTCGGCGAACTGGCCGACCGCGCGGAGAAATGCGCGGCGCGGCGTCTCCTCCGTGCGGTCACCGACGACCGCTGCTTCCGGCGCGAAGCGGTCGAAGATCAGTCCTGGGTTGACGAGACGGACCGACTGTTGACCCTCCCCGGCTCGTGCTGGGCGGACGCTGTTCCAGAACGCGACGGTGGCACGGGGCAGGATGGGCTGTCGGCGTGCTGCCTCCTCCGGTGCACCCGGAGCAGGTTTCCCGCGCGGAGGCGGGGACCCCGACCCGCCGCTCGGGCGCGGCCGGCGGTCGTCACGCGGTCGATCGGATCGCGGTCGCTCGCGCATCGGCTCACTCCTTCACCAGTTCGGCCTCAGCGAACCGCTTGAGCCAGGTCAAGTACGCGAGCGCCTCGAGGGTGGCGCGCCGGTACTCGGCTACGCTCGCCTGGCGGACGATCCACTCCCGGAGGTCGTCGAGTTCCTGCCCGAGCACCTGCTTCGAGACCCAGCGGGAGAGGTCCCGCGCCAGCTGCAGGTGGGCGTTCACGTCATTCGGCTTGTCCGGTCGCTTCGACACCAGAAAGGCGAGCGTCTGCCCGAGCCCGTGGAGCTGAACGAGCGCTGCCGTCGCGCGGGCGAGCTGACCGTATTCGCTCGCGAAGCTCTGCGCCTTCACGCGGACGACGTCCTGCCAGGCAGCAGCGGCGCGTTGCTGCTCGAGCGTACGCTGGCGTGGTTCCGGATGTGCAGCGGGTCGACTCATCCCTCACCTCCGTTCAGACGCGCGCGACGCGGAGGACGACTGCGCCGCGGCCGGTCGTCTCGTCTCCGCCGAGGCGGACGCGCCGTCCGTCGAGCCGGTCCACCAACCACCGCAGCAAGGTCTTACCGTCCTCGTCCACGGCCTGGTAGCGGGAGCGGGTGGCAGCGAGCAGGCCGACGAGCAGCGTCTCGGCCGGGAGCGCTTCCGTCGTCCAGAGCGCTCCCTCAGCGACCGTCTTGGTCTCGTCCTTCAGGCGCACGTGCGTCTCGATCTCGGTCGCGTAGAGTACGAAGTCGCGGAAGTCGTCGTCGGCGAGGACGCAGAGGTGGGCAGCCAAGTTCTCGCGCCACCAGGCGTACTCCGGGGCTTGCGGCAGGGCATGGGCAGCCAGCCATTCCGCCAGCGCCGAAACGAGCCCGGCCAACTCGGCCGCGTTGCTGAAGCTGTATTCCTCCAGCACCACACCGAGTTGTTGACCGGCGTGCGCCAGGAGCGCGCTGCCGTTGGCGACGGCGCACTGACCAGGCTGCAAGCTGGCGAAGCGCGTCGCGTCGACCGGCGGTTCCAGACCAGCCAGCTTAGCGAGGCGCCCCAACCGCGCCAGCGCCGCCGGGCTCGTCGTCCAGGCGAAGACGCCGGCCAGCGAGCGTACGGGAAAGAGGACGACCTGCAGGTCGGTCACCTGGAGCGCACCGGCGTGGCTGGACGCTTCTTCCGGACGATCCGGCCCGAAGAGGGCACGATGCCGCTCCCCATCGGCGCCGTTCGTCTGCGTAGTCGCCCGGAGCACGCCCTTGACGCTCGAGGCTTGCACGATAGGGAAGCCGGTGATCCGTTCGCGCTGGATGGGCAAGTCGACCGTACCGACAGCCCGGCCGGTGCCGGCATGCACCGGCGTTTCGCAGTAGGCGAAGAGGAGAGCACTCGCCTCAGCCATCTCACCACGCTCCGATCGCTACTGTTCCGAAACCGATCTCCGCACCCCAGTCGCTCACCGAGCCCCACGGAACCCCGCCCGCGCGACGCAGGCGCACCGTCCCATGGGCAACGAAGTAGTAGGCGCTCCCGGCGGGGACGGCACGGTAGGCTGGGCGCTCCGTGCCTCGTGCCAGGTCGAAGCCGCCGATCGTCTCGTGCCGCTCGACAGCTGCGGCCACCAGCTCCACCGCCCCCTCGAAGTACCGGCTCCAGTCCCGCGGACACCAGCCGCGCTCGAACACCGCTGGCGTGAGGAAGTAGAGCACGAACCGCTCAGGCAGCGGATCCGGTATGGCCGGCGCCACCGCATGCGGGACGGCCTCGAAGCGCGCCGAACGCCGCTCGCCGCCGAGTGCGAGGACACCGCTCTCCTCCGGCCAGTCCAACCCGGTGAAGTCGAGCGCCAGCCCCACACCGGGGGAGAGGCGGACGAATCGGGCTTCGTAGTAGAGCCCCTCGCGGGTCGTGCGCCGTTCCGGATCCTGGGCGATCCCGATGCGGACCTCCTCCTGCCACAGCGTGTCCTGCGGGACGCCGGCCACCGGTTCTCCGCGGCAATAGGCGGGCAGGTCGGCGAGCCGCAGCCACAGGCGCTGGCTCGCCTTCGCCGAGGCAGCGTCCTCGAGCTTCCAGAGCGGGAAGAGACGCGGGAGCGGTGTCGACAGCCGCAACCACGCCGGTGGCTCCTCCGGAGCCGGTAGACGGCGCAGCGTCTCGCCGCGGACGAGCGCGTCGGCTGGCGGCGGCAGGAGCACCTCGAGCTGCCCGTCGGCCTTCCGCAAGCAGACGAAGGGGCCGGCCAGGCGCAGCGTCCCCCACTCTTCCGGGCCACCGACCACGGCGGCGACCGCCGTTCGGTCCCACGGGGGCACGCTGGTATGCACCATGAGGTGGTAAGCCCGCAGCGCGCCTTGCACGACGAGCGGACTCGGCGGAAAGCGACTCGCCGCGCGGAACTGCTCCCCGGCTGTGAACGGGCGGCCGTCGCGGAAGAACCAGACGTCGAGCGGTTCCAGGAAGAGCGTCCTCACTCCCCACCTCCTCTCGCCACGAAGCGGGCCACCGCCAGCCAATCGGCGAGCTGCTCCGGCCCGCTGGGGACGCGTTGGGCTGCAGCATCACCCGCATCACCACCGACCTGCCTGCGCAACTCGTCGTAGCTGACGGCGAAGGCGTAGAGGCGATCGAGCAGGGCCTCGCGGTCCGCAACTGTCCCCTCGGCCCACTCGCCTTGCCGCGTCAGGGTACGGAGGAGCACCGCACGGAAGGCCGCATCGGCGACCGGGAAGGCACGCGCCAACTGGCGCAGGTCGGTCGGCAGGCGACCGGAGAGACTCCCCGTGCCGTCGCGGCCGAAGCGATCGACCAGGTCAGGCAGGTCGAGCTGCTCCAGGTGCTCGCGACGGGCGACCACGCGGACGATCTCACCGCCGCGCGGCTGGAGCTCGACCGCCACTGCGTTCTTCCCCGGCAAGCGCTTGGCCTGTTTCTCGGCTTCGCGGGCGCTCTGGAGCAGGTCACCGAGCGGCTGGAGCCAGTGCCCGATCGCGATCCCGGCGGAAGCGGTGCGTCCGCCGGTCGCTTCCTGGAACGCGCGGCCGAGCGCGAGTGCCAGCGGCACCGCCTGCGCAGCCGGAGCCAGCGCCAGCACGTCGTCACCGCCGCGGTAGACGAAGACGGCGTCGGGAGCTGCGCGCTCGCCGACCGCCCGGACCCCGCTGGCGAACGTCGCCAGCTGCACGCTGATCGCGCGGTGCGCCTCCTCGCCACCGCTCCCGAGCGTCTCGCGCAACCAGGCACCCATCGAGTCGCCGTCGAGGACGAGGACTGCCACGTAGCGGGAGGGGCGCTGGCCGACAGCCTCGTAGAGCCCGCTCAACCGCTGGCGCGCCTCGCGCCAGGGCTGCGCAGCGCGTGCGCGGCGGCGTTCCGCCTCTTCGGGGTCGAGTCCCAACTGCTCGACGAGGGCTGGCCACTCCAGCGTCGTCTCGTAGAGGAAGGCACCGTCGTAGGGGAAGCGTTCCGTCGCGAGTCCCTTGCGGCGGTACCGTTCCGGCCGTTCGCCCAGCGCGGTCACCAAGAGTTCGAACGCGTCCCGGTACGCCTCAAGCGCCGCCGGTGCGCGCTCGTCGGCTCGTCGCGCGAAGGGACGAGCTGCGATCGTCGGCAGCGAGGGGTACGACTCCTCCGGCTGCGTCAACCGCTTGACCGCGCTCACCGCGTCGAGCCGTTCGTGTTCACCGACCAAACGCAGACCCTCAGGGTGACGACGGACCGCCCGCCAGAAGGCGCGGGGATCCTCGTCCTGGCGGGCCAGTGCAGCGCGGCTACCGCTGAGAGCATCTTTGGCACCCGCCTCGGCTCGCTGGTCGAAGAGACGAGCCTTCTTGAGCGCCGCGATACCTGCATCGGCACGCTGGAATGCCGTCGCGTAGCCGTCGTCCTCGATGCGCGCGGCGGCCCAGTAGAGTTCCCACGGGTCCTCGGTCTGGCGGCGCCACAGCTCGTGGAAGGCTGCGTCGAGCGGCACGAGACTGCCGAGCCTCTCCAGCGCCGCGTCGGCGAGGGTGCGCCAGCGCGCCCGGAGGGCCGCCGCGGCGCGTTCGGCGAACGCTTCGGCGTCCTCCCACCCTACGCGGGCGACGATGACGTTGGGTGGATCACCGCCCTCGAGGTCGGCCGGGCAGACCAGCGTGGCACCGGCCTCCCGAAGGGACTGCGCGGCAGCGCGGGCGAGCTCGGCCAGGATGACGCTCCCGGCGTAGAGGTCGGCGGTGCGGCGCGCCTCGGCGATGAAGGCCTGAACGGGGCC
>JBEPZP010000084.1:0-9450 GCA_041640735.1 Thermomicrobium sp.
GCACCATCGGTCTCTGGTCCACGGTCATCCTTGGCCACCGCTCGGAGTTCCTCCTTCGGCAGCAGCAACGGCTGCTCGAGCAGCTCGTCCGGAGTCAAGAGCCGCCGCGGTGGCACGGCATAGGCGTAGTGCGCCGGCACTGATACGACCTCGAGTTCCGGATAACGGAGCGCAGTCAACCGGTTGCCGAACACGCAACCTGTATCGATATCGATCGTCCGATTGACCCACACGGCCTCGGTGACGGGTGTATGACCGTAGACGACGATGGCGTGCCCCCGGTACTCTCGTGCCCAGTTCAACCGGATCGGCAGCCCTCGCTCGTCCACCTCCCCGGTCGTCACCCCGAACAGGGCGACGCGGCGAACCACCGGAGAATCCCGGCCATGGTACTCCTCGGGAAGTCCCGCATGGGCGACGACGAGACGCCCCTCGTCGAGGACTAGGTGGTGTGGCAACCTGTGCAAGAAGTTGCGCACCCGCTCCTTGAATTCCGGTGGCTCACCCTCGAGTTGCTCGACCGTCGTCTCGAAACCGTGGGCGATCCGGACGCTGTGTCCCTCGAGGTATCGCAGGAGTTTCCGATCGTGATTCCCCATAACCGCTGCAGCCCGGCCGCGCCCACAGGCAGCCATAACGAGGCGCAACACAGGAACGATCTTGGGACCGCGATCGACGAGATCGCCAACGAAGACCACACGCCGCCCTTCGGGATGACTCAATTGATACTGTCGATCACCATTCGGAAGGTACCGCTCGCTCACCCGGTACCCAAGCCGTTCCAAGAGCTCCACCAGTTCGTCGAAACACCCGTGGATGTCCCCGACGATATCGAACGGTCCATGCCACCATCGCCGATCGCAGGAGAGCGGTCGACGGACGACGATCGCCGTGGCCGCCTCCTCCGGGCTCCGAATCCAGTAACGGCGTTGGAACGGTTCTTCGAGAAGGAGGCTCCGGTTCTCCTCCAGCTGTCGCAGCTGGCGTTCGATGACGTCGGGCCCGACGTGACGCCCGGCACGCTGGCGATCATGGCGCACATACACCTCGCGCGGATAGTCGAAGACGATCGCGACGCACGGAACGTGATAGCGACGCGCCAGCTCCAGGAGCGGTAGCCGCGCTTCGCGACGCGTGTTGGTCGCATCGATGACCGTCAGGCGCCCGCGCCGCAAGCGAGCCTCCGCTACCTGATGAAGCAAATGGAACGCTTCGCGGGTGGCGGTTTGATCCGCCTCGTCGTCGGCGATCATCGCACGGAAAAAGTCGGAGGACAGGATCTCGGTCGGTCGAAAGTGCATCCGCGCAAACGTAGATTTGCCTGCCCCGGACGGACCGACGAGCAATACCAATGACAGCGCAGGCACCACGATACGGCGCCGGCGTCGAACTAGGGGACTCCGCTCGTCGGACATCGTGTACTCCACCCGTTCCCCACTCCGACCGTCGGGCAATGGTACTACCACTGGCGGTGAAACCGGAAAGCGGCTACAATTGATCAGTGCGACGGGGGCCTGTAGCTCAGCGGCAGAGCACGAGGCTCATAACCTCAGGGTCGTAGGTTCGAATCCTACCAGGCCCACCGTGGACTGTTTCCGAAACTGCGAGGTGAGGATGGCACGAACAGAACTCGATATCCGCTTGACTCCCCATGAGATCGCACGCGTGGCCGCTGAGTCGGCGGCTGACGCACTGGCGAGCGACATTCAAGTTCTCGACCTCACCGGGCTCACCCCATTCTTCGATCTCTTCGTCCTGTGCACTGCCGACAACACTCGACAGCTCCGCGCAGTCGTCGCCCACATCAGCGACGCACTCGCTGAACTGGGAGCCGACTTGCGCGGTCGCGAGGGAGAGCCCGAGTCTGGCTGGGTGATCCTCGATTACGGGTCGGTCGTCGTACACACGTTCACCCCGGACCAGCGTTCGTCTTACCGTCTCGAGGATCATTGGGCAGCAGCGCAGCGCGTACTCGTGATCCAGTGAGGGGACGAGAGAACATGCGCCGCCCCCCTGCCCGGAGCTGGGCCTTCATCGTCCTCGGTTTCGTCGTGGGCACTGCCAGCGGCGTGACGCTCGGCCTCGCCTTGACCAAACCGCTCCGGCGGCTCCGCTCCAACCCGCGACCACCGGACCCGGCTCTGTTTCTCCAGTGAGCAGCGGGATCGCTCAGCGCGAGCTGCGAAGACGTTCCAGCTCGCGTTCGAACCGTTCCTGGTCTGCCAGGCAGCGCGCAGCCCACGGTATCGCCTCGAGCCGCTCGATCTCGATCGGCTGCCCGCAATCGACGCACAGGCCGTAGCTGCCGCGCTCCAGACGGTCCAGTGCCGCTTGGACTTCGTGGAGTTCCTCCTCCAGCGTCCGCAGCATGGTCTGATCGTACTCGGCCATCGTCACATCGGTAGCTGCGTCTGCCGGATGCGTCGCGACCGTCCCCTCTTCCGCTTGGCTCTGCCCTTCGGCCGCAAGTTCCTCCAGGAGCGCTCGGCGAAGGCGCTGCAACTCAGCGCGTCGTTCGAGCAGTCGCTGGCGCATCGTTTCCAACCACGCTGGATCGAATGCACGACTCATTCCCCACTCTCCCGCGCTTCTGTCGCTGGTCGCTCGCTCAGCACGTGAGCGATCGCCGCCAACTCGTCCAGTACGTATCGCGTGATGAGAAAGCGCTCGCGCACTCGCTGCCGACCTCGCTGCCCCAGTGTGCGCGCCAGTACCCGGTCGGTCAGCAGCTGCACGACCCGCTCGACGAACGCTTCCTCGTCCTGCGGGGGCACCAGGAACCCGCCGACGCCGTCTTCCATCTGTAGCCTGATACCACCACTGTTCCCGGCGACGACCGGCGCTTCCTTCCATAGCGCCTCACTGACGACCAGCCCGAACCCCTCACGGATCGATTTCTGAATGACCACCCATGCCGCGTGCTGAAAAGCGTTCACTTCGACGAAACTGATACCAGTCAGGTTGGTGCCGATCAGGATATCGTTGTCGTTTTCCGCTTCTTTGCGTACAGCCTCGTAGAGTCGCCAGCCCTCGGGGTCGTCGAGTGCCATGGAACCGATCAGTGCGAGTTGCAGACCGGGCACGCGTTCGCGCGCGAGACGGAACACCCGGATCACGCCGAAGGGATCTTTCCAAGGGTCGTAGCGGGATACCTGTACCAGGAGCGGGCGTTCGGCATCCACACCATGCCAGGTCACGATCCGGCGCCGCAGCGTCGGTGCCAGCGGCAGGTTCTTCGGACTCAATGGATCGATCCCTGGAGGAAACGTGATCACTGCTCGGTCCTGCAGCGCTGGGAGCACGAAGTCTTCCATCGTGAACACGTAGGCGTCGTATCCGTCCAGCCAGCGCAGCAGAAAAGCCTCCGCCGCAGGATCCGGCTCCGACGTGTCGATGTGACAGCGCCAGATCCACCGATGGGCTGCCTCGGGAGCCAGTTGCCGCAGGGCGGCCGGCTGTGGATCGTGCACGACGATGACGTCGTAACCGCGCGGCAAGGCTGCAGCGTTCGCTCGGCTGTTGAGCTCGTAAATCTCTTGAAAGTCCGCGCTCGCCACGAAGGGCGCACCCTGCAACCCGTTGTGCAAGCTCTTGGTCACCTCGAAGAAACGACTGTCACCGGCGATCACCAGCCAGTCGACAGCCAACCCCAGTCCACGCTCGAGCGCCACGGCCGATCGGAGCAACTCCGAGACCCCGCCACCGTACGGAGTCGCGTTGATGTGCGCGATGCGTAGGCCGCGCAGTGTGTGCGCCATCTGAAGCAGTTCCTCGATCTGCTCGTCCGGCGCGGTACCTTGATAGGCCTCGACAGGTACGGGAGCCAGGTGGACGCGGCGCAGCATCGCTCACAGCTCCTCTCGCGCACGCACTGCGCGCTCAGCCTCCTCTTGCCGTCTCGCTAGCTGCTCGCTCAAGCGCACCGGGTACGTTCGCTCCGGATCCAGCGTGCGGAACCAGCGAGGAAAGCGCTCCATTTCCTGCTGATGGTGCGCCCGCAACTCGCTCAGACTCGGCAACTCGAGGACTTCGCCACGCCGAACGACCGGACGCAGGAGCGGGACCCAGTCCGAACCCGGAGGTGGTTCTTCGCGGAGCGCGATGACATCCTCAGCATACGTACCGTCCGGCCCGACCCGGCGCCAGACCTGCTTGGCGCCCACCAGCGTGCGTTTCCCCGTGCTGAGCTTCAGCGTCGGGCGCCCCTCGTACTCGACGAGCTTGTAGGCCATGTCAGCTAAGGGAGCGTCAGCCGAGGTACCGAGCTTGGAACCCACTCCGAAGCCATCGATCGGCGCCCCCGCAGCGACGAGCGCTGCCAGCTCGTACTCGTCCAAGCCTCCACTCGCGAAGATCTGAATGTCAGGAAAGCCAGCGCGGTCGAGGATCTCACGAACGGCCCGGCTCAAGGCGACCAGGTCACCGCTGTCCAACCGCACCGCACGGACGCGCCGCCCTTCGTGCGCCAACTCGCGCGCGACGACGACCGCGTGCTCGGCTCCGCGCAAGGTATCGTACGTGTCGATGAGAAGGATCGGATCGCCCGGATAGGTTCGGGCGAAAGCACGGAAAGCCTCGAGCTCGCTCGGGAACGACTCGATGAAGGAGTGCGCAACCGTACCGCTGACGGGTATGCCATACCGAGCACCCGCGAGCACGTTGCTCGTCGCGGCAAAGCCTGCCAGGTACGCAGCGCGGGCAGCCGCCAAGCCCGCGTCGAGACTCGGCGTGCGTCGCAGTCCGAAGTCCACGAGCGTCTTGCCAGGTGCAGCCAAGACGCAGCGCGCAGCCTTGGTCGCGACCAGCGTCGGGTAGTGCACGGCGTTCAGCACCAGTGTCTCGATCAGCTGCGCCTGTTCGATCGGCGCCTCGACCTCGAGGATAGGCTCCTCCGGGAAAACGATGGTTCCCTCCCGAACGGCCCAAATATCACCCTGGAAACGAAAATCACGAAGTGAGTCGACGAACTCGGGGCGTAGTACCGGGATCGACCGCAAATACGCACGCGCTTCCTCGTCGAAGACGAGCCTCTGCAGACGTTCAAGAAGTTCGTTTACGCCGGCGACGACGAAAAAGTGCCGATGGGGAGGGAACTTGCGGATGAACAGACTGAAGACCGCCTGACCGCTCCTGCCGAGCGCATGATAGCTCGACGCCATCGTCAGTTCATACAAGTCGGTAGAAAGCGCAATCTCGTACGACGTCGGACGCATCGTGCCTCCACTCGCCTCGAGTTCCTATGCCTCGAGATCCTGGCGTCGCTCCCGCAGTAGATCCGCCAAGAAGGCTCGACTCGCCTCTACGATACGCCGCACGTGTTCGACCGCAAGCCCTTCCGCCTGCGCGATCTGTTCGTCGGTCCAGCCATCGACTTTCAGGAGGAATACCTCGCGCCAACTCTCAGGTAAGCGGTCCAGCGCTTCGTCCAAGATTCGCTGCGTCTCCTCGGCCAACACGACATCCTCCGGAATCGCAGCGGTCGGGTCGGCGAGGATATCGATCAGGCGAACCACCTGATCCGGCCATTCGTCCCCCTGATAGCCGACCGGTTCCTCCAGGGACCGCTCGTGCTCGAGACGTCGTCGTTCCTGCTCGACGAGTTGGCGGACGGTCCGGCGGGCAGTACGCCGGAGCCAACGGAACAACCCTCGCTCCGGCGCCTCCCTCCAGTGCTGGAGCGCGCGAAGGAGAACGGTATCGGTCACGTCCTCCTCGCTGAGCACCCCGGAAGGGATGACCCCGAACGCGACATACCTCCCGATCTCGCGACGAACGAACCGCCGCAGCGGCCGATAGTGTTCCACCAACTGTTGGGTCAACCAGCTACGTCGATCATGCACCTCCCCGGCCGCTTCGCCCAGCTGACTCAGGTGTTCCTGCAGACGCGCCAGCAATCGTTGACGATCGACAGGTGCCGAGCCGTACACGCTCATCGCTCGCCCCCGTCACTCGTCGCTTCTTCAGTAACCTCAGCTTCCTCAGCCGGAACGGCCGGTGGCTTCGCCAAGCTCGGATGCTGGCGAGCGCGACGGATAAACGGTTCGTTGCGCCACTTGGCGACTTGCCGTTCTACCTCGTCATAGAGATCGGCGAATGCATCCCGTAGCGCTTGCGCTGGGGTCGTCCCCTCCCCGCGCGCCACGATGTCGGGACCGGGTATGCGCAGATGCAGCTTGGCGACGTACGTACCGCTGCGCTGCTGATGTTCCATCGTGATGTCGAGCATCTTGAGGTCGTCGTCCAGGTCCGCGAGCTTCTTTTCCAAAATGCGCAGCTCGCGCTCGACGACAGCTTGGATCTTCTCCTGGCTTACACCGAGGTCGTGATAACGGATCCGCATTCTCTTTTCCCTCCATTCGTCCCCCACCGGTCACGGACCGGACCTATGCCTTGAGGATACAATGTTCCCGACCTCCTGCCGATCGTTCTGCGCCGCTCGACTCGGGTGTATGCTTAGTGATGCCGGTCTGCTTGTCTGAAGGGAGGGAGTGCCGCCATGAGCATTACGGTGTGGAACCCGTGGCGCGAACTCGAATCCATGCGCGAGCGCCTCGATCGCCTCTTCAGCGAGGTCACGCGCTGGCGCGGCGAAGCCGAACTCGAGATCCCGATCGATCTGCAGGAGACGGACGACGCCATCATCGTCCGTGCCTCGGTGCCGGGTGTGAAGCCTGAGGACCTCTCGGTCGAAATCCGCCAAGGTGTGCTCAACATCCGCGCCGAGACGACCGAGGAACGAGAAGAAACCCGTGGTCGATGGCACATCCGTGAACGCCGGGTCGGCAGCGCATTCCGCGCCATTACGCTCCCAGTACCTGTACGGGAAGACGAAGCGCAGGCCACCTACCAGCACGGCGTTCTGGAAATTCGTATCCCGAAGGCAGAAGCAGCCGAGCGCCGTAAGATTCCTGTCCAGGTACGCTCATAAATGCTTCCACGCCGCTCGCGGGGGAGGTGTCTCCTCCCCCGCGAGCTCGGCCGTCGCGATGCACCTCAGTACGCGTGCGTAGCTTCGGGCAGCACGTCTTCGCCGAGGCAGCTCAGGCAGTGCCCGAGCACCTGCAGAACCTGACCGCGTGGCGAACCCTCTCGATAGACGGTCACCCCCTTGCAGCCCAGGTCGTGCGCGAGGAGAAAGGCGCGCCGTACGTCCTCGCGGGTGGCCTCCTGCGCCAGATTGATCGTCTTGCTCACAGCATTCTCGACGTGTCGCTGTATGGCTGCTTGCACCCGGATGTGTTCTTCCGGGGAGATTTCCGTCGCGACACGGAAGAGTCTCCGCAACCATTCCGGGAGGTCCGTGCGATGCCCGATGCGCCCCGTGAGCTCGATGTCCCGAATCAGTCCAGGATCGTGGATCCCTAGACGATCGAGCTCACGCAAGAGTTGTGGATGCGGTTCCACGATGCCGACGAACTCGCCAACGTGCCGGTACGCAAGCGCATACAAGGGCTCGATACCGCTACTGCATCCCGCGATGATGGAAATGCTGCCGGTCGGCGCGACCGTCGTCACGGTCGCGTTGCGACGCGGTGGCTCGCCACGCTCCGCGTATCGACTCAGGGAAAAGTTCGGGAACGGTCCGCGCTCGCGAGCCAGTTCCCTGCTCGCTTCGACGGCAGACTCGGCGACGATGCGCATGACCCGATCGGCAACCGCGATCGATTCCTCGGAACCATAGGGGATGCGTAGTGCGAGCAAGAGATCGGCGAACCCCATGATCCCGAGGCCGACTTTGCGGTTCGCCCGGCAAATCGCCTCGATCTCTCGCTTCGGGTAGCGCGACACCTCCACCATGTTGTCCAAAAAGCGCAGTGCCAGGCGCGCCGCTCGCCGCAGCGCATCCTCGTCCAGCATGACCGTGTCGGTACCCTCGACGATGAATGCTTTCAGGTTGAGCGAACCTAAGACGCACGCTTCCCACGGGAGTAGGGGAACCTCACCGCAGGGATTCGTCGCCTCTAGCGGGCCGAGCGCAGGCAGAGGATTGTCACGCTGAATCCGGTCGAAGAAGAGGAGCCCCGGATCGCCAACCTCCCACGCCGCGTCGACCATTTCATCGAACAACTCACCGGCATTCGCTCGCGCAAACGGTGTGCCGGTACGCGGATTGATGAGATCGACCTCGCGTCGGGCAGAAGCGGCCTGGAGAAACGCGTCCGTCACGAGGACGGAGAAGTTAAAATGCGTGAAGGACGCTGGATTCCGTTTCGCGTTGATGAACTCGCGTATGTCCGGGTGATCACAGCGGAGAACGCCCATGTTGGCCCCACCGCGCACGCTCTCGGTGGCGATGACGTCGCTAGCCGTGTCGAAGATACGGATGAACGAGACAGCACCGGAGGACGGCCGACGCGTCGATCGAACGATGTCTCCGCGCGGACGCAGATGCGAGAAGGAGAAGCCGGTTCCTCCGCCCGTCTGCTGGATCTTCGCCGCATCGTGCACCGCACCGAAGATGCCGTCGAGCGAGTCCGGTACGGGGAGGACGAAACAGGCGAAGAGCTGACCGAGTTCGGTGCCGGCATTGATCAGTGCAGGTGTGTTCGGCAAGAAGCGCAGCGAAGCGAGGAGATCAAAAAACTCTTCTGCTACCTCGTCGCTGCGACGCCCCTGAGGAAAGGCGTCTTCCGCCTGAGCGACGGCACGGGCCACCCGCCAGAAGAGTTCCTCCTCGGTTTCGGTCACGCGTCCCTCTTCGTCGCGACGGAGATAGCGCATCCGCAGTAGCGCGCGGGCTGACTCGGTCAACGGAATGGCCACGACGCACCTCCTGTAGCCTGCCCTCGTACCGTATCATCCCCAGCGATGGGACGTGTACCCGACCAGCAGTATGCACGTCGAGCCCACGAGCTCGTCAGTACTCGTCGTGGGAAGCCGAGGTCGACCGGCACGAGCCGCGTTGCCGCAAGGAGCGAGAACACCAACCGGAGGAGCGTATCGGAACAGGGACCTATTTAACAGGGGGAAAGCGCTCGATGCGTATGACCATACTCGGCGGAAGCGCCGCCTGTCCGAATCCGCGACAAGCGTGTAGTGGCTATCTCCTTTCTAACCCGCACACAGCACTGCTCATCGACTGTGGACCCGGCGTCGTTCCCGAACTGCTCGCTCACCGGCCGCTCGATGCACTGGACGGTATCCTGATTTCCCACCTCCATTCCGATCACGTGCTGGACATCGTCCCGCTGCGCTATGGACTCAAGTATGCGCCGGGTCTACGAAGGCGACGTCTTCCACTTTGGCTGCCACCTGGTGGAACCAGCTTCCTCGAGAAGCTGGCCGCGGTCATCGCGCACGGCGACGAAACGAGCACGACCTTTTTCACGGAAACCTTCGAGATCGCAGAGTTCGACCCGGCTGGCGTGCTCAATTTCGCGCAGTGGTCCGTCACGTTCCACCCTACCCGCCACTGGATTCCCTGCTGGGCCATCCGGATCCAGAACGGCG
>JBEPZP010000085.1:0-9202 GCA_041640735.1 Thermomicrobium sp.
CCGTCGTCGTCTCGGGCGGTATCGCTTTGGGTATCGTCGGTGTGTTGGCTGGCTGGGCGCAGGCGCGGGGCGGCCGGTCCGGTTGACCAGCCGGGGCGAGAGGGTAACGGGAGCATGGTAGACTGCTTAGAAACTGGCTCAGGAGATGCCGAGGTGCTGCAGTGAGCCGGAGGAGAAGGCCACCGATGGTCAAGAATCTCGTTCGCGGTATCCTCAATCTCGTGTTGGCTGCTCTGGCCACCTGGTTGGCCAACTACATCGTCGAGCGGCTATTCGGGCCAGAAGAAGCAGTCGAGGACTGAACGGGAGCGGTGGAGCACGATCGAACGGGTATGGGGAGGATAGAGCGTGGAGATCACACGACGCGAGGTCGAGGGGCTGGGAGCACTGCGCAGTGAGGAATGGCCGATCATCAGTTTGTACCTCCGTGTCGATAAGGAGCATGTGACGGACGACCACTATTCGATTCGGTTGAAGAACCTCCTCCGTGATGTCGAGCGCGCCAAAGACGAACTGCAACTGACGCGCGCGCAGAGCCAAGCGGTCGACGAGGACGTCGAGCGTATCCGTGCCTTCTTCCGCGACCACGGTGACGAGTTCGGGCAGGGTGTCGCCCTTTTCGCCAGCAGTCGCGCCGGGCTGTGGCGTGTCTACCACGTGCCGCGCGAGGTCGGTAACGAAGTAGACCTCGATTTCCGCCCTGTGATCGGCCGGCTCGTCCGTGTCGTCGAGATGTTCGAGCCGGTGTGCACGTGCCTGATCTCGCGGGACCGCGCGCGGATCTTCCGCGGCCATCTGGTGCACTTTTACGAGGTAGCAGTGCGGCTCGATGAAGAGGTCCCTGGCCAGCACGGGCAGGGTGGTTGGTCGCAGGCACGGTTCGCTCGGCACATCGAGGACCACGTGCGCCAGCACTTCCAGCGGGTGGGTCAGGTCCTCTTCGGGCTCTACGAGCAGGATCCCTTCCGCTTTCTCGTCCTCGCTGGACCTGACGAGGTGGTCGCCGACTTCGTGGATGGCCTCCATCCTTACTTGCGGGAACGCTACATCGGGTCCTTCAACTGCCTGATGGAAGCCAACGTCAAGCAGGTGCTCGAAGAAACTCGGCGCATCGTCAGTGCGTGGCAAAAGGAGGAAAAGCGACGCTACGTCGAGCTCGTCCTGGCGGAGGCGCTCAGCCGTGACATGGCGGTCGTCGGGCTGGAGCGGGTCGTCGAAGTCGTCCAGATGCAGAACGTGAACGCACTGGTGGTCGACGACGCGCTGCAGGCGCCGGGTCGGTACTGTTTACGCTGTGGGGCATTGCAGTCGATCGGGAGCGAGAGTGCCACGTGCGTCTTTTGCGGCGGGAGCGTGCGGGCACGGGCGAATATCGTGCCTGAGGTGTACGCCGAGGCGTACCGGCAGAACGCGAACCTCGTCTTCATCGCCGAGCCTGAGCTCCGCCAGCAACTCGACCAGTACGGCGGTATCGGAGCGATCCTCCGTTATCGCATCGAGGCGACGACGCCGTCATGAATCTGCACCCCACCCTGGCCTTGATCGTGAACGAGAGCGCGGGGCGCGTGCGACCGAGCGTCATCGAGCGCGTCGCGCGTGTCCTCGCGCAGCGTTTTCGTGTGACGGTCGACATCGGGTCGACGCCCGACGAAATCGCCAGCTTGGCCCGGCGGCATGCCGGATCGGCCGAACTGGTCGTCGCCTTCGGGGGTGACGGTACGGCGAGTCGCGTCGCTGCCGGGATCATCGGCTCGTCCTCGATCTTTTCGGTGCTACCAGGGGGATCGACCAACCACGTGGCTCGCTTGCTCGGCCTCCCGGCTGATCCAGTGCGGGCAGCCCATGCGCTGACCGGGCCAGTGCGGTATCGACGCTTGGATGTCGGGCGGGTAGCGCCCGACCGCGTGCTCCTCTTCCTCGGCGGTATGGGTATCGACGCCGAAATCGTGGCCGATGCACCGGCGAAGGTCAAGCGTTTCTTCGCCTGGCGGAGTTACTTGCTTCCTGGCCTGAGCCATCTCTTGGATGGCCCCTGGCGGTTTCGGATCGAGGTCGATGGCGAGCGCTACGAGCTCGTCGCTCGTGCGGTGCTGATCGCGAACGGGTCGTTTCTCGTGCATCCCTACTTTCGGCTCGGTGAGGGGATCGATCCGAGCGACGGCGTGTTGGACGTCCTCGCGTTGACCCCAAAACATCTTTTCGACTGGGTAGCGTTGTTCACGTGGACTGCGCTCGGCCGGCTCTGGTGGTCGCGGAGTGTGCGGCGGTGGCGAGGGAAGCGGGTACTCGTCCAGGCGGACGATGGTGCGCCGGTCGAGATCGACGGCGACCCGTGCCGGGATCTTTCTGCGCTCGAGGTCGTGGTAGAGCCGCGGGCGCTCACGGCGGTGGTGCCAGCGTTCAGCCGCGGCGTCGGTGAAGGTGCCGAGGGTCACGGATAAGTCGCGCTATCGTCCCACTTCTGCCCCAGCGGGCCGCGGTCTTCCCCGTCGACGACGACGTGCACCAGCGGGGCGTTTCCGGATGTCACGGTCATCGTTCGGCCGCGGAAGGTGCGTCGTTCGCCGGGGCCGAGGACTTCAGCCAACACGGGCTGGCCGTCGACGCTCGCTTGTACCCAGACTCGCCCTCGGGTGACGATCTCGAAGGTATGTACCCCAGCCTCCGTGGGAGGAGACGGCGCAGCCTCCGCTGCGGTCGGGGTGACCTCCGGCTGCTCCGCGCCCGGCGGCTCCGTCGGGGGACTCGGTGTTGTCGCAGCCGTCGCCGGCGCGGGAGCGAGAGTTCGGGCCGCTGTGGGGTCAGCCGGTGGCAGCGTAGGCGTTGCCAGCGGTGTGATCGTGTCTGTCGTGCTCTCGACGCCCGCGAGCGACGTGGGCGAGGGTGTCTGCTGGGGGCGGGGGGCAAGATACGTCGTGTACACCAGTGCGAAGACGATCGCCGAAATCGCCAGCATGAAGGCGATCACGGCGAAATTCGGTGCCCAATGCATCACCGGCTCGCGGGCCGGTCGCACCGCGGGGACGACGCGGAAGCCCATGCTTCGCTGCCCGTGGGCTTCCTCGAATTTGGCCAGCACGGTCACCGGGTCGAGCCCGAGGTAGTGTGCGTAGATGCGTACGATCCCGCGTGCGTAGGTGAGTGGGGGCAGTTGGTCGAACGCTTCCTGCTCGAGCGCGGCGAGATAACGGCGGTTGATGCGCGTGGCGCGTTCCGCGTCCGCGAGAGAGACCCCGCGATAGGCACGCGCGTTGCGCAAGAGTTCACCGAACTCACCCATCGCGCATCGCCTCACGACGTCGCACGCCGCCGTCGTTCCTGTCGTTGCTGCAGGAGTTCGCGGAGGAACTGATCGACGTGCGGCGTGGGTTGACCGTGATGGGAGATGTCGGCTCGCTGTAGCCACCAGTCATCGGTCGGTACCCACCAGGAACCCATGGAGCTTGCGCAGGCCAGGGAGTCGGCGTGGACGAGCGTCCGTTCTGGGAACGCGTACGGGTTGGCACACCAGCCGAAGCGCGCGTCGCCGGTGGGACGGAAGTCGCGGCACGTGCGGCAGATCCGGGGCAGGGCAGCGAGGATCTCTTGCGCGTCGGGCGGGACGTCGTCGATCGCGGCCTCGAACGGGGTATCGCGCTCACCTGGCTCGTTGACCGAGAGGCTCTCGGTCGCTGTGGGAGGAATGTGCGGGAACGGTTCCGTATGCCCGCTCTGTCCATCGATGGCCGGTGCCTTCGTGTGTCCAGCCGGCACGGTGCGGTCATCGAGCGACCAGTCGGGAGGAAAGTGCGGTGGGTTCGGCGGGACGAACGAGGGCTCAGCTACGCCATCGACATGCTGATCGGTGCGCCACGGACCTGCCCAGTCGATACCACTTCGTTCGACGCGCTCGACCGTCTCCCGCGGTTCCCACAGATCGTGGTCCCAGTCGGTTCGGCAAGCCAGCTCACCCCGCCGGACGTAGACCATGTGGTGGAGTCCCTGTCGCTGCGGGTGGCGACACCACCCTGACCCGGCAAAACCACCGTCCTCGAAATACCGGCACGTGCCGCAGCGTCGCTGTGTCATGCGCCCTCCATCGAGGCACACATCGGTTCCGTCCCCCGGAGGAGAGAGACGGTCGTTCGGCTCGTCGGCCACTCCCTCGCCGAGTATCGTAGCACAGGAGCGCTCGGTACGGGGGCTGCACGTGACTCCGGCGTCTTCGCTATACTGATAGACTGTATCGAGGACACGGGCGCTCTGCGCCTGTGGAGGGAGACTCCATGCAGCTCGTCCAACTCCAACCGAGTCCGACTCTGCCGGTCGAAGAGGTACCTGGTGTCAAGCGGTTTCACATCTGGACGATCGGCTGCCAGATGAACGAGGCCGAATCGGCGAAGGCGGCTGCACTTTTGCGGCAAGCAGGGTACCTTCCGGCCGCGCGAGAATGGGACGCTGACGTCGTCATCGTCAACACCTGCGTGGTGCGACAGCAGGCGGAGGACAAGGCGCTAGGATACATCGGCGCGCTCGCCCGGCTCAAGCGGCGTCGGCCGCATGTGCGGATCGCTGTCACCGGTTGTCTCGTCACCGGGCAGGAGCGACGGCTGGCCGAGCGCTTCCCGTGGGTCGACCTCTGGTACGGTCCGTCGGAGTTCGAGCGGCTCGTCGAAATCGCGCCGGAGCTGGCCGAGGTCGACCTGGATCTCGTCGAGCTGCCGCACTACTACGACGAGGGGCAGTCCGACCCTGAGGTGACGGCCTTCGTCCCCGTCATTTACGGATGCAACTTCGTGTGTTCCTACTGCATCGTTCCGTACCGGCGCGGGCGGGAACGGAGCCGACCCGTCGAGCAGGTGGTTGCGGAAGTGGAGCGGCTGGCGGCGCGAGGGGTGCGCGAGGTCACGCTCCTCGGGCAGACGGTCAACGCCTATGGGCACGACCTGCCCGGCCAACCCGATCTGGCTGATCTCTTGGCCCGCGTGCACGAGGTTGACGGCATCGAGCGTATCCGGTTCCTCACGTCGCATCCGAAGTACTTCAGCGACAAGCTCATCCGCGCTGTCGCCGAGCTTCCGAAGGTGTGCGAGCACGTCAACCTGCCCGTACAAGCGGGAGACGACGAGGTGCTGCGGCGGATGCGCCGCAACTACACGGTGGACGAGTATCGCGAACGGATCGCGCGGATCCGCGAGCTGATACCGGACGTGACGCTGTCCACCGACATCATCGTCGGCTTCCCGGGTGAAACCGAAGAGCAGTTCATGAACACCTATCGCTTGTTGGAGGAGATCCGTTTCGACAAAGTCCACGTGGCGATGTACTCGCCGCGGCCGGGGACGCTCTCGGCCCGCTGGGTCGACGATGTGCCGAGGGAAGAGAAGCGGCGGCGTCACCGCGCGATCGAGCAGCTGCAGGAGCGGATCGCCCGCGAGCGAAATGCGCGTTACCTCGGTCAGACGGTCGAGATCCTCGTCGATGGGATGGCACGCGGCCGTTGGCGCGGCCGGACGCGGGGCAATACGCTCGTCTTCTTCGAGGCGCCCGGCAACTGGAAAGGGCGTTTCGTCCGCGTGCGGGTCACCGAGACGAGCCCGTGGTACTTGCTCGGCGAGCCGGTCGCGGTGGAATCCGAGGTCGCCGCGGGCGTGACGGCGTGAGCGAGATGGAGGCTGAGCGAAGTCATGTCGGCACTGTCGAACCAGAGCAGCCACGAACGACGACTCTTGCGCAGGCTCACTCAGGCAGCGAAGCAGGCTGCCTATCAAGGCAATTGGCAGCGCGCGGTCGAACTCAACCGCAAGATCACCGAGCTCGCGCCGCGTGACGTCACGGCATGGAACCGGTTGGGTCGAGCCTACGCTGAATTGGGGCAGATCGCCGACGCACGCGCTGCCTATCAACGCGCATTGGAGATCGAGCCGAGTAATGCGATCGCGCAGCGCAACGTCGCGCGCCTGGAGTGGCTGACGAGCCAGACGCCCGACGGCATCGTCCCGGTACCTGGTGGTCGTCCGGCGCCGCGCTTCGATGTGTTCATGGAGGAGATGGGGCGCACCTATGTGACCGACCTCCTCCGCTCGGCAGCGCCGGTGGTCCTGTTCCGTCTCTTTCCGGGGCAGGAAGTCTTCCTCGAGGTGCAGGAAGGTGCGGTCTTCGTTCAAGATGCCGATGGTACGCGGCTCGGGCAACTGGAGGGGCGCATCGCTCGGCGGCTGATCGAGTTCACGCGCCAGGGGAACGTGTATCGAGCGTACGTGCTCCAGCTGACGGGCGATACCTTGCGTATCATCCTGCGCGAAGCCTTCCGCGCACCGCACCTTCTGGATACACCCTCGTTCCCGCCCCAGCCGAAGATCGCACCGCCGCGACCGTACCTGCCTGAGACGTACGGTCGGGCGGAAGTGCTCGAGGAAGAAGAGGAACTGCTCGAGGAGGCTGAGGTCCTGGAGGAAGAAGAGGTCGAGACGGAGGAAGTCGGCGAGGTCGAAGAAGGCGTCACCGAGGAGTTGCTCAGTACGGTGGACGAGGAGGCGCTCGTCGTCGACTTCGATCTCGACGACTCGCTAGACACGTGACCGTACTTCGTCAACGCAGCGTGCCCGGGTGTGCCGGCACACCCGGGCACGCTCGTCGTTCTGGGCTCGATGCTCAGCGCAGGAAATAGGTGAGTACGAGCAAGAGCAACAGGAGAAGTGCGGTTACCCAGGCCAAGCGTTTGAGGTCAGCCTTGATGAGTGCGTACTCCTCATCGACGCGCCCCCAAGGGCTGCTGATACCACCAGCTGGGGAAGCTGGTTGAGCCGCCGGGCGCACCACCGGAGCTGGTCCGGAGGAGGACGAGGTTACTGCCCGCCCAGTGCGCTTGGTTGTCTTCCGCTGCGACTTGCGACTGTTGACGCGTCCCATCGTCTCGATCCGTCTCGTGCCGACACCCGGTGGCAGTATACCACCCTACGCTCGGCCGTTTCCCCGGCGAATCTCGACTGTCATGCCGCGCGCGAGCTGCCACGTGCGGGCAGCGTTGCCCTCGCGCACGGCGATCTCGAGCCCCCCATGGCTCCCGAAATACGCCACCGGCTGACCTGGCTCGACGTCTGCGTAGGTCCGAGCGATGCCGCGCACCGAGAGCGTGCCGCAACGGACGACGAGTTCCTGCGGTGGGCCAGGCAAGTGCTCCGGCTGAATGCGCGTGCGAGCGTTTCCGAAGTGGTCGATCGAGACGATCGTCCCCCGGACGACGTCCGATCCGGTTTCGATTCGAGGCAGCGGAAGCCGCACGAGCGTCGCCGGGGCGACCGGCGATCCCACGAGGTCCGGGAGTGTGCCAGCCGCGAGCGCTGCGGCGACGGGTCCGAACAGGTCGCGCCCGTGAAAGGTCGGTGCGACCGGGTGCCGGAAATACTCGCTCCGGTCCACTAGCCAGGCTGCTGTCGCTGGCTCCTCGTCAAGAACGAGCGTCAGGAGACCGTTGTCCGGCAAGACGAAGAGGTGATCGGCAACGAGGACAGCAACCGGGCGTCGTGTGGTTCCCACTCCGGGATCGACGATGGCGAGGTGCACCGTGCCGTCGGGGAATGTGCGCCAGGCGGTCGCGAGCTGAAACGCCCCTTCGAGGACGTCTTGAGGCGGAATCGCGTGCGTGATGTCGACGATAGTGAGGTGCCGGTGTCGCGTCAGCATGACGCCCTTGACCTGGGCGACATAGGAATCCTCGAGCCCGTAGTCGCTCAGAAAGGTGACGATGCCGTTCGCTCGCCACTCCTGTCCCATAGCGGTGCCCAGCCTCCTCACCACGCCAGGGCGCCGGCATCGCCCCGTGGGTCAGCGGCTGCCTCCAGCACGACCGGCTCGGTCTGTCGCATGACGACCTGGCAGGCACCGATAGGGCCCCAACGCGACAACCGCTCTACCCGGTGACCGCGAGCCTGGAGTCCTTCGATCGTCGCGTTGGGGAGACGACCCTCGACTTCGACCACATCGACGGTGTACCTTCCGGGCATCCAGTCCACCATGCGGGTGCGGAGCTGCCACCGGGGAAGTTCGACGGCTTCTTGTAGGGTGTAGCCGTACTCGAGAGCGTGCACCAGGACGTGGGCGGGAACCGCCAGTTGTGCCTCACCGCCTGCTGTACCTAACCCGATCATCCTACCGCCCTGCACGAGGATGGTCGGACAGAGGAGCAGCGGCACCCGCTCGCCGCGCGGAAGACGAGGGTACCGACCGACGGTGCGGTAGTACAGAGCCAGCCCGTTGTTGAGGAGGATACCAGTGTCGCCTGCGACCACTCCTGATCCGAACGGCTGGTGGAGTGTCGCGACCGCAACGACCAGGATCCCGCGCTCGTCGACGACGGCAAAAGCAGTCGATCCCTCCGCCCCTCCGCTGACGGTGCTCCCCCACTGGCGAGCGTGCCGGGGATCGATCGCTGTCGCCAGCTGCTGGAGTCGTTCGGGCGCGGGGGTCGCGCTGCCCGTCCGGCTGCGGGTGTCCAGTGCCTCAGCAGGTGCGAGCGCAGCGTGCCAGGCCAGTTTGGCCGCCTCGATCAGAGCGTGCAGAAGGTCAGCCGAGAGTGGCTTCCAGTGCGCGAGCGGCAGGTGATCGAGTATGCCGAACAGGGTCAACAGAGGCGACACCCCAGCCCACGGGCGTGGACCGTACACCGTCCAGTCGCGGAAGTGGACGGCGTCCGGCTCGACGACGTCGGCGCGGGCGCGCGCGACACGTTCCTCGGAGAGCGTGCCGCCAGCCTCGCGGATCGCGCGAACGATCTGAGCAGCCGTCGCACCCTCGTACAGGTCGGACAGGCCGACCCGCGCGAGCCTCTCGAGCGTCCGTGCCAGGGCTGGCGCAGGATCGCCCCCGGCACGAGCGGAGCACCGCCTGGGAGAAAGATCGCCGCAGCGCTCGGATCGCCTGCGAGCAGGTCCCGGTAGGCAGCCACCGACGCAGCCAGCGTGTGACCGACGGGAACACCATGAGCTGCGAGTTCGATCGCCGGGGCGAGGACGACGTCGAGCGGCAGAGTCCCCCACCGCTCGTGCAGGAGCTGCCAGGCGCGGGCCGCTGCCGGCACAGCGACACTCTGAGGCCCGCGTTCCGGAAAAGGAGGCTCGCTGGCGAGCGTGCTTTCCGGTGGCACCGAACCGGAGCCGTCGATGGCCCAGATGCGACCGTTCTCGCCCTCGGCGACCAGCGCGATGAGGTCACCACCGAGTCC
>JBEPZP010000086.1:0-9146 GCA_041640735.1 Thermomicrobium sp.
TCGCAGCGATCCAGGGGTACCTCCAGACCGACTATTCCTACCCTGAGGCGATCCAACGGTTGCGCCAGAACCGGGACGCGGCCATCCAGGAACTTCTCAGCAAGATTCCACCGGATGATGCGCGAGGTCGCGAGCGCGTCGAAGCGGCGCTCCACCGCGTGCTGCAGATGATGCCGCTGACGCCGGACCACCACTTCTATATCGACCAGGGTACGTTCGCGCGGGTGCGCTACGTACTGCTCGCGATCGGACGCCGCTTGGTCGAAGCTGAGTTGCTCGACCAGCCGGACGACGTGCTCTTCCTGCGCTACCACGAGCTGCGTGTGCTCGCAGCCGAGCCCTCCAATCTGCCCAACGCGAAGGAACTCGTCCGCGAGCGGCGCGAGGCGCGTGAACGGGCCTTCGCCAGTCGACCGCGCGACTGGATCGGCACGGCGAGCGAGTGGGCGATCTTCCAGGAGCCGTACAAGACGCTCTGGGGCTACCCACAACGCTTCTTCGATTCGTTGCGACCGCGCACGGTGAGCGAGCGCATCGAGGGGATCCCGGCTTCGGCCGGTGTCATCGAGGGGACCGCCTTCGTGGCCAAGACGCTCGACGATGTCGATGCACTCAAGGGCGGGGAGATCCTCGTCTGCCGCATGACCAATCCAGCTTGGGTCATCGCGTTCACCAAGATCGCCGGCCTCGTGACCGATTCCGGCGGACAGCTCTCGCACCCAGCGGTCGTCTCGCGCGAGTTCGGTATTCCGGCGGTGGTCGGTACCGGCGTGGCCACGCAGGTGATCAAGACGGGTCAGCGGATCCGCGTGAACGGTTCGACTGGGGTGGTCGAGATCCTCGGCTGAGGTGCCGGTGTGCTGGGCCATGCGGCCCAGCACACCGAGCCGACGGCTGAGCGGAGAGGACGAGAAGATGAGTCCGGGTCGTGCGGTGCCCATGATCGATGCGCTGGAACGCGTGACAGGGCGCCTCCGCTTCGCGCAGGACGTCAGCGTTCCAGGCATGCTGCATGCTGCCGTGGTTCGCAGCACGGTGCCGCACGCGCGGATCCGCCGTATCGACACGAGCGCGGCACGCGCGGTTCCCGGTGTCGTCGCGGTGGTCACTGCTGAGGACCTCGCGCAGATCCCTGGTCTTCGCCCCGTCTATGGCCCGCAGATCGAGGACCAACCCGTATTGGCGAGCGACCGCGTGCGGTATGTCGGTGACATGGTCGCGCTCGTCGCGGCTGAGTCGCCGCAGGCGGCACGGGAAGCTGCGGCGCAGGTGGTGGTCGAGTACGACCCACTTCCCGCGGTCTTCGATCCGGTCGAAGCGATGCGACCGGAGGCGCCGCTCATCCACGAACTCCGTCCCGAGGAACCGCACCGCGGCCACGCCGTCTATTTCGGCCTCCGCCCGCTGTTCGGTACGAACTGCTGTAACCACTTTCGTCTCGTCACCGGCGAGGTGGCACGCGGGTTCGCCGAAGCGGATCTCGTGATCGAAGAGACCTTCCGCGTGCCAGCAGCGCAGCACGTCGCGATGGAGCCGCATGCGGCGCTCGCCTACTGGGAAGACGGGCGCTTAGTTGTCATCAGCGGTACGCAGACGCCCTTCAACACACGGCACATCCTAGCGCAGCTCTTCGGGCTGTCACCGGACCGAGTGCGCGTCGTCGTGCCGCCGATGGGCGGGTCGTTCGGGTGCAAAGTCTTCCCGCGCATCGAACCGCAGGTGGCCGTGCTCGCGTGGCTGACCGGTCGTCCGGTCAAGCTCGTGCTCGATCGGTACGAGGAGTTCCTCACCCTCACCCGGCATGCGACGGTGGTGCGGATCCGGCTCGGCCTGACCCGCGACGGGCGTATCACGGCCAAGCGCGTCAAGGCCTATTGGAGCACCGGTGCCTACGCTGACTGTGGTCCCGACGTGGCGCGCAAGGGAGGCTTCGGCAGCGTCGGCCCCTACCGCATTCCGCACGTGGCAGTCGATTCGTACTGTGTCTACACCAATCTCCCGCCGGCCGGCGCCTTCCGCGGGTACGCGGTCACCGAGGTCGTCTGGGCCTCGGAACGGATGATGGACATCGCCGCCGATGCCCTGGGGCTCGATCCGCTCACCCTGCGCCTGCGGAACCTGCTCGGCGAGGGAGAGACGTTCGCGACCGGCGAGCAGCTGCACGATGTGCACTTTCGCGAGTGCCTGGAGGCCGTAGCACGAGCGATCGAGTGGACGCCGGAGCGGGTCGAGCTCCCGGATGGCCGTGTCCGCGCCAAGGGGGTCGCCGTGGTCATGAAAGGGATGACGACGCCGAGCCGCTCCGAAGCCGAAGTCGCGCTCGACCGAGACGGACAGCTCACTGTCTACGCCTCGACGGTCGAACTCGGGCAAGGCGCGCGGACGGTACTCGCCCAGCTCGCGGCGGAACCCTTCGACCTGCCGTACACGGCTGTCCGCGTCGTCGACCCCGATACCGACTGCACGCCGTTCGACAATCGGACGACCTCGAGCCGCTCCACCTACATGATGGGGAACGCTGTCCGCGAGGCAGCGTCGCGTCTGGCTGAACGGCTGCGCTCCCTCGCGGCCGAGCGGCTGGAAGCTGCTCCGGAGGATCTGGTGTTCGTCCCCGGTGCGGTGTGTGTCCGCGGCGCGCCCGAGCGCTGCCTCGAGTGGCGTACGCTTCTGGCTACCCTCGGCCTGCCGGAGCTCCGCGAGCACGCCGTCTTCCGCAACGAAGGGGGGCTGGACGAGACTGGCCACGGGATCGCCTCCTCGCACTGGCACCACGGTGCCGCTGGTGCGGAGGTCGAAGTCGACCTGGAAACCGGCACGGTGCGCGTCCTCCGACTCCATGCCGCGGTCTATGCCGGGCAGGTGGTCAATCCCTTGACTGCCGCACTGCAGAACGAAGGAAGCATGATCATGGGACTCGGCAGCGCGCTCTTCGAGGAACTCGTCTATGCGGAGGGGCAGCCACTCACGACGAACCTCTCCGATTATCTCGTCCCCTCGTTCTGTGACCTGCCGGACGTACTGACGCACGAGCTCCTCGAGCGCCCCGGTGCTGAGGTGCACGGTGTCGGCGAGACCGCGCTGCCCCCGGTGCCGGCAGCGATTGGCAACGCCGTCGCTCGGGCAACCGGTGCGCGGTTGACTGAGCTACCGCTGACACCGGAGCGTGTGCTGCGTGCGCTGCGAGCGGCCCGGGCGGAGGTGCAGCGGTGACGCACCAGATCCGTCTCGTCGTCAACGGCCAGATCCAGACCCTGACCGTGCGCAGCGACGAGACGCTCCTGGAGACGCTCCGCGAGCGGCTCGGCCTGACGAGCGTCCGCGAGACCTGCGGCATCGGGATTTGCGGTGCCTGTACGGTATTGGTCAGCGGGCGTCCCATGTCGAGTTGTCTGCTCCTCGCGGCGCTGGCGGACGGGTTCGAGGTCACGACGGTGGAGGGACTCCTCGGCCCGGACGGATCGCTCCACCCCGTCCAGCAGGCGTTTCTCGAGGCCCAGGCGTTCCAGTGCAGCTACTGCACACCCGGCATGATCCTGAGCGTCGTCGCACTGCTGCGTGAGCATCCCTCGCCCACTGACGACGAGGTGAAGGCGTATCTGGCTGGGAACCTCTGCCGCTGCGGTTCCTACCTCCCGATCTTGGCCGCGGTGCGCAGCGCCGCGAACCGACTCCGAAGCTGAGCGATGTCTCTTGGTCGCACGGGCGGGGGTGAGGACACGGGTCCGCCCGGAGGGGGCCAGCCCGGTTCGCCTCCGTCGGTTCCGGAGCGGGGAAAGCGTGCCCGGACCCGGACCGACGGTATCTGTGCGGCTTCGGCTCGACAGTCTCGGTGCAGCCGGCGAGACACTGCGGCGAGGCATACCGAGTATCATCGCGCGTGCGGTGGAGGCGATTGCTGGCACCAGTCAGGAGACGCCCGATGGAAGAGGCCGTGCCTCGCGCACCGCTGTTCACGGTGGGGCATTCGAACCGCTCCCTGGAGACGTTCCTCGAGTTGCTCCGGGCGCACGGGGTACGGACCGTCGTCGACGTCCGGCGGTTTCCTCGCTCGCGACGGCATCCGCACTTCAACCGCGCCCGCCTCCAGTCGTCGCTCGAAGCGAACGGTATCGAGTATCGTCATCTTCCTGCGCTCGGTGGGTTACGTGAGCCGCGACTCGACTCCATCAACGGCGGTTGGGAGGATCCAGGGTTCCGCGGGTTCGCCGACTACATGCAGACAGCCGAGTTTGCCGAGGCGCTCGCACAGCTGTTAGACCTGGCGCAATGCACACCACCAGCGGCTCTCCTCTGTGCGGAGGCGCTCCCGTGGCGATGCCATCGGTGGCTCATCGCCGACGCGCTGGTCGCCCGCGGTGTCCCTGTCGTCCACATCGTGGGGCTGGACCGCTCGGCTCCGCACGAGTTGACGCCGTTCGCGCGCGTCGAGGAGGGACGGGTCATCTATCCGGCACGCGCGGACCACGAGCCAACAGCCCTGGGGTGATCGCCACGCGTACACGACGCACGCGCAGACCGAGGCGAGACGCCGAGCCGGCCGTGCCCGGTAGCGTCGAGAGAACCGTCCACCGGGGTAGCGGTCGTGCCCCCCGGTGGCGATCAACGAGAGACCGTAGAACCACCCGGCACCGGCGTCCGAACGAGGGAGCGTCCTCAGGCCGCGTGTCGCCTAGGCGGCTTCGCAGCCTCCGCGTCCGACGACGACCGAGCACTCGACGGCCGGCAAGATCTCCACGCTGCCGGCCTGCGTGAACGGCTGGAGGAATGCTTCGAGCTTCGCCTTGTCGTCGGCTTCCGCGATGAGGTACAGGGTGTGCTGCCCTTCGATCACCGCCTCGCCATGGATACGGATGCCGTATCGTTGCGCATTGTCCTGCGAGAGGTGAGCCAGCAGCATCTGCCCCATTTGCGGATCCCGTGCCGGGCAGCGCTCGGCCGCGTGCTGGTGCCGTACCACGAACAGTGCCATCGATGTCCTCCTCTGCGTCCGGTCACCTACAGGTATCGCTCGCTGGAATCATACGTGCTGCTCCCGCACCGGTGCATCGTGCGCTGGTCTCGCCGGGCGAGCGTCGGCGCGGTCTGCTCCCGGCCTCCCGGTGACCGCGCCCGGTCGGATCCGGCGACGGCTTCCGGGAGGCGTCGTCCTGCCGCTCTCGCTGCGGTACGGCGGGGCATGCGTTCGCTGCCGAAGGCTGCGTTGCGTAGGCACGCCCGCGACCATCTCCGAGAGCAGTCGGCTGGCGCGAGCGACCGTACAGCTGCTCAGCACCGCGTGTTCCGAGCGGGAACCGCGTGCATGCTGAGCTGCCCGCGACTCGTGGACGGGTCTTGACGAAGCGAACTTCGAACAGTATCTTAGTGAGAAAGTTTGCCTCCTTCCGCTACCGAGCGACCGGGTTGTGTCGGATGGTTGCAGTGATGACTGCTCCTTCGGTCGCGTTCCTCCTCGCCATCGACGCGGGACCGAGTGTCCCGCGGGGCCCCTGATCGGCTGCTCGCAGCCGGTTCGGCTGCTGAACGACGTCTCTTCTCCGACAGGTGAGCACAGCAGAGTGACTGACGTGCGTTGAGGAGCGACGCGCGAGTGCCCATGCGTGGTCTCGTGCGGCCGTCTCCGAGACCGCGTCCTCGTCGTGCGACAGGAGCAGAGCGACAGCGATTGGGGGTCCGGATGAGTGGTGCAGTCCCGAGTCGCCCAGCCGCGATCGAACAGCCGCGGGTTATCGCATACGTCGTGACTCTGGCGGCGTTTTTCCTCAGCGTCGTCCTCGTGCTCGGCACGGTGATCGATATGCGCCGGGCGTTTCTCTTGAGTCCCGACGCGTACCGTAAGCTCGGCGCTCCGTCTGCGTTTCTGTCGTACACGCCGGCCCATCTCGTGCTCCTCCTGCTGGCCCTGGGCGGCGCATGGCTCGCGTACCGCGCGCTCCGCTCTCAGGAGGCGCGGCTCCGCGCGACGCGCTTCGATTTCACGTCAGCACGGAACCTGCTGGCCGTCGGCCTCATGGTCGTGCTGATCGTCGATCTGTTCGTCTATCGCATCGTCCAGGCCGCGCGCGTAGCGGACGCCGGCCGGATCGGTATCGCCCGGACGTTCGATCTCGAGGCGTTCCCGGGCTGGTTGCGACCGGTCGGCGAGGCGGCGAACTTTCTCCTCGTGGTGTGGCACGCGACCACGCTGGGAATCGTCATCGGTGCGCTCTTCCTCGTCCTCATGTGCACCAATAAGCGGCTGGGGCGTGCGCTGCAGTTCACCGGCTTCCGCGGGCACCTGGCTGGCAGTGTCAGTGCGCTGGCCTATCCGTTCTGTTCGTGTTGTGCTGGTCCGCTCGGCGCCAGTCTCTACCGTGGCGGCGCCTCACTGAACTCCTCGCTGGCACTGGTGACCGCCTCACCGCTCTTGAACGTCACCTCGCTCTTCCTCGCCGTGACGCTGTTGCCGGCGGACTTTGCAACTCTCCGTATCGTCGGCGGTGTCGTCCTGGCGGTGTTCGGTACTTGGCTGGTTGCGCTGGCTGTCCGTCGCAACCCGCCGGTCGTCGCGGCTGGGCCGTCGGCTCGTCGTGGGTGGCGGTTCCTGGAGCGCTTGGTGGAGGCCTTCTCTTTCGAACGGGTCGTCCTGCAGCGGCCGGTCGAGACGCCGAGCGACCTCGTCGCTGCCTGGCTCCGCACCAGTTGGGCGATCGGCCGAGTGGCGGTTCCGATGCTGTTCCTGGCGGCGGTGATGATCGGCTGGGCTGCCCCGATCGTCACGGCGCTCGGGGGTGGTAACTCGCTCGCCACGGTGCTGGTGGCGGCGTTCCTCGGCACGCTCTTCATGATTCCGACCTGGACTGAACTCGCGATCGCTCTCCCGCTGATCCAACAGGGGCTGAGCGGTCCGGCGGCGGCACTCCTCCTGGCACTGCCCGCAGTCAGCCTGCCCAGCCTGCTGATCTACGGTGCGGCCCTGCGGGACTGGCGCATACCGGTGCTGCTGTCCCTCGTCGTGTTCGTCGTCAGCGCTCTGGCGGGCGCGCTCTTCCTGTAGCCCGGGAGGGGCTGTGCAGAACCGGTCGACCGGATGTGCTCGAGTCGACCGGGGGTGACCGACGATCGCCGCCGCGAGTGTGCCGAGGGGGGAGCCGGCAGCTCTCTCCCTCGGCGCGGTCCCTCTTGCTGGGTGCGAGGCGTATTCCCCTCAGGAGGGTGTTCGCTCGTCGGGTGGTTTGTCGGCGCTCGGGGCACCGAGTGCCAGCCAGGCGCGGAAGTCCGGATCGTATTGCGCGAGCTGGTATTCGAGGAGCACCTCTTGACACATCGCTCGTAGGCCGCCGCTTCCCGGGGTCTTCAGCACCAACTCGAGGAGCCAGCCCTCGAACGCTGAAGGGTCCGGGTCGGCGGCGATCGCTTGTTCCAGGATCCAGCGTTTCAGTTCGTGTCCGAGCCGGTCGGGTGTCTGGTCCCGTTTGCGTCGCTTGCGCCGACCCTCGCTGGCATCGAGTGCTCGCAGCATCGCTGCGCAGAACACTGCTGGACGAACCAGCGTCGCTGGATCGATCGGCTGCTGCATGCCGTCGCTCTCCCCTGCTGGGATCGGTGTACGGTTACCGTGTGCCGGTGCCGCAGGCCGCTAGGCCGCGAGCTCGCGGGCGACGATCCGCACCTCGAGCGGAAAACCCAGACCCTCCGGCCGGTGGTAGTCCCGGTCGGCTGCGACGAGGTCGAGTTCGACGCTCGTGAGGTCGTGCAGGAGGATCTCGCCGTGGCTCCAGGCCCCGAGTGTGGCGAAGGTCTTCACGTATCCCCGGCAGCGTTCGCACACTTCGACCCGTTGCGCGTCCTGCTTCCCCTCTTCGGCCAGATACCGCAGCGATCGGTGATCGCTGTTCGCGCAGAAGGGGCATTGCTGGTGCGGGTAGCGCCAACCAGCGCCGCAACGCCCACAGCGCAGCCAGCGGTCGCGTTCGAGCCCGCGGAATTCGGCGAGCGCTGGCCAAGCGGCGCAGAAGGGGCAGTAACCGGCTCGCCAGCCGGGGCTCGAACCGCTGCTACTGAGGTCTCGGACAGCGCCACTCAGGACCGGTAGCGCGGCGATCTGTCCGAGTGTCGTCACGACGCCAGGCGAGACCCCGGCACGCCGGGCGAGTTCTCCGGCGAGGTCGGGGGAAGCCAGGATACCCGCTCGGAGCAGGTCCAGAGCAGACAGGGCGCCGTGCTGAAGTCTCTCCCAGATCACCTCAGCGTCGGTGATGCCGCTGCCTGAGAGCGCGAGCGCTGCCTCGCCGAGCGAGCGGGCGACGAGGCCGCTGTCGACCAGGAGTGTGCGCCCGTGCAGCCGAGGTGTGACTGCGTCTCCCGGGGTCGAATCGAGGACCGAGACGAGCCCCTGCCCGCTCGGCGCTGCGGCGGTACGCAGGGCGACCGCATACAAACGGGCCAGCGGAGCGAGGACCGCGTCCTGCTCCGCGAGCGTCTCCAACTTCTCGATGATCACACTCATTCGATCGGCATCCCGGCCAGCTTGGTGCCTTCTCCCTCCACTGGGGTGTTGTAGTAAATCGCCCCGGGCCCGAGCGGGCGCAACTGCACCTCCGCTCGGCGATTGCCCGGGTCACCGCCCGGGCCGCCACCGCGCGTGCGCGATGCCTCCGGACTGCAGGCGACCAAGAGCAGGAGCGAGCAGAGTCCAGCAAGGATGAGACCTACGATGCGCCGTCGATCCCACCGCATCACGTTCACGCTGCCTCCGCCCCGAGGATGACTGCGATCCGCAAGACGAACGCTCCGGTGAGAACGAGCACCGCAGCGCTGGGAAGCGCGTAGCGGCCGACGATGCTCGGCTTCCAGGCCAACAGGAAGGGAACGACCATACCGAAGACGACTGCCGCAGCCAGCAGGACACCGTAGACGTTTCCGAGCACCAAGCGCAGCACCTCACCGTTCATGGTAGCGACCAGGAGCACGGTGGCGAGGGCTGTCAGGACGAGCGCGCCGAGCAGGAGCTGCCGTAACCAGGCAGCCGTGCTGGGCGCCACGCGGGCAGCGATCACCCAGAGGAGCGCTGCCGCTGAAGCCATACCGGAAGCGAAGAAGAGTGCGCCGAGCCACACGGTATCGCCCCAGAGTGGCTGGTTCGTCGAATTGAGGAGCACGCCCTTGTA
>JBEPZP010000087.1:0-9115 GCA_041640735.1 Thermomicrobium sp.
CTCGATCGTCTTACAGTGTGACGCTACCGCACTAGGCTGACTTGCGAGGATCTGAGATCTGCATACTAGCACATCGCCGAAACGGGTGTCAATCCTGTCGACCGAAGACGGTACCGACAGTACAGTGTGCGGCGAGAGTCGGCCGTCATACACCGTCTCCCCATCCGCGCTCCCATCGTTTCGACTGTACCGGCGGAGGAAAGGGCATCGCTGTGGCGGGATGCCTTACGAGAGACGAACCCGGTCGTGCTGATTGCACGACCGGGTTCGCTGAGGGTAGCGTTCCGCGCTCGTCTTCAGCTTGCTGCCGTTGCGGCGCGCTCGCGCTTCTCCATGACGTTCGTCGAGTGCCCTGCGTCGAGACGTGCCGAGGGGTCGATGTGCACGACCGCGTGATTGACTGCGGTGATCGCCTCGGCGACGCCTGTAGCGATGAGCTTGAACTTCCCGGGGTAGACCGCGACGTCACCGGCGGCGAAGACGCCGGGTAGCCCTGCGTTCATCGTCCGCGGGTCGACGACGATGCCGTTCCGCTCGATCGTCAGCCCCCAGGTCTTGAGCGGGCCGAGGTCAGCGGCGAACCCGATCGCGACGATGAGTGCCTGGGCCGAGAAGACGACCTCTTCTCCAGTCCGCGTCTGGTGCACGACCACTTCCTCGAGCCAGGAGTTGCCGCGGACTTCCTTGACTTCGTAGAACGGGTAGTAAAGCTTGACCGGCGACTCGTGCAGCTGCTGCACCGACCGCTCGTGGGCGCGGAACTTCGAGCGGTGGACGAGCGTCGTGGAGCGCGCGAGTGGATATACGGCGAGCGCCCAGTCGACCGCCGAGTCACCACCGCCGACGACGACGATATCCTTGTCGCGGAACTCCTCGAGCGACCGCACGAGGTAGGTCACGCCGCGCCCCTCGAACTCGCGCACCCCTGGAGCCTCCAGGCGCTTGGGTTCGAAGGAGCCGACACCGGCACAGATGATGACGGTGCGCGTGTAGTGCTCGGCCTTGTCGGTGGTCAAGCGATAATAGCCGGCATCGTCCAGCCACTCCAACGTCTGGGCAGTTTCGCCCAGGCAGGGCACGGCGCCGGTCGAGAGTCCCTGCTCGATCGCGCCCTTGACGTAGTCCTTGGCCAAGACCTTCGGGAAACCGGCGATGTCATAGATGTACTTTTCCGGATAGACCGCGATGAGCTGTCCGCCGAGCTCGGGCAGGGAGTCGATGATCTTGGTCTTGAGGCCGCGCATGCCGGCGTAGAACGCCGCGAAGAGCCCGACAGGCCCGCCCCCGATGATCGTCGTATCGAAGACGTCGTGCTGTCCCATGTTCCTCCACCTCCGCACCGCTCATGGTGCACCCGCCTTCCGAACCGCGTCGTCCGGAATCGGGCTCCGACCGGAAACCGCTTTCCTTCCGACGAGTATATCCGTTGACGTCCGCAGCGACTATCCCCTATGCTTGCCCGGGACGAAGCGGGGTCACGCGGTGGGGAGTCGTGGCTGGTTCCAATGGAGCGCGTGCGACATCCCAGCCGTCCGCAGCAGCAGGTACGCCGACCTGGCGACCGGGTCGTGCGGCGGGCAGTTGCCCGCCGGGAAGCGATCCGTTTGCCGCGGCCGCGCACACCCCGCCGTCCGCGGCCGATCGCCTTTCGGCTGGTGATCGGGTTCGCGCTCCTCATCCTGGTCGGTACGGTGCTCCTGAGTCTTCCCATCGCGTCGAGCGACGGCAATCGCGTCCCGTTCGTCGATGCGCTCTTCACGGCCACCTCGGCTGTCTGCGTGACCGGTCTCGTAGTGCGTGATACGGGAACCTCCTGGAGTTTCTTCGGCCAGGTGGTCATTCTGCTGCTCATCCAGCTCGGGGGGTTCGGATTCGCGACCAGCGCGACGCTGCTGCTCGCGCTCCTCGGTATCCGTCCGACGTTGCGTGACCGCCTCGCCTGTGGCATGAGCCTCGGGGAGCCAGGGCCAGGCGGTGTGGTCCGGTTGCTGCGGCGACTCGCGATCCTGACGCTGGCGATCGAGCTCTTGGGGGCCCTCGTACTGCTCCCGAGCGGAATCGCGGCGACGCAGTCCCTGGCACACGGGGCGTGGTGGGCGCTGTTCCACAGTGTGTCCGCATTCAACAACGCGGGATTCGATATCGTCGGCGGATTCCGTTCGCTGACCCCCTATCGTCAAACGCCGGAGGTACTCCTTCCGGTCTCGTTGCTCGCCCTACTCGGAGCGCTCGGTTTCGCTGTGCTCATCGATGTCTGGCGTGAGCGGCGCCGGAGCCGGCTGACGCTCGATACCAAGGTCGTCCTGACCACGACATCCGCTCTCCTCCTGATCGGCACGGCCCTCATCCTGCTGTTCGAGTGGGATAACCCGCGCACGTTAGGAACGATCAACCTCAGCGTCCGCTTACTCGACGCGTTTTTCCATGCGGTCGTGGCGCGGACCGCTGGTTTCAGCACCCTCGATGTCTCGGCGATGAAGGATGAAACGCTCTTCACGATGGTCGGTTTGATGTTCATCGGTGGTGCCAGTGGTTCTGTCGCAGGTGGTATCAAGGTCCAGGCGTTCGCCGTCCTCGTCCTGGCTGTATGGACTGTGCTCCGTGGCCGACCGCACGTCGCGGCCTTCGGGCGCGAAATCCCAGCCGAGTTCGTGTTTCGGGCCATGACGATCGCTCTCTTGGCGGTAGCTCTGGTCTTCGTGGGCAGTCTCGTCCTCTCCCTCTCGGAGCCGTTCCCCCTGCTCGCCCTGTGGTTCGAAGCGACTTCCGCTTTCGGTACGGTGGGATTGAGCATGGGGATCACTCCCGAACTCCACATGTCCAGTAAGCTCCTCGTGACTGCGACGATGTTCATCGGCCGGTTGGGTCCGCTCATCGTGGCATTGACGCTGGCCGAGCGAGCTAGGCCGCAAGCGGTCCGCTATGCGCGCACGGCGGTCGCGCTCGGCTGAGCTGGTGGCTCGTGCGGTGTCGACAGGTACGAAGCGTCGTCGAGAAGAAGAGTAGGCAGGAGCACGGCCAGCCCACCGTCACGACAGTCAGAGTTGACGGCGAAAACAGAACCGCGTAGGCTTCAGGGCGCGTCCTCGCGGACGTGCTTGTGCATGCTCGAGAACTGGCGACCACCGTGGAGCGTACGCCACGAGCGCGACATCCCAGCCGCCCGCCATCAGCTCTACGGCGTCCCGGAGATCGCACGATCCGCCGGGAAGCGATGCCGAGCGAGGTGGTTCGCCTTCGCCTACCCCGTCGTCGGCGCGTGACTGTCCCCTTGCTCGTTGCCCTCTGGTTCGGGACAGCCTTGTTTGTGCTCGTCGGCATGTTTCTCCTGCACTGGTCCGCGACCTGGCAGGAGGGGCGCAGTGTCTCCTGGTGGCAGGCGATGTTCGTCGCGCTCTCAGCGCTCTGTACCGCCGGGTTCGCGCCGGTCGATGTGGCATCGACGTGGAACCGCTGGGGACAGCTCGTCGTCGTCGCGCTCGTCCAAGTGGGCGGCCTGAGCTACATAGCGACGGCCACCCTGCTCTTAGCCGGGATCATGCGGCGCACCATCGTCTACGAGGCGCATCAGGTATTGGGCATGCGGCTGGGCGAAGAGCAACTGAGTGAACTGCGGCCGTTGCTCCGGCGGATACTGCTAGCGACCGTCGCTCTCCAGCTCGTCGGCTGTCTGGTGCTCCTCGTGCCAGGGCTACGGGTACAGGGGAATGCGGCCGACGCGCTCTGGTGGGCTCTGGCGACGACGATCACGGCGTTCCACAATACCGGGTTCGATTTCGATCCAGGATTCGCGAGCTTCGCGGCGTATCAACGGGAACCGCTCGTTGTTTTGCCGGTCGCTGCCCTGGTTCTCCTCGGTGCGATCGGTTATCCGGTGCTCTCCGATGTGATCTCGCGGCGTTCCTGGCGACGGCTCTACCCTGACACGCGGCTCGTCTTGGTCACCACGGCTGTCCTCCTCCTGATCGGGACGATCGGCTTGTGGATGCTGGAGCGAGCGAATCCTGCGACGATCGCAGGGTTGCCGTGGCATCAGCAGATCCTCGATGCGTTCGCGGTTGCCGTCAGCCGCACGGGTGGCCCGCGCGTCGTCGAGACGCGCATGCTGGGCGAGGAGACAACGTTCCTGCTCGGGGCGCTCACCTTCATCGGTGGTGCCAGCGGCTCGGTCGCTGGTGGTATCAAGGTGCAGACGTTCAGTTTGCTCCTCCTGGCGATCATCGCGACGCTCCGTGGGAGCGGGCATGTCACCGTCTTCGGACGCGAAGTTCCTGATTGGCAGATCTTTCGGGCACTGGCGATCGCTGTGTTCGCGTTGCTCGTGACCTTCGCCGGTACGGTGGTGCTCGCCGCGTGGTCGCCGCACGATCTTCCGACCGTGTGGCTCCTGGTGGTGCAGGCGTTCGGACTCGCTGGGACCGAAAGTCAGCTCGTTGCATCGCTTCCCGTCAGTGGGCAAGTCCTTCTGGTGTTGCTCGTTCTTCTGGGACGTTTCGGCCCGCTGTTGCTGGCTCTGGTCTTTGCCACACAGGTACAGCGAGAAATCGTCCACTATGCTCGAGAGTCTGTCCGGCTGGGCTAGGGGGCAGGGGATGCGCAAACAGTTCATGGTGTTGGGCGTCGGTCGGTTCGGCAGTGCTGTAGCGATCGAGCTGGAGCGTCTCGGGCACGAGGTGCTGGCGATCGATCGCTCGGAGCGTGCCATCGAGGCGGTCGCCGACTACGTCACGCACGCGGTGACGGCCGATGTGACCGACCTCGAGGTGCTGCGGACGCTCGGAGCCCAAGATTTCGACGTAGCAGTCGTCGCCATCGGGGCTGACGAGCGTTCGAGCATCATGGCGACAGTGCTGCTCAAGAAGCTCGGGGTCCGGTTCGTGCTCGCGAAGGCGCAGAACCAGCTGCACGGGGATATCCTCACCATGGTCGGTGCGGATCGCGTGGTCTACCCCGAGCGCGAGACCGGGATACGGGTGGCGCACAGCCTGACGATGCCCCTCGCCAAGGACTACTTCGACGTGGGGCCCGGCTACGGGTTGGCGAAGGTGGTCGTCGACGAGCGGATGGCCGGAAAGACGTTGGAGGAGCTGAACCTGCGGGAGCGCTTCGGCGTGACGCCGCTCTTCTTGCGGCGGGGCGACCAGGTGATCATGAACCCGCATCGCGGCGAACGCTTGCGCATCGGCGACGAATTGACGATCGCTGGGCGTGACGAGCAGCTCCAGCAGGTGCTCTTACTCTAGGCGTGGGCGAGCGCGGATGCCGAGGGAAAGGGGGCAGTGTGCGGTTGGCGCGGATCCTCGTGGAAGGACAGGCGACTCCAGTCATCGTCGAGGACGGCATGGCGTACGAGGCTGTCGGCGACTGGTTCAGCGAGCGGCCGCGTCGCGGCCGGCTACTCGGACCGTTCGAGTCCTTTCCTGTCCTTCCACCGGTCGAACGCCCGAGCAAGATCGTCGCTGTGGGCTTGAACTATGCCGATCACGTGACGGAAAACGATCCGACACGGAAGATTCCCGACGAGCCTGTCCTGTTCCTCAAGCCGCCGAGTGCGCTGCTCGGTCATGGTGGGACGATTCTTCTCCCACCAGGAAACCGTATCGACTACGAGGCGGAACTGTGCGTGGTGATCGGTCGCCGCGCGCGACGTGTCCGCGAGGCGGAGGCCCTCGACTACGTCCTCGGGTACACGTGCGGCAACGACGTGAGCCATCGCGACCAGCAGTACAAGGACGGGCAGTGGGTACGGGGCAAGGGATACGATACCTTCTGCCCGCTCGGTCCCTGGATCGAGACAGAGCTCGACCCGCGCGATCTCGCGATCAGGTCGCGTCTGAACGGGGAGCTGCGGCAGAACGCCCGTACTAGTGAGATGCTCTTTCCGCCTGCCTTCTTGATCGCCTTCATCTCCAATGTCATGACGCTGGAACCGGGCGACGTCATCATGACGGGGACACCCTACGGTGTCGGACCGATGATCCCGGGCGACGTCATCGAGGTCGACATCGAGGGGATCGGCGTACTGCGCAATCCCGTCGGCGCGCGCGACGACCGTACCTGAGGGAGGATCGGCGGTGAGCGGGGCGGGCGACTGGTTGCGGTTTTTCGACCTCGTCGGTCGCCTGAAGGCGCTCCGTCGGCAAGGGTGGATCGACCGCGGTGTCCGCGAACCGGAATCGGTCGCCGACCACAGCTTTCGCCTCGCCCTGATGGCCTGGCTCCTGGCGCAGGAGCAGCCATCGCTCGATGCCGGACGCGCGGCGGTGCTCGCGCTCGCGCACGACGTCGCGGAGGCGCTCGCTGGTGATCGCACGCCGTTCGATGCAGCACTGCGCACCGGCGCCGAACGAGAACGGCTGTTCCGCCAGCGACCGGTTTACGATCCAGCGGCGGAAGCAGAGAAGACGGCTGCCGAGCGTGCGGCGCTGCGCGAGATGGCTGCGATGCTTCCCGAGGCGATCGGCGCGGCGCTGATCGCGGCATGGGAAGAATACGAGGCCGCGGAGACGCCGGAAGCGCGCTTCGTACGACAGCTCGACAAACTCGAGACGGTCCTTCAGGCGCTCGAGTACCGGGCACGGCAGCCGGAGCTGATCATCGACTCGTTCGTCCTCGGTGCGCTGGACGAGGTATCGGACCCGCGCTTGCGCGCCTTGCTCGAGGGCGCGCTCGAGCGAGCCGGCTGGCAGCCACCCATATAGGGGTGACGACCGGGGACGGCGGTGAGGAGGGACGAGGGGAATGCCGCTGCTCGGCGAGCTTGCTGTCATCTTCGCCTTGCTCCTCATAAACGGCTACCTCGCGGCTGCCGAGATCGCGATCGTCTCCGTGCGGCGCGCGCATCTACAGGCACTCGCTGACGAGGGAAACAGCGCAGCGCGACTCGTCCTGCAATTGCTCGAGGAGCCGTCGCGCCTGCTGGCGACGATCCAGGTCGGTGTCACGCTGGCGACCTTCTTCACCTCAGCGGTCGGTGCCGTGACGCTGGCCGAGCCCTTCGGGCGCGTGCTCGCACGTCTCCCGCTCGGTCCGCAGCAGGCGGCAGCCGTGGCGCTGATCGCTGTGACTGCGGGGCTCTCGTTCCTCAGCATCGTCGTCGGGGAACTCGTCCCCAAGACGCTGGCCGTCCAGCACGCCGAGCGGTTAGCGCTGCTGAGCGCCCGACCGTTATGGTGGTTGGCGCGCGTCGCTGCGCCGGTGGTCTGGTTCCTCTCGGGTGCGACCACGCTCGTGCTGCGTCTAGTCGGTGTGCGCCAACCCGGCCGCGTGCCCAGCGTGACCCGCGAGGAGCTCCTGACGCTGCTCGACGTCGCTGCACGAGAAGGGGCCGTCAGTCGCGATGAGGCTCGGCTGGTCGAAGACGCGTTCGAGTTCGGCGAGATCACCGTACGTACGGTGATGGTACCGCGAGTCGACATGGTCACCGTGCCGATGACGCTTCCTCTGGAGCAGGCGATCGAGGAGTTCTTCCGGACTGGATTGTCGCGTTTACCAGTGATCGGTGACTCGCCGGACGACGTCCGGGGCATCCTCTACATCAAGGACGTCTTCCGCATCGTCTGGCAGCAACCGGAGGCACGCTCGTCCCCATGTCACCGGTTCGCGCGTCCAGCGGTGTTCGTGCCGGAGCACACGCCGGCTCGCCAAGCGTTACGCCTGCTACGACTGCGGCGTACCAAAATCGCGATCGTCGTGGACGAGTTCGGTGGCGTCGCGGGGCTGGTCACGTTGGAAGATCTCCTCGAGCGGATCGTCGGCGAGATCGCCGACGAGTTCGATCCGGATTACGAACCGCTCCGCGAGGTGGCACCGGGTGTCCTCGAAGCCGACGGTCGCGTCTCCCTCGACGAACTGCTCGATCGGCTCGAGTTGGACGAAGAAGAGCTCGGTCTGGAGTTCGAGGCGGAGTCGATCGGCGGCGTGATCATCGAGTGCTTAGGGCGTTTCCCGACGGTAGGAGACACGGTCGAACTCGGTCCGCTCCGTTTCGAGGTGCTCTCCATGGAGGGGCATCGCGTGCGGCTCGTCCGCGTCAGTTACACGCCCGAGGTAGAACGAGCGGTGCCGTCCACGTGACACCGTGAGCGCTCGTCACTGCTCGCGCGCCTGAGCAGATCCTGGGTATACTCGCAGTGCGATCGGAACTTCTTTCAGGAGGAAGCCAACGTGGAATCGGAACCGCCGCGGCCGACACGGTTCGTCCTCGTGCTCGGTAGCGTCTTGCTCGTGCTCGTCGTGCTCACGGCTGCCGTCGTTTTCCTCGTCGAGCGGCGTGGACCCCCGTCCTATCCCCCCGGGACTCCTGAAGCCACGGTCGTCGCCTACGTGGAGGCGATCCGGATGGCTGACCGCGAAGCGGTGCTGGCGGCCTTGTCGACCCGAGCCCGCAACGAACTGGAGCGGCGCGAACGGACCGACCCCTACTACGACGTTTCGGCGGAACTCCGCGGGGCGAGCGAATCGCTCCGGAACACGCGGGTCCGGATCGACCGGGTCGAGGTGCGTGGACGGCAAGCGAGAGTGACCCTCACGATAGAGCGGACGAGTGCCGACATTCAGCCGGGATTTCCGTTCCCGACACTCGGAGGTGGGACCTTCTCCTACCAGCGCACGCTTCTATTGGTCCAGGAGGACGGTGCGTGGAAAATCGATGAACTCGGGTTCTACCTCTAGCCCGGGCACGGGTCGAAGGGAGCACGGCCATGGCGATCGCCCGGAGACTGTACCTCTACGTCATCGCTGGTGCGGCGCTGGCATCCTGGGCGAGCGGTGCCGTGGGGCTCTTGCACGTTTTCGTCTTGGCCCTCTGGGATCTGCTCTCTCGACCAGCGGTGGTCAGTGATCCCGAGGCGCTGCGTCGTCAGGTGAGTTTGAACGTCGCGTTGCTCCTCGTCGGCTTCCCGATCTGGGCTGTCCACTGGTGGTTGATCCAGCGCAGCTTGGCCGAAGAAGACGAACAGCGCTCGGCGATCCGGGCACTCTTCTTGCCGCTGGTGCTCCTGGGGACGTTCGGCGTTTGGGTGCCGAGCGCTGCGGAGGTCGTTCGCGTGTTCGTGCTCTGGGTCTCGGGAGCTGGAGAAGCGCCGGATGCTGGTCCGCAACGCCTGCTGGCGGA
>JBEPZP010000088.1:0-9114 GCA_041640735.1 Thermomicrobium sp.
ATCAAATCGGCGACTACCTGCTGGCTGGCACCACGCCGCGGATTGGCGAACAACACGCGTGCATTCAACCGCGGCAGAACCGGCTCGAGCGTCGAGGAGGGAAGGACGACGCGCAAGTAGCCCTCGCTGTCGAACAGGCGCAACTCGTGCCGCACGACGAGCACGATCTCGCTCGGCATCCATCCCTGGATCTGTTGCCCGGAGAGCACGACCTCGCAGGGCTGCGGCTGCAGGCGGATGACCTGCTCCCAGGCGTTGGCGAGTTCCTGAAAGAGTCCGTTGCCGATTTCGCGCAGTAGCAAGAGCTCGATCTCGGTGATCGTCGTGGCGGTGAAGGGGGGGCGCTCCTCGCCAGCCCCGCCGAGCAACCGGTCGACCAGCCGCGACGCAGCGTCGAAGTCGATCTCGACGATGACGCGGCCGACGAGCGGCTCCAGTTCCGCAAGGTAAGCGACGACCTGGTCCGGGAGGCGATCGAGGTAGTCACCGAGCGTCGTCTGCTCGATGGCGCCGAGTTCGCTGTGCACCGCCGAGCGCGCCTGTGCCGAGAGATAGTTGGACGCGAAACGGTCGAAGGCCTCGTGGATGCTCTGGATGGAACGGATGTGATCCTTGGAGAACTTGTCCGGACGCCGGAAGTCGTACGGTACCGGCTTGCCGCGCTCGCGGCGGGCCGTGCGGGACAGCGTCGCTCGGGCCCGACTCGCCGACATGGGCGTCACCTTTCACTGGATGACGAACTGTGTCAGATACACGGCGGTGATGTGGTAGTCACCGAACGCAGGCTGCAAGTGTTCGAGAAGCTCGGCCTTCAACTCCTCCTTCCCCTCTGGGGTCAGGAGCTGATCGGAGGTTTTGGAGGTCAACACCATCGTGAGCGCATCCTGTATCTTCGGCCACACGTGCTCCAGCTCGGCCCGCAGCGGATCGGTCCCGCCGACGCCACCTCCATGACCACCGCCTTGGCCGCCTCCACCACCCGTCTTCAGCTTTTGGTACGTCTTCTCATCGACGGCCACCTCGACGACGACCTCGACTTTGAGGTAGCGATAGCCTCCTGGATCCGCCAGATTGACGACGCGTTCACCGAGCGAGACCGTCATGTGGTGTTCCTTGGATGCGCTCTTCGCCGGTTCGGCCGTCTGATTGATGGTGATATTCAAGACAAACGGTGCAGCCCCGGCACCACCGAGCAGAACGAATCCCGCTCCGGCGAGCACCAACACGAGTGGCACCGCGACCAACAACAGCCGGCGCTTGAACAGCCGCTTGAGCATGCTCGTTCCCTTCCCCTACGGAGTGACTACGATAGCCGGTTGGACGATGACGATGTCTACGCGCCGGTTCTTGCGTCGTCCCTCCACGGTATCGTTGGGCGCGCGCGGGCGGAACTCGCCATACCCTACCGCGCTCAGCCGCTCGGGGGGCAGCCCAGCGACAAGAGTGAGATAGCGCACGGTGTTCACGGCACGCATAGCCGAAAGCTCCCAATTGTCCGGGTACGGTCCGGACGGTGGTGGCGTGTTGTCGGTATGACCCTCGATCCGGACGTGGTTGGGGAGCGGCTGGAGAATGGCGGCGATGCCGTCAAGAACGCGCTGAGCCTCCGGCCGCAACTCGGCCTGCCCAGGCGGAAAGAGCACGGCATCGGAGAGATGGATGACGATCCCCTCGCTGGTCAGCTCGACTTCGACATCTTGCCGGTCCAACCCCAGGCGAGTGAAGAGTGAACCGACCTGCGCGCGGACGCTGAGGTAGGCATTGAAGCGCGGATCCTGCTCGAGCGGCGAGACTATCGACTGCGAAGGTGTTGGTGCCGTGAGGACCTCCAAATTGAATGCCGCACGGAGGGATGTGGCGACCTGCTGGAACTTTTCCAGGTCTGCTCGCGAAATCGAGTACATTACGACAAAGAAGATGAGGAGCAGGGTAATCAAGTCGGCATAGGTGATGAGCCAGCGTTCGAGGTTTTCGTGCTCCCCCTCGTGATGCTTGCCGCGACGGCGCGCCATCGATCACTCCCCTCCCGGCGCCATCGCGCGCGCACCGACGGCTGCCGCCTTCTGCTCGCTCGCGCGGGCCCGCGGTGGCAGGTGCACGAGCAGCTTTTCGCGCAGCATGCGCGGGTTCTCACCAGCCTGGATGCCGAGCACACCCTCGATGATCAACTGCTTCTCCGCGACCTCTTCCTTGCTGCGGAGCTTCAACTTGTTGTGCAAGGGAAGGAAGAGCACGTTCGCGGACGCCACACCGTAGAGCGCGGCCAAGAAGGCGACGGCGATTGCCGGGCCGAGTGAATCAGGATCGCTGAGCGAGCCCAGTATGTGCACGAGCCCCATGATGGTACCGAGGATACCCATCGTCGGGGCAAAGCCACCCATCGTTTGGAAGATGGTGTAACCCCGCGCGTGGCGCTGCTCCATCGCTTCGACGTCAGCGTAGAGGATCTGCTCGGTCAGTTCAGCATCGGTGCCGTCCACGACCAACATCACACCCTTTTTCAGGAAGGGATCCTCGATGGGATGGTTCTCTAGCGCGAGCAGGCCATCCCGCCGCGCGATCTCGGCGAGCTTGACGATCTCCTCTACCAAGAGCGCACGCCGGTCGGGCGGTGTCTTGATCGCCTTCATGACCAGCTTCGGTAGGTTCAGCATATCCTGGAGGCTATAGCTGATCATCGTAGCGCCAAAGGTTCCACCGAAGACGATGAGGAACGCCGTGATACCGAGCAGCGAGGTCAGATGACCACCCTCGAGGACGAACCCAAGGAGCAATCCTGTCAACCCCACCACGATGCCAAGTATGGTCGCCAGATCCATGGGCTCGCTCCCTCCCGCCTAGAGTCCGCTTTCCGGGACAGGCACCGCAGCCCGTGCGGCGTCGCTCAGCGTGCCGATGCCACGGCGATAGGCCAGCACGCGCGCGACCACCTCTTCGACCGGTTCCCGCACCATGAGCCGCCGGCGTGTCACCAGCACGATCACCGTCTCGGGTACGGCTTCGACGGTCTCGATCAGCTCGGCATTGACGACGACCCGGCTACCGTCCAAGCGTGTGACGCTGATCATGCCAGCACTCCTCGTTGTGCAGTCGCGCACACGACCGCCGCATCGGGAATTTCGGCACACCCGGCCGTTCCCTCCACTGGCCCAATGGTCCTACCGAACCGGTCCGAACGGACTGTCCGAACGACGAGGCAGGCGCACTAGCGCGCCGGGACGAGCGTCTCGCTGCGAAACCTGACGACGGCGCGATGCAGCCCACCTCACCACGCCGTTAGGCTGCACGTGCGGGAACGCCGAGAGGCGGGTGGAGCGACGACATGCGGGACGTACAGCACGCACCACGACGGACGCATCGCAGCCGCTTGGTCGTGCTTCTCCTCGCGCTCTTCACCGCGCTGCTCACCAGCGCCTGCGCGATGACCGCAGAGATGGGCTCGACGCAGATCCAGATCCAGAGCGGCGCGAGCGACGGTACGGGTAACCCGGTCGCGGCTGGGCTCGAACTCGTTTTCCTGCTCACGCTGGTGAGCCTCCTCCCCACCATCCTGATCGTTATGACCTCGTTCACCCGGATCGTGATCGTCCTCTCCTTCGTCCGCTCCGCACTCGGCGTTCCGCAACTGCCACCCAACCAGGTCCTGATCGGCCTGTCGCTCTTCCTCACGGTATTCGTCATGGCGCCGACCTGGCAGGCGATCAACGAGCAAGCCCTCCAACCGTATTTCCGCGGCGAGATCGACCAGCGCGCCGCGCTCAACCGCGGTCTGCAACCGTTACGCGAGTTCATGTTCCGCCAGACCCGCGAGCGCGATATCGCCCTCTTCATGGATCTCGCCAGATTGCCGCGTCCGCGTAACCCTGACGACGTCCCGACCTGGGTGCTGGTTCCCGCGTTCATCCTCAGCGAACTCAAGACCGCCTTCACGATGGGATTCGTCCTCTTCATCCCCTTCCTGGTGATCGATCTCATCGTCTCCAGCACTTTGATGGCCATGGGGATGATCATGGTCCCACCGGTCGTCATCTCGCTGCCCTTCAAGCTCCTGCTCTTCGTCATGGTCGACGGCTGGGACCTCCTGGTTCGTTCGCTGGTGACGAGCTTCGCCGTCGGATAGTGGAGGCACGCATGAACGAAGCTCTGCTCCTCGAAATCGCTCGAGCAGCGATCACGACGACATTGCTCGTTTCGGCACCCATCCTCATCACTATCCTGGTCGTCGGCCTCCTGGTCAGTGTCTTGCAGGCCGTGACCCAGGTGAACGAGCAGACGCTCGTCTTCATTCCCAAAATCGTCGTGACCTTCCTGATCCTGCTGTTCGCAGGTGCCTGGATGGGGCGGCAACTCGCGGCACTGGCGACCGACCTCTTCCTGTTGCTTCCTGTCCTCCGGCGGTGAGGAGCGCTGGATGGAACTGACGACGCCGCTCATCCCCTCGTCGATCGCTGCCTTCGTCCTCGTGGTCACACGAGTCGGGCTCGTCCTCTCGCTGCTGCCCGGCTTCGGAAGTCAGGCTGTCCCGCTCCCGGCACGCCTCGCGCTCGCCGTCGTCCTGGCACTCATGTTGACGCCGTTCGTTCCAACCGAAGCCGCGACACTCGGTCAACCGGCAGTCTTCGCGGTCGCTCTGGCGCGGGAGATCGTCACTGGCCTCGCGCTGGGGCTTGCAGTCGCTGCCGTCTTCGCCGCAATCGAGATGGCTGCATCGATCATCGGCTACCAGCTAGGGTTCGGGCTCGCGGCCACCTTCAACCCAGCCTTCGGCATCCACGGGAGCGCGCTCAACACGCTCTACCTGGCGCTGGCTGCGCTGGTCCTGTTCGGGACGAATGGGCATCACCTCCTGATCGCGGCCCTCGCCCGGAGTTTCACACTCGTACCACCGGGCCTCAGCATGCCGGACATGGATACGCCAGACGCTGTCATCCGCCTGACCGCCACGATGTTCGCGGACGCCCTGCGGATCGGTCTCCCGGTCGCCGGTTCGCTCGTCGTCGCCGATCTCGGCCTCGGTCTGCTCAACCGGATGGTCCCGCAGATGAGCGTCTTCTTCGTCGGGCTGCCGGCCAAGATCCTGCTCGGGTTCCTCGTTCTGCTCCTCTCGCTCCCGTTCCTGCTCCAGGTCCTAGCCACTGTCACCACGCAGGGTACGGTGAGCGCGCTCACCCGCGTCATCCTGGCAGCGAGGTGATCGATGGCGAGCGAGCGGACCGAACGAGCCACACCGCGACGCCGTCAAGAGGCGCGCAAGCGTGGCCAGGTTGCGAGGAGCATGGACCTGACGTCGGCGCTCGCGCTCTTGGCCGGTGCCTTCTTCCTTCCGTGGTATGCCGGAGCGAGCATCGAGTCGCTCTGGGGGTATCTCTACCGGAGCTTCGCCGGACCGCTCCCGACCGACCTCACGTCGCCGGATCTGCTCGAGCTGGTCTGGACGAGCGGCACGATGCTGCTCAGCTTTACGCTTCCGATCCTCGGGCTCTTTCTCCTGGTCGGTGTCGGGAGCACGCTGCTCCAAGCTGGCTTCGTCTTCGCGCCCGCTGCCCTCAAACCCGACCTCCGCCGGATCGATCCCATCGCCGGGTTTCAACGCCTCTTTTCCCGACGCGGGCTCTTCGAAACCGCTAAGGCGCTGATCAAGATCGGCATCGTCCTGGCGGTGACCTATCCGCTCGTCCAGCGCGATCTCCCGCGGTACGCCGACCTGACCGGTGCAGACCCGCTCGTGATCGCGCGCGCCATCGGTTGGAGCATCCGCGACCTGGCGCTCCGCATCGGAGCAGCCTACCTGGCTCTCGCGATCCTCGATTACGGATTCCAGCGCTGGGACCTCGAACAGCGGCTGCGGATGACGCGGCACGAAGTCAAAGAGGAGCTTCGCCAGACCGAAGGCGACCCCGAAGTGAAGGCCCGGATCCGCCGCCTGCAACGGCAATACGCGATGCAGCGCATGATGGCGCAGGTACCCAAAGCGACGGTGGTCGTCACCAACCCGACTCACCTTGCGGTCGCGCTCCGCTACGAGCCAGGAAGCATGCGAGCACCGATCGTGGTCGCCAAAGGGGCGGGCGCGGTCGCCGAGCGCATCACCGCGATCGCCCGGCAACATGCCGTGCCGGTGCTGCGCAACCAGCCGTTGGCGCGCACGCTGTATCGCACAGTCGAGGTCGGGCAAGAGATCCCCGTGGCGCTCTACGAGGCGGTCGCCGACATCATCGCCTATGTCTACCGCCTGCGGCGCGCCACAGCGCCGGTCGGGACGACACCAGAGCCGTCCGATGCGTAACGAGAGGTAAGCGTGATGGCGGGTGTACCGACGACGAACCGGACGAACTCCGAACCAGTCAGCGGACTCCGCCGGCTCGTGCGCTACAGCGACGTCGCACTCGCGACCGGTGTCGTTGCCATCGTCGCGCTGATGATCCTACCGATCCCACCACACGTCCTCGACATCCTGATCGCGACCAACATCGCGTTAGCGCTGACCATCCTGCTCGTCTCGCTCTACATCCAGGAACCGCTGCAGTTCTCCGCGTTTCCGACCGTGCTGTTGCTCGCGACGCTCTACCGTCTCGCCCTCAACATCACCTCGACGCGGCTGATTCTCCTACAGGGGAATGCTGGCGAAGTGATCAACGCCTTCGGTCACTTTGTGGTCGGTGGCAACTACGTGGTCGGCATCGTCGTCTTCGTCATCCTGGTCGTGATCCAGTTCGTCGTGATCACCAACGGTGCAGGACGTGTCGCTGAGGTCGCGGCGCGTTTCACGCTCGATGCCATGCCGGGCAAGCAGATGTCGATCGATGCTGACCTCAACGCTGGGCTCATCACGGAGGAAGAAGCGCGCCGCCGGCGACAGGAGATCGCCCGCGAGGCTGACTTCTACGGCGCGATGGACGGAGCGAGCAAGTTCGTCAAAGGGGATGCCATCGCCGGTATCGTGATCATCCTCATCAACATCCTGGGCGGCATCGCGATCGGCGCACTGCAGCGCGGGCTTCCCCTCAGCGAGGCGCTGCGCACCTACGCGCTCCTCACCGTCGGGGACGGCTTGGTTTCGCAGATCCCCGCGCTGTTGATCTCCACCGCGACGGGTATCATCGTCACGCGGAGCGCCTCCGACGCCAACCTCGGTCTGGATCTCGCCCGGCAGATCTTCAGCGCGCCCCGTGCACTCGCCATCGCCGGTGTCCTCCTCGCCGTGTTGGGGCTCGCGCCGGGACTGCCAGCCCCGCCATTCTTCCTGGGCGCAGTCGGGATGTTAGGGGCAGCCCTCGCGCTGCGCCAGCCACGTCGACCGGACACGGCTGAAGCCGCGCAGCCAGCAGCCGAACCGGAAGAAACGCTCCCGGAGGTCGCACCGGTCGACCCGCTAGAACTGGAGATCGGCTACGGCTTGATTCCGCTGGTGGACCAGGCCGCCGGTGGGCACTTACTGCGCCGCATCACGCTCCTGCGCAAGCAGATCGCACAGGAACTCGGCTTCGTCATGCCGACCGTGCGCATCCGCGACAACCTCACCCTGCGACCGAACGAGTACCGCATCCTAGTCCGCGGCGTCAAAGCTGGCGAGGGCGAGGTCTATCCCGACCGGCTCATGGTGATGACTACGACCGGTGAGGCACCGCAACTGGACGGGATCCAGGCACGCGAACCGGCCTTCGGCTTGCCAGCAGTCTGGATCCCGGAGGGGCAGCGTGCCGCCGCCGAAGCCCAGGGCTACGCGGTCGTGGACGCTGCCTCGGTCATCACGACACATCTGAGCGAAGTCGTCCGCCGTCATGCTGCAGCTCTGCTTCGGCGCCAGGACGTACAGCGGCTGTTGGATACTGTCCGGCGCGACCACCCTGCGGTCGTCGACGAACTGGTGCCGCATCTCCTTTCGCTGAGCGAGGTGCACCAGGTCCTTCAGCTCCTCCTCGAAGAGCAGGTACCGATCCGCGACTTGGTGACCATCCTCGAGGTGCTCGGGAACCACGCCCGTACCGTTCGCAACGTTCACGTCCTCGCAGAGCACGTGCGGCACGCGCTGGCCGCGACGATCACGCAGCAGTACGTCGCGCCGGACGGCTCACTGGGGGCGATGGTGTTGCATCCCGAGCTGGCGACGCAACTGGGTGAAGCGATCCACCACGGCGAGGAGGGACCGCAACTCGCGCTTCCACCGGACCGGCTGCAAGCACTCCTCACGGCGGTGGCGCAGGAAATGGAACGCATCGCAGCGCTCGGGTACCAGCCGGTACTCCTGGTGCCGGCCGGCATCCGCGCTGCGGTGAGCCGTACCCTGCGGCGTTCGCTCCCCAACCTGGCAATTCTGGCCTACCAAGAAGTTGTGCCTTCGGTGCGGGTCCAGGTACTGGCGACGGTAAGGGGGTAGACCATGTTGGAGACACGGACCTACCGGGCGGAATCGATCCAAGCGGCCCTACTCCTCGCCAAAGCGGAACTGGGGCCGGACGCCGTCATCGTCGACGTGCGACACCTCGGGCCACGCCAGCTCTCGAGTGAGGAACCGGTCGTCGAACTGGTCGCCGCTCCGGCGACGTCTACCCCTCGCCCGCCCCTCGCCCAGCGGCCAACGGCCGCCGGTGCGTCGACCGACGCGCTCGTCCTCGGTCTCACGGCTCTCGGACTCAGTCCTCGTCTCGCCGAGACGCTGGTCCAGACGTACCGCCAGTACCGCGGGCAACCGCAGCGGCTGCGCCAGGCCTTGGCGAGCCGCCTCGCTGAGACGATCCCGGTCGCGCCGTGGCTGCCGCTCGGTGGACGCCTCGCGCTGGCGTTCGTCGGCCCGACCGGCGTCGGCAAGACGACGACGGCACTCAAACTCGCTGCAGCAGCGCGCGCCGACGGCTTTCCTACTCAGGTCATCAGCCTGGCCGGTGACGACGCACACGACGCGCGCCTCGAAGTCCTGGCGCGTGGGCTCGCCGTGCCGTTCGCCCGAGCAGCCAACGCCGTAGAGCTGCAACGCGCCCTGCGCTCGGCGACGGCACCGTTCCTCCTCATCGACACTGCGGGCACGAATCCTTTCGATCCGCGAGCCATCGCGGCGCTCGAAAACCTGTTGGCGACGACACCGGCGGTGGTGAGCTTGACCTTACCGGTCACCGG
>JBEPZP010000089.1:0-9088 GCA_041640735.1 Thermomicrobium sp.
GGTCCAAGCGCTCAGCGGCAGCGAGGTCGGCGACGAGTCGTCCGATCCATCCACCAAGGACCCCGATCACGCGTGCGTGGACGCCGAGCGCCAGCGCTGCGCGCGCGAGGTTCGCTCCCTTCCCACCCGCTGACGGGACGACCGAGCGCAGTCGCATGACGGTCCCGGGCTCCAGCACCGCGAGCGAACCGATCCGGTCCAGCCCGAAGTTCGGCGAGAGCACGACGACCTGTTCTCCTGGCACCGCTCGATACCTTCCTCTCCGACCGAAGACACCGTGCCCGGTCGCACTGCCCCTACCCCGCGTGTCTTTCGTGCCCCAGCGCCCTATCTGCAACTGCGGGCACGGACCCGCTCCCGGGCTGGCACATCACTCCCGAGGCACCGCCAACGACCTAGCCTCCGCGCACCGCTTTCCGCCTCAGGCTGGGCATTGTATACTAGCGAGCCTCGCGAGAATCGAGGGGGAAGGGAGCCTCGGCGATGTCCGTAACCTGGATAGGCAAACCGCTGAAGCGGCGCGACGCCGAACCGAAGCTGCGTGGAGAAGCCCGGTACACCGATGACTTGCACCTCCCGGGTATGCTCCACGCCCGGCTGGTGACGAGCCCGTACGCGCACGCGCGGATCGTACGCATCGATACCCGCGCTGCCTGCGCTGTACCGGGCATCCAGGCTGTCCTCACTGGGCGAGACCTCCTGCCACCTGGCCCCGAGCCCGCGGAACGAGCACGCCATCTCTTGGCCCGCGACAAGGTGATCTACGCTGGCCAACCGGTAGCGATCGTGGTGGCAGATTCCCCGTACGCCGCTGCCGATGGTGCCGCGGCAGTCGAGGTGGCGTACGAGGAACTGCCCGCTATCGTCGACCCGCTCGAAGCGATGCGTCCCGATGCTCCGGTCATCCGGCCGAAAGAGCTCGAGGGAGAGTGGGCTGAGGCGGGCATGCACGCCACCGTGACCGGCGGCGAGGAACTCGACGTCCGGCGCCTCCCTGCCAACGTGACCAACGCGGTCCGGTTCCAACGCGGCGACGTGACGCTCGGCTTCGCCAGCGCCGACGTCGTCATCGAGCGGACCTATCGGACTCCGTTCGTGCACCAGGCGTACCTCGAACCGCACGCCTCGGTCGCCGTCCCCCGCCCGGACGGCGGAGTCACCATCTACACGAGCACGCAGGGCATGTTCTACTGCCGCAACGTCACGGCGACGACACTCGGGCTCCCGCACGAACTGGTGACTGTCGTTCCGTTAGAGGTCGGTGGCGGCTTCGGTGGCAAGACCGTCCTCCTCGAACCGCTCGTCGCGGCGGTCGCGCTCCGCCTCGGTCGGCCGGTGAAGTTGGTCCTCACGCGCACCGAGGAGTTCCTGTTCGCCACGCCAGCTCCAGCCGCCATCTTCGAACTGCGCGGTGGTATCCGCCGCGACGGTACACTGGTAGCCCTTTCTGCCCGCGTCATCTTCGATTCCGGTGCCTATCCGGGCGCACCGGTCAACGTCGCGTTGCTGCTCCTCGGCGGCACTTACCGGTGGGAGCACCTGGACCTCCTCGGCTACGAGGTCCTGACGAACAAGCCCGGTACAGGCGCCTACCGGGCACCAGGAGTCCCGCAAGCGACCTTCGCCGTCGAGCAGCTCGTCGACGAACTCGCCCAGGCGATCGGCCGTGACCCGTTGGAGGTGCGGCTCGCGAACGCCTCACGCACCGGCGACCCGCAACCGAACGGAGTTCCCTGGCCACCGATCGGACTCGTCGAACTGCTCGAGCGAGCACGAGAACATCCCCTCTGGCGTACGCGCCAGAAGCGGCCGAACGAGGGATGGGGGCTGGCGGTCGGCGGCTGGCCGGGGGGCATCGAACCGTGCGCCGCGAACGTCCGCCTCAACCACGACGGCACCTTCACGGTGACGGTCGGTGCCGTGGACATCACCGGCACCCACACCGTCCTGGCGATGATCGCCGCCGAGCTACTGCAACAGCCGGTAGAGCGCGTGCGTATCGCTCTGTTGCCGAGCGATGCTGCGCCCTACGCCGGCATGAGCGGCGGCAGCAAGATCACCTACACGGTCGGCCTCGCCGTCAAGGCAGCCGCCGAAGAAGCCCGACGGCAGCTCCTCGAGATCGCTGCGCAGGAGCTCGAGGCTGCTCCGGAAGACTTGGAACTCGTCGACGGGGCCGTGCGGGTGCGCGGCTTCCCCGATCGCACCCTCACGCTGCAGCAGATCGCTGCTGCGAGCATGACCTTCGGCGGGCGCTACGCACCCGTGTACGGCACCGGACGCGTCGCGGTCACCCAGCAGTCGCCCGGCTTCGACCTCCAGATCGCGCACGTCCGCGTCGATCCCGAGACAGGTCAGGTGACGCTGCTGCGCCTGGCTGCCATCCAGGACGTCGGACGAGCCCTCAACCCGGCACTGGTCGAGGAGCAGGTTCACGGTGGAGTCGGCCAGGGGGTCGGTTGGGCGCTGCACGAGGCGATGCGCTGGGACGCGAACGGCCAGCCGCTCAACCCGACGTTCCTCGACTACGATCTGCCGAAGGCGAGCCACCTTCCGGCGATCGGCGTCGAACTGGTCGAGGTGCCCTCGCCGATCGGTCCCTTCGGTGCGAAGGGGGTCGGTGAACCACCAGTGGTACCGACCGCCGCAGCGATCGCGAACGCGATCGCTGACGCGATCGGTGCGCGTGTGACCGAGCTCCCGATCACACCGGAACGCGTCCGAGCAGTGCTCCATGGAGCATCGGTGAACTGAGGAGAGACGCCAGCGGAGCGGGCGCTCGGGTCGAGTGGCTGCCGGTCACCTGGCCCGAGCGCTTCGCGCCTGTTCCCAGCGAGCGCGACACGAGCAGCCACCGCAGCCTGGCAGGGAGCGAACCCGAGCGCAGTGCCCGGCGGCAGTCGCCTGGCAGGAACGCGCGCTACCCAGCGTTTCCACGAGTCAGCGGCTGCGATCAGCGTAGCGCACCACACCCGATTGGCGGGAAGCGGCGATGCACTACGCGGTGATGCGCCTGCGTCGCCAGGTGGACGTGTCGCATGCGCGTCCAGCGTGGTGCAGCCGTCCGCACGTTCCCCGAGCGAGCCGCGCAGGCAGTCCAGCTTAGCCGGGAGGCACTCACGGCTGTGGCGTGATCGAGACGACCGTTACGGACTCGGTCGAAATCGTACCGCCCTCGATCCAGGCAACACCGAACCAGAGGTAGAACAAAACGAAAAGGGCGATACAGGCGAGCAGGAGCGTCACGACGATCGCCGCGATACGAACGAGCAGGCGACGCATCGTCCAGGGTGCGTGCAGTCGTGTCTCTTCACGCACGCTCCACCTCCTTACCCAGAAAGCCTCGCGGGGCGGGTTCGATCGAACCCGCCCCCACACGTTCTCAATAGCCACCATAACTAGACTGGTATCGGCCATCTGCGTAACCGGTCTGGTCTGCCCACGGATACACGTGGCCGATGCAGCCGTATTGTGCAGTCACGCACAGGGCGAAATGACCCTGGCGGAAGTGGCGAACGAGGTTGTAGCCGACGCCCCCGATCGTGTTTTGCGCGATATCACCGAGATACTGCCAGAATAGCTGCCGGACCGTCGCCTGGCTCCACGTAGAATAATACGTCACCGAGCTACCGTTCCCGCACCAGTACAGGTAGACTCGATACTCCCACAGCGTCACGTTGAACACATTGACTGCTCGCAGAAGAACATCTCGCTGCCAACAGCCAGCTGCCAGCGGCATGGCCGCATCGGACGGCGCGGAGCTGGAAGACTCCGCAGAGATTACCCGAGCAACCGCAAGGTAGTCGAACACGAGGCGTCGATCTTCTGGCGCAAGCTGCTGAAACGCCTGCGCCGGATCGCCAGCTTGCGCCAGCGCAGCCACGATCTGCTCCGCTCGCTCGCGCGGCGCAGTCGTGACCGGCTTCGCTGCGGCGACCGGCATCGGCGCCACTGCGAGGAAGAGCGCGAAGACGAGCAAAGCCGTACGGCGTCGCCAGAGGCTTCGCATCGGAACCCCCTCTCGACTTCCAGAGACGCTCTACCGGTCACGGCGCGCCGTACGTCCAAAATATCAGAGAGAGAGAGAGAGAGAGAGAGAGAGAGATGTCAACCCCCCGGGCGAGGCCGAGACGCCTGCAGGGTGGGAGACCACGCCCTCGTCGAGCTCAGCAGGCACTTGGAGGGGCGACTACCGGTCTTCCGCGCAGGCACCAGACGCCCCCGCGCGCTCTCCAACTCCCCAACCGGCTCGCAGGGGCACTCAATCGAAGAACGATTCGGGAATCGGCACGAACGCGGCGTCAGCGAGGAGTTCCTCGCCTTCCCGGGTAAGCCAGGTTCCGAGCACCACTGCGCGGACGGGACGCTGCCCAATGCGCTCAAGGATCGCCGCTCGCTCGCGGGCTCGCTGGACGTCGGACGGGCCGACCCCCCAGGAAATCTCGCAGATCAGGTAGACGAGGCGCTCGCGCCCGTTCGCTTCGCGTCCCTCGATGACCAAGTCGGCCAGAAGTAGCTGTTCCGCCTCCTGCTCACTGAGCAGTCCCGCATCGACTGCATCCTCGACCAAGCGGGTGAGGTCTTCGTTCGTCAACACGCGCGGGCGCCGGACAATCTTGCGGAAGAGCCCGCCGAACCGCCGTTCGACGAGAAGCGGCAGAACCAGTCCCTTGAGTCGCCCGAGATCACGCTCGACCCGACCCATACGCACCGTCAGGTCATCGACACGCTGCGTCAGCGCTTCAATCTGGGCTTCGACCCGCTCCATCCGCTGGGTCAACGCCTCAATCTGGGCCTCGACTCGTTCCATCCGCTGCGTCAACGCCTCAATCTGCGCTTCGACCCGTTCCATCCGCTGCGTCAGCGCCTCAATCTGCGCTTCGACTCGTTCCATCCGCTCCGTCAACGCTTCGATCTGCGCCTCGACCCGTTCCATGCGCACCGTGAGGTCATCGACGCGCTGGGTCAGCGCCTCAATCTGCGCCTCGACTCGTTCCATGCGTCGGGTCAACGCCTCGATCTGCGCCTCCACCCGACCTGCCAGTTCGTCGATCCGCGCGGCCAGACCGGCCACAGTACGCTCCATCGTCTGCTGGAACACTGCCAGATGGTCAGCCAGACGCTCCTGTGCTGCCGCCAGCGACCGGACGACATCCGGCAACTGCAGCAGCTCCTCCGACAGCAAGAGCGCCCGTACCGCCGCCCGGAACTCCGGCGAGGTCTCCAGCAAGTGCAGGAACTCCTCGATGTGCTTTGAATATGCGCTCACCCGAGACCTCCTCCTCGCTGGAGCGAAAGTATAGCAGGCGCACGTCTACCGCACCAATTCCACACTATTTGCTTAAAAATCGTCTGCGAGCGAAACGAGTTGCCAGCCCCCTTCGCCGAGCACCGCAACATCTCGGTATCCGACCCCGGCCAGAATCTTTCGCGCTTCGGCAAAACCCGCTGCCACGTCCTCCGGCCGGTGCGCGTCCGCACCGACCACGACGGGAATGGCGAGTTCCCGGCAGCGACGGAGCAGCCACTCGCTCGGATACGGCGCCGCGATCGCCCGCCGCAACCCCGCCGTGTTGACCTCGATCGGCAAACCGGTCTCACAAATCGCCGCGAGCACGCGCTCCACCGCCTGTCGGTACCATGCTGCCGATTCAGAGAAGTAACGCTCGCCGATGTTCCACTGTTTCACTTTGTCCAAATGCCCAATGACAACCGGGAGGCCGAGCATCCTCGCCCAGTGGACAGCCTGCCCCAGCAGCCGGTAGTAGTCTTCGACCAGTCGTCGCACGTCGCCACCGTACACGAGCTCGACTTGCCGGGCAAAAGACTCGGCCGACTCGTCGACCGCCCACGGTCGCCCCTCTGGATCGCGCCCGACGAAGTGGAGGCTCACGACAGCGTACTCCAGCCCCGTGCCGAGCACGACCGCGCGTTGGAAGGCCGCCCCTTCCGGCACGAGTACCGGGTCGAGATAGTCGAGTTCTACCCCCAGCCAGATCGCGAAACGCCCCCGCCACCGTTCCTGAGCTGCTTGCACGTCAGTCAGGTACTGCTGGAAGCGTTCGACTGTCATCGTCCAGTCGCACGGAAACGGCACCGGTGCATGCGACGAAAACCCGACCGCAGCGAGTCCTGCCTCGCGTGCTACCGCGATATAGTCCTCGACGCTCCCCGACCCATCGCAGTACCCGGGGTGGTTATGGTAACTCCCGTACATTGTCTCCTCGCTCCTCCCTCTCAGGTACGCCCGCCGTGTTCGGTACCCTTGGTCTGTCAGCTTCCTTGAACGTGCGAACGGTCCGTGCTGCGCGTCGATGCGGATGCCTTTCCCCTGGCTCGCGTCACCGCTCAGTATGCTCGTCTGGCGTTCGTCCTGAGCCCGAGGCGTCACGAACTCGTAGCACCTGTTGACAACTGATTGTCTCTCTCTCTCTCTGCGTATTTGGGCGCGAGTAGACCGGGCGAGATGTAGCCTCCCTGGGGAAGCCACCTGAGGCCCACAGCGACCGGACAAGGTGGGAGCGAGGGGTCGGTGCTCTCGACTCTGGCTCGTTTCCATGCTCACGACGCTCCTCGTCCGCCAGTCTTCGCCAGCACCGCCGTCCGAGCTAAAGCACACAAGCTGGAACGCGACGTCCAGTACCTGTGGTGGGCTCGTATTCTCGGCGACCATTGGGAACTCCCGTTCGTCGACGACCGGCCATACGTTCTCGCCGCGTGGAGCCGACCGTCTTGCTACCGTCCACAGCCCCACGGTTCCGGCGGCAACCAGGATACCTGCTTGAGTGGCCACGGTTGCAGCGGCCAGTGAACCTGGTGGATGCGGGCACCCGAATCAAAGCTCGGCGTTCTCAGCCTCTGGTGGGTCACGCCGTGGCGAGCCGACCGCCGCAATATTTCCGAACGACTCAGCCGTTTGCTGGTTCGACCGAAAGGGATATTCTCACAGTACTTCAGCGCATCGTCCTCGTCGCGGTGATTGGGCTCGCGGCGCTCTAGTTTCTAGAGTTGGACTTACGCTCTGGAAGAGTCAGTCGTCCGCCCCGGTGAGCGTCTCTTGAGCGACGAATCCTGTTCCTTGCTTGCCCAGTTTGGCAAGCGTTCGCTCGTGCCTACGGTGTTACGGTGACGTTCGCCGTCACACGCTCGCGTACCCTCCTCATCGAGAGGATGCCGATCCCGCTCGTCCTCGCGCAACCCCTCCTCACCTTCGACGACCCCGCGCAGGCCTGAGAAGCAGTGCGCCCAAGCGCCGCTACCTTTCCCGGCGCACGACCGCTCGCGCACAGCACGCACGCGACGGGTTTCTGGGCATCGATGTCCACCTGCCAGGAAATCGGTGACGAGAGCACACTGGTTGCGGTCCACCAGAACTGCTTCCTGCTTCTCCTGGAAGTGGCCCCGCTTTTGGGGTGGCAAGCATCCCTTCGGTCGACTATTGAGTAGGGTTCCTCAGATCTGATCGATGCGATCAGCTCTTTCGGATCCACACCTCCAAAACGCACGGCGATGCGCGAGGCTCTCCTCGCTGACCTGTTGCAAATGACCAGTCTCGAATCGACAACCGTCTCATCCGTGGAGGGACCGCTCGCTGGAAATCCCTTGACCAGCGAGATCGTACCCATTTGTCGCTTCGTTCCCCGTCGGGCGGAGACGCTCGCGCCGGCGGAGCCCAGCGCAGCGCTCGGTCCGCTCGCTTTGCCGGGTCAGCCGGTCCTGGAGGCTTCCAAGCAAATCTCACTGCCAACCCAAGCGCTCTTCCGTTCACTCACGCGCCTCGTCATCACCTACCCCGAGGTGAGAGCAGCCCGGCAAGCCCTTGAAGCGTTCCACGCCTACCCGCACCGCTGGTTGGGTCACGGGGAAGGATTCGACACCGGAACAACAGGTCCTGCTGTGATCTTCCAACTGACCGACGCGTCCGCCTCGACCGCGTGGCTCATCTTCGGCGGGGGAAACCGCTTCGTCGCCTTCGCGCTCCAGCGTGAGGAAGCGCGAGCAGGCCGCCTACTGGATGCTGCGCTACGTGCGCATGATACCCCAGCCATCCAACGCGAAAGTTCGGAACTTCGCATCGACGACAAAGAAGGGGTATCAGCGAACTCTTGGCTGCCGTGACCAGCGCGCGATACCGGTAGCAGACTCGACTCTTCCGGCTGAAAGACCATACCGTGCAAGCGGGAGCGTGGTGGATCCGGATCAGCGTACTCACCCTACACCGCTTAGCGACTACGGACAGTGTAAGGCCAAGCAGCTGGCGTCACGACGAGCTGGGAGTGCCGTCGCTCACCGTGCCACAGCCCGATCCGGCCCGGACCTCTCCACGGTAATGCGCTTTGCCGTCAGTGAAAGAGCTACCAACGCGGCGACGCGGCCTGCTCAACACGCTCCGCAAACCAGCCGCTCGGGTGTGTCACGAAATCGGCAGGAAGGGTTCAACCGACCATGACCGAGCGGGTTTTCCTCCTTGTTCAGAAGATCACTGCATCGACGACCATCGCCGCGAAGAGCAGCCCGAGATACTGCATCGAGTACAGGAAGACCTGCTTAGCCAGGCGATCGCTCCGTTCGCGGTAGAGCCGAGCCACGAGCCAGAGGAAGCGCACGCCGAGGGCCGCCGCCGCGACGAGATAGGGCAGGCCGAGCACCCCGAGGGGATAGAAGAGCAGGCTCGTCAGCACCATCGCGACCGTGTAGAAGAGAATTTGCCGCCGCGTTTCCTCTTCGCCCCGCACGGCTGGCAGCATCGGCACCCCCGCCGCTGCATAGTCGCCCCGCTTGTAGAGCGCCAGTGCCCAGAAGTGTGGCGGTGTCCAAGCGAAAACGAGCAGGAACATCAGCAGCGCGGCGACACTCAGGTGACCGGTGACCGCGGCCCAACCGACCAGCGGTGGTACCGCACCTGCTGCACCACCGATCACGATGTTCTGTGGCGTCAACCGCTTGAGCCAGATCGTGTACACAAAGACGTAGAAGAGATTTCCCGCCAGCGACAGGAGCGCTGCGACCGGGTTCACGAACGCGGTGAGCACATAAACTGCCAGCACGCTCAGTACCACGCCGAAAACGAGCGCGTACTCCGGCGCCA
>JBEPZP010000090.1:0-8781 GCA_041640735.1 Thermomicrobium sp.
CGAGACGGGCTGTCCGCCTCGGGCGCGACGCAAACGGTTCAGCTGGTCGCCCCTTCGTAGGCGCGGAAGACCGCTACCGCGTTCTGCCCGCCGAAGCCAAACGCGTTGGCAATGGCGACTTGTACCGGCATTTCGCGGCGGACGTTCGGCACGTAGTCCAAGTCGCACTCGGGGTCAGGGTTGTCCAGGTTGATCGTCGGTGGTACCACGCTGTCCCGGATCGCCAGCGCGCATACGACACCCGAGACGGCACCAGCCGCACCCACCAGGTGGCCGATCATGCTCTTGGGTGAGCTGATGGCCACGCGGTAGGCGTGCTCGCCGAAGACCGCCTTGATCGCTTTCGTCTCCGTGACGTCGTTGAGCGGGGTCGATGTGCCGTGCGCACAGATGTAGTCGACGTCCTCCGGCTGGAGGCCGGCGTCCCGCAATGCGAGACGCATCGCGCGGGCTGCACCCAGGCCATCGGGGTCCGGTGCACTGACGTGATAGGCGTCACCGGTCGTGGCACCGCCAGCCAGCTCACAGTAGATCCGCGCGCCGCGTCGCAGCGCGTGTTCCTCGGTCTCCAGCACCATCACGGCGCACCCCTCGCCGAAGACGAAGCCGTCGCGGTCCTTGTCGAAGGGGCGGCTGGCGCGCTGCGGCTCCTCGTTGCGGCGGGAGAGCGCGCCCATGTTGGCGAAGGCAGTGACCGCGACCGGTGTCAGGCCCGCTTCCGTACCACCGGCGATCATGACGTCGACTTCCCCTAATCGGAGGAGCCGCAGCGCGTCCACGAAGGCTTGCGTCCCGGCTGCGCAGGCGGCCACCGATGCCAGGATCGGTCCGGTGATGCCGTAGACGATCGATACCTGGCAGGCGGCCATGTTGGGCGCGAACATCGGTACGAAAAACGGACTCACGCGACCGGGACCGCGCTGGTAGAAGTTGACGACCTCGCGTTCCATCGTCTGGATGCCGCCACCGCCGGTATTGATCATGACACCGATCCGGTCAGCGTTGTCGCGCGTGATCTCCAATCCCGCGTCGCGGATCGCCTCCCGGGCGGCTGCGACTGCGAACTGGGAAAAGCGGTCCATCCGCCGTGCTGCCTTGAAGTCCATGAAATCGCGCGGATCGAACCCCTTGACCTCCGCAGCGATCTGCACGTCCAAGTTGCTGGCATCGAAACTCTGGATACGATCGATCCCCGATTCACCAGCGAGCAAGCGGCGCCAGAACGTCGGCACGTCCAACCCTAGGGGAGTGATCGCCCCGAGTCCCGTGACCACGACACGGTGCACTGGTACCTCCTCGTTCCACCCTATTGCTCGAAACCCAGGTCCCGCATCGAGTACGCCTCGACGTCGCGCTGGATCTTCTTCACCAGCCCCGTCAAGACCTGCCCGGGACCGACTTCCAAAAAGGCTGCCACGCCTCGCTCCCGCATCGCGCGGACGCTGGCGGTCCACTGGACCGGGAGGGCGACCTGGCAGGCGACTTCGCGCCGGATCTCCTCGACCGTGGAGAGGATTTTCCCCGTCACATTGGCGACGATCGGGATGTCTGGATCGCGCATCGGTATCCGGGCGAGGAGTTCACTGAGTGCCTGCGCCACGCGTTCCATCAGCGGCGAATGTGACGCCACAGTGACCCCGAGACGGACGACGCGTTTGGCACCGCGAGACTGGGCGAGCTCCATCGCGCGTACCAGGGCACGCTCCTCACCAGAGATGACGAGCTGGCCCGGCGAGTTGTCGTTAGCGACGACCACCAGCCCGAGTTCGCTCGCCTCCCGGCAGACGTCTTCCAGTGCCTCCCGGTCGAGCCCCAGCACCGCAGCCATGCCACCCGGACGTTCCAGACTCACTTGTCGCATCAGGCGGCCACGCTCCCGGACCACTTGCAGAGCGTCCTCGAAGCGCAGCACGTTGGCCGCAACGAGAGCCGTGAACTCGCCGAGCGAGTGCCCGGCGACCACTGCGGGCTGCAGCGTCGCGCCGAGTTCACGCAAGCGCTCGCGCAGCGCCTCGAGGTAGGCGAGGCTGACCGTCAGAAGAGCGGGCTGAGCGTTGGCGGTATCGGCCAGCTCCTCTTCTGGGCCTTCGAAACAGAGCTTCCGGAGCGGCATTCCGAGAATCTCCTCGGCTTGGGCGAAGACCCGTCGTGCCGCTTCCGATAGTTGGTGCACCTTCTGTCCCATCCCGACGTGCTGGCTCCCTTGCCCCGGGAACAGCAACGCCAGCCGCTTCTGCACCAGCTCCCTCAGCTCCATCGCCGCACCTCGCCCTCTCCCACCCGATCGCGCTCGCTGTCGCCGTATCGTAGCACATCCTTCCCATCCCGAGAAAACGCCATCCGCGCCCGCGCTGTGCAGACCCGAGGTAACAGGATGTTCACCGATCGAGGTACCCGCGCTGCTAGGTTTTGCAACGGAACGAGGGCATCGGGCGATGGACAGGAGGGGACGCATGGCGTGGCGAATGACGTGCGTATCGTCGCCGGCGTTTGCTGCGTGGCTCCAGAAGTGTCGCTGGGCCTGCGGCAGCAAATGTTTCACCGGCAGCGTCAACCCGAGCGAGAACGCTGAATTCGAGTCGATACTCGTCCGGCGGATGAGTCGTCGTTCGGCCTTGAAGGGCGCAGCGGCGGTCGCTTTGGTCATGGCGCTCGGCAAGGCAGAGAGCACGGCAGCGAGCAATCGCGGCCGGCTCGCCTTCCGGGCGATCGCCCTGAACAGCGACGACCGCGTCACTGTGCCGGACGGATACGAGTCGCTCGTGCTGTTGCGCTGGGGCGATCCGTTGGCGTCGTGGGGACCGGAATTCCGGCTGGCCGAGCAATCTCCCGAGCGGCAAGCGCTCCAGTTCGGCTATAACTGCGACTTCGTCGGCTTCTTCCCCGTGCCGGCACAGGCAGGCAGCGCCCAGCGTGGTCTCCTGACCGTGAACCACGAGTACACGAACCCTGAACTCATGTTCCCTGGCTATCGCCCAGGCGACCCCGAACCCTGGCAAGTAGCTGTAGAACTCGAGGCGCACGGTGTCTCCATCGTCGAGATCAGCCAGTCCGGTCGAGGTCGTTGGACCTATCGCCCAGGCTCGGTCTACAACCGCCGCATCACCGGGACGACACCCTGTGAGATCACTGGCCCGGCTGCAGGCTCCGATTGGTTGCGGACCGACGCCGATCCGGCTGGGACGACTGTCCTCGGGACGCTCAACAATTGCGCTGGCGGCAAGACCCCCTGGGGCACGTTGTTGACGTGTGAAGAGAATTTCCACCAATACTTCGGCAACCTGTCTGGCCTGCCCAAGACAGATCCGCGCTACGCTCTCCATCAGCGGTACGGAATACCGACTGGGGAGTCCGAACGTTGTTGGGAGCGCTTCGATCGCCGGTTCGACGTCAGCGTCACGCCGAACGAGCCGTTCCGGTTCGGCTGGGTGGTCGAGATCGACCCTTATGACCCGACGTTCGTACCGAAGAAGCGCACCGCACTCGGCCGCTTCAAGCACGAGGCTGCGACAGTCGTCGTGAATCGGGACGGTCGGGTGGTCGTGTATTCGGGAGACGACGAGCGCTTCGAGTATATGTACAAGTTCGTTAGCGACCGGCGTTTTGACCCGACGAATCGTGCGGCCAATCTCTCGCTGCTCGACTCCGGGACGTTGTACGTCGCGCGCTTCAATGACGACGGCACCGGCGAGTGGCTTCCGCTGGTCTATGGTGAAGGCCCGCTCGATGAGCGTAACGGATTCACCTCGCAGGCGGACGTGCTCGTCAATACCCGACGTGCTGCCGATCTCCTCGGTGCGACCAAGATGGATCGTCCCGAAGACATCGAGACGAACCCAGTGAACGGTCTCGTCTACGTCGTCTGCACTAACAACACGCGCCGCGGCTGGGACCGCATCGACCGAGCTAACCCCCGCGGCAACAACCGGCACGGGCACATCATCGAATTGGCTGAGGCCGATGGAGACTACGCTGCCACACGGTTCACCTGGGAGATCTTTCTCCTCTGCGGTGATCCGCGGAATCCTGACGACCTCGTCTTCGCTGCTGGGTTCGACCCGAGCCAGATCAGCCCCATTTCCTGCCCGGACAACATCACCTTCGACGCGTGGGGCAACCTGTGGATCGCCACCGACGGCCAGCCGAGTACTTTCCGGCGCAACGACGGTATTTACGCTGTACCGACCTCAGGCGAGGAGCGAGGTTACGTCAAAATGTTCCTGAGCGGGCCACGCGGCTGCGAAATCTGTGGTCCCGAGTTCGCTCCGGACTATCAGACATTGTTCTGCGCGGTGCAACACCCCGGCGAGGGCGGGACCTTGGAGCAGCCCATCTCGAGTTGGCCCGACGGCACGATTCCACGACCGGCTATCGTCGCGGTCTGGAAGCCTCACGGCGACCCACGGATCGGAAGCTGAGGTGACCGGGCGGTAGCATGCCGGGAGTTACGTACCGGCGCGCTACCGCCTAGCGTGTGCCCGCTTGCCTCTCTCGGCGGTCGGAGAAAGGCCGCGGGTGCGTGGTTTCGCGGTGGTCGGGGTGTGCTGTGTGGAGGGGTACTATGATGGGATATGTCGTTTCGATGACGACCGGCGCGCCGGAAGCCTCCCGACACGTGCCCGGTGCACCGCGTGCCGCGCTCCCTCGCTCGCCCCGTCTCTCCGCCGGTAGTTGCACCTGCCTCGTCCGCTCGCACCGACAAGCCGTAGTGGTCGTCCGCACCCGAGCGGTCCGCGCGGTAACGCCGCCAACGCGCTCGGTCCGACGCTCAGTCCAGTCGGAACGGCGAGAGACTTACGCCATAGTCGTACGTATCGATCCCCTCGGCACGCTTCAAGGCGTTCACGATGAGATAGGTGAAGGGGGTCGCCAGCGCTTCGTAGGCCGACTTCACCAGCCACGCCGTCACGATCGTCCGGAGCAAGTCCTGTCCAGCGATGGTCCCGACGAAGGCCACCGTCACGAAGACCAGCGAGTCCAACCCTTGCCCGACCAGGGTGGAACCGATCGTGCGCACCCACAGGAACCGTCCCCGCGTCAGGATCTTGAGGCGCGAGAGGACCGCCGCATTGGCGAACTCACCCACGAGATAGGCGAGGAAGGAGGCAGCCAGCAGTCGCGGGGTGTACCCCAGAATCCGCTCATACGCCTCCTGAGCGTCCCAGAAGGGTGCCCCTGGGAGGTACTGCGTCGCCGTGAACGCAGCGACCGCCAGGAGATTGCAGGCGAACCCGAGCCAGATCACCAGGCGCGCCCGCCGGTACCCGTAGACCTCGGTGAGCACGTCACCGAAGATGTAACTCAGCGGGAAAACGGTAACTGTCCCCGCCGGGACGTACAGACCCCAGACGTCGACGATCTTGACGGCGACGATGTTCGAAGCGATGAGTGTGGTAACGAAGACTGCAGTGATGACGACGAACCAGCGAGTGTAGGAGCGCTCCCCGAGCTCTACCGGGATATGTCGTAACCGCGTGCTCCCCACCTCCCTCGTCCTTCCCGCTCGACTCTCCTCGCTCCACAGGCACTATCAGGCGCACCGTCCCACGGCGAGCGGCTCTCAGCGGTGTTCCGCAGCCACCGGCTCGCCCAGCACCTCCCTAATCTTCTCCGGACCGATCGTCTCCTCCGCCATCAGCAGCTCCGCCAGCCGGTCCAACTCGGCACGGTGCTCACGCAGCACCCGCTCCGCACGCTCCATCGCCTCCTCCAGCAGCCGTCGCACCGCCGCGTCGGCGCGATCCAGCGTCGAGGTCCCGATACTGTGATCCTGGACGATCTCCCGACCCAAGAAGACGTGCTGCTCGCCCAAACCGAGGTAGACCGGCCCCAATTCCTCGCTCATCCCCCAGAGGCCTACCATCCGCCGAGCCAGATTCGTCGCTTCCTTGAGGTCGTTCTGTGCCCCGGTCGTGACTTCGTTGAAGACGAGGATCTCCGCTGCCCGTCCACCGAGCAGTACCGCGAGCCGCCCCAGGAGTTGGCTCCGCGTGTAGTTGAAGCGGTCTTCCTCCGGCGCCTGCACCGTCACACCCAGCGCTCGCCCGCGCGGCACGATACTGATCTTCCGCAGCGGGTCCGAGCCGGGTGTGAAGTAGGCGACGACTGCATGCCCAGCCTCATGGTAGGCCACCAGACGCCGCTCCTCCTCGCTCATCAGGAGCGAGCGAGCCGTACCCAGCAGGATCTTGTCCAGCGCCTCCTCGAAGTCCGAGCGCTCGACCACCTGTTTGCCCCGCCGCGCCGCCACGAGGGCTGCCTCGTTGACCAAATTCGCCAGGTCGGCCCCCGAAAACCCTGGGGTCGCCGCCGCCAGTGCGTCGAGATCGACATCGGGCGCGATCGGGATTCCCCTCGTGTGGATGCGCAAAATCGCCGCTCGACCACGCTTGTCCGGCAAACCGACCATCACCTGCCGGTCGAAACGGCCGGGTCGCAAGAGGGCGGGGTCCAGGACGTCCGGCCGGTTCGTCGCCGCGATCACCACCACGTCGGTGTGCGCTTCGAAACCGTCCATCTCCACCAAAAGCTGGTTCAACGTCTGCTCGCGCTCGTCGTTACCCACGCCCAAGCCTGCGAAGCGCTGCCGTCCCACCGCATCCAGCTCGTCGATGAAGATGATCGACGGCGCCTGCGCTTTCGCCCGTTCGAACAGATCCCGTACGCGGCTGGCGCCCACGCCGACGAACATCTCCACGAACTCGGAGGCACTGACACTGAAGAACGGGACCCCCGCTTCGCCCGCGACCGCTCGCGCGAGCAACGTTTTCCCTGTACCCGGCGGACCCACCAAGAGGACGCCCCGCGGCAACCGCGCACCGATGCGGTGATACTTCGCTGGATTCTTCAAGAAGTCGACCACTTGCGCGAGCTCGGCCTTGGCTTCCTCTTCCCCGGCCACGTCCGCGAACGTCACCTGGGGCCGCTCGACGTCGTAGACCCGGGCCCGCGAGCGCCCGAAGCTGAACACGTTCTGCTGCCCGCGACTCAAATTCCTCCCGAGCAAGATGAGGAGTCCTATCAGGAAAAGGAACGGGACGATGCTCAGCAGGAGCGACGAGAACGACGCCCCACCGCTCGGCCGCACCGTCACCAGTACGCCGCGTTCGTCGAGCAGCGCGGCGACCTCTTTTTGTGTGTTTTCAGGTATGACCGTACGGAATCGCGTGATCTGTCGTGGTTGCGTGGCAGCAGCCGTCTCCGGCAACGATTCGTCCGGAAAGTAGATGACACCGTTGATGACCGTGAGCGGCTGATTGAACTGGCCCTCGACCGTCTGTCCGGAGATCGTCACCTGGGACACGAAGCCGCGTTCGACAGCCTGGACGAAGCTGGAATACGCGACCTCTGTCTGAGGACCGCCCCGCTCGGGACGGAGCAGGGCATACAAGTTGTAGAAGACGATCAAGCCGATGATCAGCCAGAGAATGCCGAATCGTGAACCGAAGGGTCCACCGGGGAAGCGCCAGCTTCTGCCCTCCGAGTGCTCTTTCCGCTCTTGCGTCGTCGGCTTTCGCTCGTTCATCATGCAAATCCTCAGTAGATTCGAGCCAGGCTGGGTCTCGCATGCCTCGGCCGATTCGTTCCGATTGTACTTGCCGAAGGCGTCCCGTGTCCGAACGACGCACGAGGCAGCCGCGGAAATGTCGGCTGCCTCGCACGTGAGGAGGAGATGAGACAGGTGTGCGACGGTGGGGCCGGGGATCGTCACACTCGCCCCGGCACTTCCCAGTATGCCACAGCCGACGCCAGCCGTCCAGCCACAGGCCGGCACCGCCGCCCCGTCAGGCGATACCCCGTTCCCGCAAGTGAGCCAACAAACCCGCCAGATCGAAGTAGCAAGCCTGGCGGACGATCAACCCGTCGCGCACTGTGAAGAATGCCGCCATCGGCTGTGTCACTCGCTCGCCTCGGTGAGTCGCGGTGGCGACCAACTCCACCGCTACCACTTCGTCTCCCGCCACGAGAGTCCGCACTGCTGCCCAGCTATCTGGCCAGGCGAGTTCGCTCGCTTCCAGGAACGCACGCAGCGCAGCCTTTCCCCGCAGTTCGATCCCCTCCGGAGCCGGTCCCGGAGCCCACAGCACGATCTCGTCGGCGCAGAAGCGCAAGGCCGTGTCCAGGTCACCGCGGTTCAGCGCGGCCAACACTATCCGCACGACCGTTTCCGGATCGAGGCATCGTTCTTCAGGTCTCATGGCATGACCGGCTCGAGCCTCACGGTCACTCGCCCCGGCGCGAGCTCGACCCCGGTGGCACGCATCCCAGCGGCAGCGAACCGCTCGTCCACTAGCGCCTGCAGCTGCTGCGTCACCTCGCCCCCGCCCAGCCCGATCCCGAGCGGGCCTTCCAGCCGCGCCTCCTCGAGGACGATGCGCCCGTCGCGAACCACCGGCTTTGCGCGATACGTCGCGCGTACCCCGTAGATGCGCACGTGCACGGCGATCCCCTGCTCGTCGATCTCCGCCCGCGGCTCGCTGGCCGGCCGCAACTGCTCAGCGTGGTCAGCCAACCAGCGATTCAGCTCCTCCTGCGTCACCACGATCGTTTCGCCCGCCCCTTCGCTCGCCCCGTTCCCTTCGGCTGCCGGGGACGAAAGCGCACTGCGCGGCGGGGATGTGCCGTCAGCTTCGACCCCTTTGTCCGGCGCCCGCACGGGCTGGCGGGTCGCGAACGCTGTGACAGCGAGGATGACCACGAGCGCTGCCACGAGCGTCATCCCGCACCCCAACAACCGCGCTCCTAGTCCCCTACGCTGGTAGCGTCGCCGATCCGGCGTCC
>JBEPZP010000091.1:0-8744 GCA_041640735.1 Thermomicrobium sp.
ACCGTATGTGCGCCCTGCCCGACGTCAGCCGCACCGACTCGGACGATGGCGGCCTCCGGCTCACCGCGACCGACGAGTTCAACCGTCGCCGTCGCCTTCTCGGGATACCCAAAGGAGTAGCCCAGATTCTTGATACCGCAGGCGATACCGACCCCCCGACGCAGGTGTGGGGCTGGGTGCTGACGGGGCTGACCGTAGCCGAGGCGCCGGGTCGCTTCTTCATAGCACCGCTCGAGCACGAGCGGTGCCGAGACACCGGGCGGTAACGGATGCTGCGTGGGCTCGATGCTCCCCTCGCGGTACAGGTTGCGACGGCGGAACTCGACCGGATCCATCCCGAGGGCATGAGCCAGACGCGTGACCATGACCTCGACGGCGAACTGGGCTTGTGGGGCACCGAACCCACGGAACGCACCGGCTGGAGGATTGTTCGTGTACACCACGCGGCCATCGACCCAGATGTTCGGCACCTCATACGTTCCGGTCGAAAAGAGTGCAGCGACCTTGATCACCTCGGCGCTCGTCGAGGCATACGCGCCGCCATCAGCCAAGATATCGGCTTGTACCGCGGTGATCCGCCCCTCTCGGGTTGCCCCCCAGCGACAACGGATGCGGATCGGATGGCGCTTGTGATGGCCAATCGTCGTCTCTTCCCGGTCCCACACGAGCGCGACCGGCCGGCGCAGGCGCCAGGCGGCGAGAGCGAGGAGTGGCTGGACGTTGAGGTCTTCGCGGCCTCCAAAAGCACCGCCGATGGCGGCATACCGAATGACCACTCGGTCTTCGGGGAGACCGAGAATCTTGGCGATCTGCCGTCGGTCCTCGTGCAGCCATTGACCTGCCGTCTCGACGACGACGCGGTCAGCATCATCCAGGTAGGCGATTCCCGCATCCGGCTGGAGGTAGGCGTGCTCCTGCCAGGAAGTGTGGAACTCCCCCTCGAGGATGACATCGGCCTGGGCAAAACCAGCGTGAATATCGCCCTTCCGGATTGGCACATGGAGCAGGAGGTTCGTGCCTCGGGCCGGATGCACGAGTGGCGCATCGGGTGCCAATGCTGTCTCTGGATCGGTTACCGGGGGAAGCTCCTCGTACTCGACGAGCACACGGCGCGCCCCTTCCTCTGCAGCCTCTCGCGATTCAGCAATCACGAGCGCGACCTTGTCTCCCTCGTACCGGACGACGTCGCGACAGAGGAGGGGTTGATCCTCATCGATGAGACCATACGCATTGTAGGGGACATCGTCAGCTGTGAGGACGGCTACGACACCAGGCACCTCGAAAGCCGGCTGCGGGTCGAGACGCCGAATGCGCGCATGCACACGCCGAGCGAAGACGACTTTGGCATGCAGCATGCCTGGGCGCACCAGATCAGCCGGGTAACGTGTCCGCCCGGTAACTTTCCCTTCTGCATCCACACGCGGCACTGCAGCACCGATCAGCGTCCGCATGCCAGCCCCCCTGTGTCGATGACTGCGTCGACGATCTTGCGATAGCCCGTGCAACGGCAGATATTGCCACTGAGGGCTGTCACGATTTCGTCCCGCTGCGGCTGGGGATGTTCTTCGAGCAACATGGCGCCAGCCATCAGCATCCCGGGGATACAGAAGCCGCATTGCACAGCGCCATGACGAATGAACGCCTCCTGCAAGGGATGCAGCCGCCCATGGTCGGAGGCCAAGCGGGCCAGTCCTTCGACCGTCCAGACGTCGCCGCCGTGCGCCTGTGGCGCGGGGACGAGACACGACATGACCGCCTGGCCATTGAGCCAGACCGTACAGGCACCACACTCGCCCTCAGCACAGCCCTCTTTGGTTCCAGTCAACCCGGCCTCGTCGCGCAAGGCATCGAGCAAGGAACGGGTACTCGATTGGCTGAGCACCATCGGCTCCCCGTTGACGGTGACCTCGATGCTGCCGGCGAAAGGACGGCTTGGCGATGGATGGCGCCGGAGTTCCAGGAGAACCGGCCGATCCGGCCATCCCTCACGCTCTCGCCCACTCGCCAGTCGCTCGAGTGCCTCTTGGACGAGGACGCGAACGGCGTGAAACCGGTACCAGGCAGAACCGCGAATATCGTCAATCGGGGAGGCTGCGCGCGCAGCCAGTTCCGCGACCTCAGCGATCGTCACGGGATCGAGTGCTCGACCGACCAGGGCCTGCTCGGCGGCCGTTGCCCGCACGATTGTGGGTGCGACGCTGCCGAGTGCGATCGCTGCCCGCTCGACGCGTGAGCCATCGAAGGCAAGGACAACGGCCACGTTGACCACCGCGATCGCTTGCGCACGGCGCAAGCCCAGCTTGAGGAAGATGCCGCGCTCGTGGGGCTGGAGGAGTGGAACCCGGACTTCGCGGACCAGCTCGTCCGGTGCGAGCACGGTTCGCCGCACTCCGGTGTAGAAAGCACGGAGCGGTACCTCGCGGAGACCGCGGACACTTTCGAGCACCAGCACGGCATCCAGCGCCATGAGCGGGGTAATCGTATCGTTTGCGGGCGAAGCAGTCACGAGATTCCCGACGACCGTCCCACGCGTCCGAATTTGCGGGGCACCAACCTCCCAACAGGCTTGTGCAAGCGGAAAGACCTGCTGCACACAGAGCGGAGATGCGATCACGTCGTTGTGCGTCGCCAGCGCCCCGAGAACGACCCTGCCGGACTCTTCCCGGATGAAGCGAAGATCCTGGACACCCGTCATGTCGATGACCGTCTCGACCGGCCGGATCCCCCGCCGGAGTTCGACCAGGACGTCGGTGCCGCCGGCAACGAGTCGAGCGTGCGCTTGGTGCTCGTGCAGGAGGTTCATCAACTCGGAGACCGTCATCGGCCGAAGATAGTTCTTCCAGAGCATCGAAGCCCTCCATCCGTGTTGGACGTCACGAGCCACGGCACGCTCCCAGCTCAGCTCCCGCGGTACGTGGTGTACCCCCACGGAGAAAGCAAGAGCGGCACATGGTAGTGCGCATTCCCGTTCGCTATCGTGAAGCGAACCGGGACCGCAGTGAGAAACGGCGGTTCACCGGCCGGTAGCAGATCGGCGAAATAGGAGCCCACCACAAAAACGAACTCGTACAGGCCGGGCTGGAAGGCCTCTCCGTCGAGCACCGGCTCGTCCGTTCGCCCATCGCTATTGGTGGTGACCACGCGGACGAGCGTCCGTTCTCCACTGCTCGGATCGAGGCGCCAGAGTTGCACCTCGAGGCCTGCTGCCGGACATCCGCGAGCGAGGTCGAGCACATGGGTAGTCAACCGTCCCATGTCGCCTCCTTTTCGCTCGGACGCTGCAGGGCGAGACGGATACAGCCGTACGCTGGAAACGGATCCGTCAACACTTTCCGGGAGGGATCGACTGGCGAGACACCGACGACCTGTCGCGTGCGGTTTTGCCCGACGAGTGTGACTTCAGCCAAAGACGGGAACCGTTCGAGCATCCGTTGCGCCAGGCAATAGAGGAGCTGTTGGATCGAGCGGTCAGCCATGGTCGTGAACAGCACCTGTGCCAGGTCACGTACCTGCTCCGGTGCGACGTAAGCCGACGGGTATGGCTCGAGCGCTGCAGCGGGCTGCTCGTACCGCCACGCGATGTCGAGTGCGACGTAGAGCGGACGATCGGTCGTTTCGGGGAGGGTGGTGTATTCATCCTGGATGTACCCAACGAAGGAACTCCCACCGACCTTCATCACCTCGAGACCGCGCAAACCACTCTCGTGCTCTACGACCTCCAGGCCACTCCCGGTACGCTCGAGCGTGAGCGCTGTCCAGGCTCGCTCCCCACGAGAGAAACGAACCGCGGTCTGACTCGGTACGAACGCGCCAGCGACGGGAATCGCAATCGGCTGTGTGGGGATTTCCAGCGCGGAGAGCCGAACACGCGAAAGATGCGGATAGGTAGCGAGAAAGCGTGTACCGATCCAATGAAGCAGTGCGTCGGGCGTAGTACCAGGAAAATCGAGAGCATGGTGAAGGATGAAGTTCTTCATCGAATCGGTAGCCACGATCATCGTGTTGTCACCCTCCGTATAGGAGGGAAGGAAAGATTCTCCAAAGACTTCGAGCTCGAGCTCGTAGGCAAACACCGTATTCGGCCGCTCAACGACCGGCGACTCGGGGATCGGCCGCAGCCCAACCAGGGGTGGCACGCCGAGGAGATAGACCGGAACCCCCAGTTTCCCATAGCTGAAACGCACCGACACGAGTGGCCCTTCCTTTCCTGGGGACTCAGTCTCGGCCGACACGGGCGGGCGGAAGATCGGTCGCCGCAACGAGGTCACGGAGCCGATACCACCAGATGCGCTTGATCTGGCGGAGCGCTTCCTGCCGCTCCTGATCGCGCGCATTGTGCAACCGCTGGCGCAACTGATCGAGAATCTCTTCCCGCGTGTAATCGCGCACACAGATAATGAAAGGAAAGCCAAAACGCTGGCGGTACGCGGTATTGAGGCGCCGAAACTCGGCGAGGGCATCCGCCGGCAAGGTCGTCAGCCCAGCCTGAGCCTGCTCGCGTGCGCTCAGTTCGGTCACTGCACCCCGCAGTGCTGCCTCACCGGCCAGTTCCGGGTGCGCGAGGATCAGCGCTTCCTGTCGTTCCGGGGTCGCCTCTTCAAGTACGGTACACAGCGTCTGATAGAGCACGCTCGACGAGGGGAAGGGGCGTGCCTCCGAAACGGCACGAGCGATCCACTCTTGTCCTTCAACGATCCGCGACAGGAGTGCAACGAAGTCCTCGTGGCCTATCTGATTCATCGCTGCAATGGTCAGCGCCTCGGGCATTTGCGATCCTTTCCGGGTTCACTCTCCGCCGGTCCCTCGTCGAGCCGCGTTCTTATCCCTCCGCTCGACGCTACGCTCCGATCACTGCGCGAAAACTCCACTCCCCGCGAGCCGACACCGCGCATCGGAAAGGTGTGGCAGCGCTGCGCTCGCACGGCCTCAACCACTGAGCTGGCTGACGATCCGGTGTGGCGATCCATTCCTTCCCTCGGGCCAGTGCATTCGCTGGGGCGACATTGCGAGTATAGGTCCTCTTGGGTTGTGTGTCAACAGTGATCGTTGACAATCGCGAAGAGAACGGCTAGGCTACAGCCAGGCGGGACAGGACGGGAGCTGAGCGATCGGAGCATTGCGTGAACGGTCTCGGTAGGCAGGACCGCAGTGGGCGCTGGGCAGCACTCCTGGCAGGAGTGCATCGTGCCCTGGCAGGTGCGCAGCGACGGCAGCGTCCGTGGCAGTGCCTTGGCCTTCGGGACGACACGGCGGCGCTCCGGGTCGCGACCTGGCACGTGGGCGCTGCTCCGGCCTGGCTTCGCGAACGAACAGTCGAGCTTCTCGTCCCCGCCCACCGTGCACCAGGCTTCCTCCAGCACCTCCACGAAGTCGACTCGATCATCGTGGACTTCGACGACACGTTCGCGCCGTCGGTGGAGAATCTGGCACAGGCTGCCGCGGCCTTGACCGAGCTGGGGCACGCTCGTCTTCCGTGCTCGATCGGTCTCAGACCCCGACCAGCCTGGCTCCGCGATCCGCTTCACCGGGTCGACGGCGAGCCGGCGATCGCGGCAGCCGTCGATATCGCGACCTTTCTCAGCGCGTGCGCACAGCAGGCGCGTTTTTTCCTCTCTCTCCCCAAGGTGACCGGCGTCACGGAGGCCGTCGCGTGGGAACAGGCGCTCACGGAAGTCGAGCAACTGCTCGGTTTCCCCCACGCAACGATCCGCGTGAACCTCCAGATCGAGCTGGTCTCTGCGGTCTTCGAACTCGATGAGATCCTCTGGGCCCTCCGCGACCGTGCCGTCAGTGTGACGATTGGCCGATGGGATTACGTGGCCAGCGTGGCTCGCGCGGTTGCTTTGAGCAGCGCGATGGTGCTTCCCCCAGCCGAAACGCTCTCGAGCACGTGCGGCTTCCTGCGCGCTTACCTCGAGCAGGTGGTCGCGGTCGCCCAGCGCCGTGGGCTCCTTGCGCTCGGTGGGGTCGTCATGACGATATCTGGTTCGGAGACCGATTCCGCCCTGCTCGAGCGGCAGCGGGAGGCGGAGCTGGGATACCGTGGAGCTTGGACGAACGATCCGTCCACCGCTCCAGCAATCCGGGCGCTTTTCCGGATGGCGACCCCGCAGCGCACTCCTCGAGAGGCAGACGAGGAGCTCACGCACGCGCTCTGGGACCTCCCGACGGTGGAGCGTGTCAGTGCCGCAGCGGTGCACCAGTCGATCCGCCAGCTCGGGGCGTTCCTGGCGGCGTGGCAGCGCGGGGAGGCGGTCGTCGTTTCGAGCGATCGCGTCGAAGACCTCTCGACGGCGGAGGTGCGCCGCGCGCAACTCTGGCAATGGCTGCACCACTCGGTGCAACTGGAGGACGGTGGTCGCTTCGACCACGATCGTTATCGGCGCTGGCGAGATGCCTCCGTCCCACTCGAGGCACGCCAGGCCCTCGACGATCTTCTCATGCACGCACCCCTCGAGATGCCGCTTCCGGCTGTTCTCACACCAGGCTGTGTGGGGAGCGCGTCGCAATGAATTGGCAGGCCTTAGCGGAAAACGTCTTACGCCGCTGCGACATCTTGGCCCAGTTTAGTGAGGAGCCCGGTCGCTTGACGCGCCGCTTTCTCAGTCACGCCTATTCCGACGTCGTCACACAGATCCAGGCGTGGGCTGAAGCTGCCCGGATGCAGGTCACGGTAGACGGTATCGGAAACGTTTTGGCGACGTACCCGGGTCGCACTCGAGGGGCTCCGGTCCTGGTCATCGGCTCCCATCTCGACACGGTACCAGATGCCGGCCGCTATGACGGGGCGCTCGGTGTGATCCTCGCGTTGACACTGGTGGAAGCACTGGCTGGCCAGCGGTTCTCCTACGGCATCCAGGTTGTCGGATTCTCCGACGAGGAAGGCGTTCGCTACGGGATCCCGTTCCTCGGGAGCAGGGGCTACGTCGGACAATTCGATCCGGCCTGGCTCGAGGTGCGTGACCATGAGGGAACGACGCTGCGTGAGGCCCTGCGTCACTTCGGGCTCGATCCCGAGCGAGCCGTGCAAAACTGTTCCCTCCCGGAACGAGCGCTCGGCTACCTGGAGTTCCATATCGAGCAAGGGCCTGTGCTCGAGGAAGCGGGTGTACCAGTTGGTCTCGTCACCGGCATCGTCGGCATGACGCGAGCCAGCGTCACCTTCCATGGGATAGCGGCGCACGCCGGGACTACCCCGATGGGGGCTCGCCGCGATGCGCTGGCTGGTGCGGCGTCCTTCATCGTCGCAGCCGAACGACTGGCACGCTCGCTACCGGGCCTGGTGGCGACCGTCGGTCAGGCCGACGTGCACCCGGGCGCGACGAACGTGGTACCGGGAACGGTGCGACTCTCGCTCGACGTCCGCCATGCCGATGATCGGGTACGACAGACCGCCGTGCAGCGGCTCCACCGGCATGCGGCGCGGGTCGCGGCTGTACGGAAGCTCGCAGTCGAGTGGAGCACGAGCGACGATCGGCCCGCCATCCAGTTCGACAACTGGCTCCGGGATCTTCTCGAAGTGACGCTTCGGGAGTCTGGACAGCCGGTCGTGCACCTGACCAGTGGAGCTGGCCATGATGCGATGGTTCTCGCCCCGCATCTGCCGTGCGCCATGCTCTTCCTGCGATGCGCAGGCGGAATCAGTCATCATCCGGCCGAGCGAGTCGATATCGACGATGTCGCGGTCGCGCTGGCTGTGGGACACGCGTTCCTCCAGCGTCTCGACCAATGGCTGTGCAGTGAACAGAGCCGGCTGAAGGATTGCACGCGATGGACGACCTGATCATCCGCGGTGGACAGGTGGTGACGACCGATGCGGTGTTCGTGGCTGACGTCGCGATTGCGGAGGGCCAGATCGTCGCAATCGGGCCGGATCTGAGCGGCCCGGCGCGGGAGGAGATCGATGCGCGGGGGCTGCTGGTGTTCCCGGGGGTCATCGACATCCATGTCCATTTCAACGAGCCGGGCCGCATCGAGTGGGAAGGTCTGTGGCACGGTAGCCGGGCCTTCGCGGCGGGGGGTGGTGTCCTTTTCGCCGACATGCCGCTCAATTCCATCCCTCCCGTGATCGACCGCGACGCCTTCGAACACAAACGGCGCGCGGCAGAGCGGCAGTCGTTGGTCGATTTCGCACTGTGGGGTGGACTCGTGCCAGGAAACCTGCGGGAACTCCCCCATCTTGCCGCAGCCGGCGTGATCGGGTTCAAAGCGTTCATGGCAGATTCCGGGGTACCGGAGTTCCCAGCGGCCGACGACTACACCCTCCTGGAAGGGATGCGTCTGGCTGCGGAGCTGCGCTTGCCCGTTGCCGTTCACGCGGAGAACGCGGTCCTCGTCCGGCAGCTCGCGGAGGAGGCGCGGCGCAGCGGCCGGCTGAGCCCGCGCGACTATGCGCGCTCGCGGCCGGTCATCGCGGAAGCCGAGGCGATTCAGCGAGCGCTGTGCTTCGCTGCTGAGACCGGTTGTGCCCTACACATCGTCCACGTGAGTACCGCGCGGGGGATTGCCTTGGCATTGGCGGCACGGGAGCAGGGCGTGGACGTTAGCGTCGAGACCTGCCCACACTACCTCGTCTTCACCGAGGACGACCTCGAGCGGCTGGGGGCACTCGTGAAATGCGCACCGCCGTTGCGGAGTCGGGTCGAGCAGGAGCGCTTGTGGGCTGCCCTCCAACGCGGCGAGATCGACCTGGTCGCGTCCGATCACTCGCCTGCGCCACCGGCACTCAAGCAGGCTGACGATTT
>JBEPZP010000092.1:0-8676 GCA_041640735.1 Thermomicrobium sp.
TCGTGGAGCATATCCTGCGCGCCGTACGCGAGCGCGGCGACGAAGCGCTGCGACAGTTCACACTCGCCTTCGATGGCTGTGCGCTCGATCACTTGCGCGTGACCGAACAAGAGTTCGCCCTCGCCCGAGAGGCGGTGTCCGCCGACGTGCTCGAGGCGCTCCGCTTCGCGCGCGATCGCATCCGGCGCTTCCACGAGAAAACGCGCCGCCGCTCCTGGATCGAGTTCGACAGCACGGGAGCGCTCGGCCAGCTCCTCCGCCCGGTAGAGCGCGTCGGTATCTACGTACCGGGCGGCAGAGCCCCGTTGCCGTCCTCACTCTTGATGACGGCGATTCCGGCCCAGATCGCCGGTGTGCAGGAGATCGTCGTCTGCACGCCACCGGGCCGGAACGGCCGCGTCGCCGCGGTCATTCTGGCGGCCGCCGAACTCCTCGGCATCCGCTCCGTCTTCAAGGTCGGTGGAGCGCAGGCCATCGCGGCGATGGCCTACGGGACGGAGTCGATTCCCAAAGTCGATATCGTCGCCGGACCTGGCAATCTCTTCGTCGTGCTCGCCAAGCGCCTCGTCTACGGCGACGTCGGCATCGACCAGCTTCCGGGGCCGACCGAGACCCTCGTGATCGCGGACGATTGGGCTGATCCCGCGCTTTGTGCCGCCGACCTCCTCGCTCAAGCCGAGCACGACCCGCTCGCCAGCGCCATCCTGGTCACCACCTCCCAACGGCTCGCCGAGTACACGCTGGCGGAGCTCCAGCGCCAGCTGGCGCGCTTGGAGACGAGCGAGATCGCACGCAGCGCACTGGAACAGAACGGCGCGATCATCCTCGTTCCCGACCTGGATGCCGCCTTCCGTCTCGCCAATCTGTTCGCGCCGGAACATCTCTGTCTGTCGATCCGCGAACCATGGCGGTATATCGACAAAGTACGCAACGCCGGGGGCATCTTCCTCGGTGAGACGTCCCCCGAGGTCATCGGCGACTACACCGCCGGCCCTAGCCACGTGATGCCGACCGGTGGCACGGCGCGGTTCGCCTCACCGGTGACAGTCGATACCTTTCTGAAGGTCACCAGCATCGTGGCGGTCGCGCCCGGCGCGCTCGAAGCGTTGGGCCTACCCGCCATGCAGCTGGCGCGCGCCGAGGGGCTAGCCGCGCACGCTGCCGCCATCGAGGAGCGCCTCGAGCGACGGCCCCCGCTCTGACGGGCTTCACGAAGGGGCGAGATGACGCAACGCTGTCACGATCCGCTCTTCGAGCGTTGCAGCCTGCTGCACCTCAGGGTGCACCGCCACGGCGCGCGCTTCCTGCGCGGTGTAGCCGAGAGCTTGGAGCGCGGCGAGAAGGTCCGGGTCGATCTCCGGCTCCGTACCGGCCGGTGCCAGCGCCGGTAAGCGGCCGCGCAACTCCAGGACGATGCGGCTCGCCGTCTTCCTGCCGACACCCGGCGCGCGCGCCAACTGTTCCACGCGTTCCTCGCGGATCCATTCGGCGATCCGCTCCGCTGGCGCGAGCGAGAGGAGGCTCAGCGCCGCCCGCGGTCCCACACCGGTCACGCTGAGCAGCGACAGGAAGAGATCGAGCTCGGCCTCACTGCGAAAACCGTACAGGACGAGTTCCTCTTCGCGCACCATGAGGTGGGTGACGAGCTCGACCTCGTCGCCAGGCTGGCCGATCTCCTGGAACGTCGTCATCGGTGTCTGCACGCGAAAGACGACGCCGTGCACGTCGACAAGGACTTCACCAGGCCGCTTCAGCGCGATCCGGCCACGCAGCCCGCGAATCACCGCCCACTCTCCCCAGCCGCAAGGCTGTAGACCCGGGCAGCGTTCGCCCAGAGTACTGCCTGCAACTCGTCCTCGGTGAGGCCGCCTTCGCTTCGCACCCGCTCCAGGAACCGTTTTTGTTTCAGCACCGGGTAATCGCTGGCGAAGAGGACTCGCTCCACGCCGACGAGATCGACCACGATGCGAAAGACCGCGAAGCGGTACAGGTAGGTACTCGCTGCCGAGTCGTACACGACGTTGGCAGCTGCCCGCGCCACTTCCGGCATCAGCTCATAAAACGGCAGCCCCCCTCCCCAGTGCGCCGCGACGACCGTGAGTTCCGGGAAGCTGGAGACGAAGCGGAGGAAGCGTTGCGGCCAGGCCGTCCCTTTTCCTGGATAGGAGTGCCCGAGAGGCTCGCTCACGTGCGCCATGACCGGCCGCTGTTCCGCGACGCACACCTCCACCAGTCCGCGTAACGCTCGAGGTTCGTCCCAATCGAACCCTTGGGCATCGGCATTGAGTTCCCCGATCCCCCGAGCGCCGCGTCGAAAAGCCCGCATCGCTTCGGCCGGCGCGGAGCGATGCTGCGGGACCACCGTCGCCAGCCAGGCGATCCGTCCCCCACTCCGCTGCGCTGCGTCAGCCAAATAGTCGTTGTGATACGAACAGAGGCCAGGATCCGACCACGGGAAACCGGCAGCGATCGAAAACGCGATGCCAGCTTCGTCCATCGACGCGAGCAAGTCTTCGGCTGTGGCGAGCTTGGCCCGCTCGTCGCGGTACAGTTCATCGAACCAGCGGTCGCGAGTACGAAAGCGTTCTCGCTGTTGCACGATCTCCGGGGGGAAGATGTGCACGTGCGCGTCGATCGCGCCGGTCATCGCACCGCGCCCAAGCTCAAGATGACAGCGATGATCGCGATGAAAACGACCACCCCGAGCACGACGATCACGACCATCCAGCGCGTTCCCGCGCCACCGTCCGCTGCCGTTGCCTCCATCTCCTGCGCCTGATGCGGCCGAAGCCACGCCACGACCGCCGAGGCGTTGTCCTGGCTGCCGCGTTCGATCGCCCGCTCGACCAGAAGGCGCGCCGCGCGCTCCGGGTCGGCACTCAACACGATCGACGCGATCTCCTCGTCAGGCAGGACATCATGGACGCCATCCGAGGTCAGAACGATGCGATCGTCGCTCATGAGGCTTAGCTCGAAGACGTCGACGTCCACTTTGGCCCGGTAGCCCAGCGCGCGCGTGATCACATTGCGGTAGGAACTCTCGCGGGCCTCCTCCTGCGTCAGAATCCCAGCCTCGACCTGCTCCGCCACGAGCGAGTGGTCACGCGTGATTCGCGTCGGACGCCGGGCGCGGACCAGGTACGCTCGCGAATCACCGACGTTCGCCACGACGAGCGCGTCGCCGCGGATGACCGCCGCGACGAGCGTCGTTCCCATGAGCTGGTCCTCGCCGTGCGGCTCCCACTCTCGTAGAATCCGCTCGTTCGCCCGGCGAAAGGCCTGTTGTAACCGTTTGGCGATCTCGGCCGGCTCGACTCGGGCAGCGTAATACTCTTCACGCAAGGTGTCGACCGCGATGTGCGCTGCGACTTCCCCGCCCCGATACCCACCCATGCCGTCCGCGACAGCGAGCAGGACGCCGTTCTCCTGCGCCTCGGGGCTCGCTGGGTCGGTCACGAGGACTGCATCCTCGTTCTGCTCCCGAACGGGGCCCGGATCGGTCGCAGCCCCGATCAGGAGGGTCGTTTCGCGAACTCGTGCCCGCGCACTCACGCCTGACGCCCACCTTCCACCATTCCGCCGCGCCCAAGTATGTGGCCTTGAGACGGCACTCGCAATAGCGAGCGTCCCACCTGTGCATGCCGCACGAGTACGGGACCGACGAGTCCCAGCATTTCTGTCACGATGCTGCAACACATCGGCTCCCCCTCCCGTCTATGCTGGAGACAGAAGCACGATGTTCGCCCGGGAGGTGCGGTATGACGACGCTCCTCGCCTCCAAGACGGATACATCGCCGACGTGGTACGACGACGGTCTCCTCGGGCCGCTGCTTCGGTATTACGTGGACCAGCCAGCGCCACGTCAGTGGGTGGCAGTGGGACTGCTCACGCAGGGCAGCCGGCCGATACTCCTCACCGCGTCGGAGCGTTCGGAAGACGCCGCTCTGGCACGGCTCCGCGAACGCGCTCTCGAGTGTCTGGCCGGGGCGCGCCGGTCAGGTGCGACCGGTAACCTCCCCACGGCCTCGCTGTTGGTCGCAGCAGAGCGCTGAGAGCAGACGATCGCAGGTACCACGTGGACGATAGAGTCGAGTCTCGCCCGCGCGCTCACATGCCTCGCTCCCCGGGTGGTGTCTCTCCCCAGCGGATCGAGCCTACCCGGCAGCCAGAACGGTGACCCGGTCAGCAAGCCCGAACGTAGGCTCGGCGGCGAGCACGAGGACATTGCCGAACGCTCTACCTCCTGGCGAACGCTGCCACGGCACCGGTGCGCAAAACCTCCGTAATGCCCTCGAGGAGTTCTCACTCCACACTGTGCACCGGCTCGGCGAGCAAGTACCCGATCCCTGGACGCGTCACGATCACCCGATGCGGTTCGACCTCGTCGCGCAACTTGCTCCGCAAGCGACTCACCCATGTACGCAGGTAGTAGGTCTCTTGCGCGAATTCCGGCCCCCAAATGTGACTCAAGAGCTCGGCATGACGCATCACACGTCCCGGGTTGCGAGCGAGTTGTTCGAGCAGTGACCACTCGGTCCGGCTCAGGTGGATTTCTTCCCCGTCGACGAAGACGCGACGCTTGCCGAGATCGATCGTCACTCGATCGTACCGGAGGACGCGATGTTCCGCTGGTTCTGGGCACGCGCGCCGCAGAACCGCGCGGATGCGCGCCACCACTTCCTCCACATGCACTGGCTTGGTCACGAAGTCGTCGGCTCCAGCTTCGAGAGCGCGAACGCGCGTCTCCCGGTCCTGGTTAGGACTAACGATGACAACCGGCGCCGCAGAACGCAAACGAATCGCGTTGAGCAGGGCGAAACTCTCGCCATCCGTGAACGGACTATCGAAGACGACGAGATCGGGAGCTTGCCGATCCAGCACCTCCAATGCGCTAGCAGTGCTCGACTCGACGAGTACGCGATAGCCCCGTGACTCCAGCGCCGGGACGAGCGCTCCCTGCAGCGCCGGGTCGTCGCTGACGAGCAACACGATGACCTTCCCCATGGCCACACCCCACCGAGACGGCCTCACCGAACCCGACATCGAACTGTCGACCTGTCCCGCGCAGCTCATCTTAGCGTGCTTCGCGAAAGGCGTCAAACCGCGCCAGGATTGTCAGGCCGTCGACTACGGGCCCTTCCAGACGGACCAGCCGCGATCGATGCGTTCAGTCAGCCGCTAGCGCCCCGGAGTACCCGTCCCGATCGAAGACATGTGTCCAAACCGCGGAACGCCCGACACCTTCCGTCCGGTCGATGACGGCGCAGACTTGCGTTTGCAGAGAGCGATCGACGATACTGGCGCCCGTGCGGGACAGCGAGGAGCGCGGAACGATGGATCCGGTCACGACCAAACTCCCGAACGAGAAACAGATCTTCCTGCGGCTCGGTGGTGCCAGGGAACTGGTCAACGTGCTCCGCGAGGCGTTGCAGGCGCACAACCAGCTCCTGGCCGAAGCGGCCGCCTGTGCGGTCGTCGATCAAACCTTGAAAGCGGTCACCGCTGCTCTCCACGGCTTCAACCTCTTGCTGCCGCAACCGTTGCCGGCCGAACGAGTCAATTGGCGCAACCTGCGCGCCCGCTTCGTCTCGGTACAGGCCGACAGTGCCGTGCTGCAGCAACTTGAGGAAGCCTATCGCGCACGCTCCGGTTGGCTCTGGTGGCTGGAACGCAAGGGAGAGGCGAGTGCCTTCGCACCGCTCCTCCATCGCGAGCCAGAGGGCGGCACGGTGGTGCTGTGGCGAGACCCGCTCGACCCGACTCTGGGTTTCGAGCCCGTGGCGCCAGAGGCGTATTGCACTACCGTTCTCGAGCAGACCGAGAGCCTCATCCGCGAGATCAGCCGTTTGGCAGCCAAGGACGCCGAGCGCTTCCGCCAGGCAGCTCGTCGGCAGCCCGGTCGCATCGCCTGAGACACGGCGAACGCACGATCGTGACCAGCGATGCCTCCATCAACCTCCGAGGTCTCCTCTGCTCTCGAGCAACACCATACTTCGAGTCTTCTGCTTGACATCGGGTGGGGCTTCTGGTAGCCTGCAAGTAGTGTGGATCGGTCCACGGGAGAGCGCGTCCAGTGATGGGAACGGATGGCCACCACCAGTCGCAGCGTTCAGTGCCGTCGCTCCAGCGACAGGCGCGTTGGTCGCCGCCCGTGGACGGGTGCCTGCCAGCACTCCCGGTAGTAGGCATTCTCGTACTTACCGGCCTACCGTGTGCGGGAGGCTGAGCGGGCGCGAATGAGACTCCGAGAACTCGAAGACGACGCGCATCGCGAGCCTCCCCCACCGGGGAGGCTCATGATGTATAGGGGACAGCGAAGGGAGGTAGAGACGATGGCGATCGAAACACGCGAACATCAAGAAGTGCGCGAGGAGCCGCAACGCGAACCACAATTGGGTGCTCACCTGGTGCTGCAAGCGCTGGTTCGCGAAGGTGTCGAGGTGATCTTCGGTTACCCAGGCGGGGCCATTCTCCCGGTGTACGATGCGCTCCCGTACTATCCCATCCATCACGTGCTCGTCCGCCACGAGCAATCGGCTGCCTTCGCGGCTGACGGTTACGCTCGAGCCACCGGCAAAGTGGGCGTCTGCATGGCGACCTCCGGCCCTGGGGCGACCAACCTGGTGACGGGTATCGCGAACGCGATGATGGATTCCGTCCCGATCGTCGCCATCACCGGGCAGGTGCCGCAGAGCGTGATCGGTATGGACGCGTTCCAGGAGACCGACATTACCGGAATCACCCTGCCGATCACCAAGTACAACATGGTCATCCGGAGCGTCGATGAAATCGGTCCGGCGATCCAGAAGGCGTTCTACCTCGCGCGCTCCGGTCGTCCAGGACCAGTGCTCATCGACATTCCCAAGGACGTGCAACTCGCCAAAGGCTATCTCGCGCCGCGCCAGGAACTCAACCTCCCCGGCTATCGTCCGACGATCGTCCCACACCGACGTCAGATCCGACGCGCCGCTGAGCTGATTCGCCAAGCGAAGCGTCCGCTCATCCTGGCGGGGCACGGCATCATCATCAGCGGCGCCACGGAGGAATTGGTCCGATTCGCCGAGCGCACGCAGATTCCTGTCGGGCTGACCCTGCTCGGGATCAGCGGCTTCCCGGCCTCGCACCCGCTGTGCCTCGGCATGGTCGGCATGCACGGCCACGCCCACGCGAACCGGGCGATACACGAGGCCGACCTCATCATCGGCATCGGCATGCGGTTCGACGATCGCGTGACCGGTCGCCCGAGCGAGTTCGCACCGAACGCGAAGATCATCCACATCGACATCGACCCGGCCGAGATCGGCAAAGTGCTCAAGACCGAGGTGCCGGTCGTCGGTGACGCGCGCGAAGCGCTCCGTCTGCTGCTCGAGGAGCTGGAACCGCTCGAACACGACGACTGGTTGAGCACGATCCACAGTTGGTATCGACCCATCCGGACAGAACCATCTGGCCCTAACGGGATCCTGCAACCGCAGTACGTGATCGCGCGGCTCCATGCGCTTACCGAAGGAAAGGCGATCGTCACCACAGACGTCGGCCAGCACCAGATGTGGACCGCCCAGCTGTATCGCTGCGATATTCCCAAGCAGTGGATCAGCTCCGGTGGGCTCGGCGCGATGGGATTCGGTGTCCCCTCCGCCATGGGTGCAGCCATCGGTCGCCCCGACGCTGAGGTGTGGGCCGTCGTCGGCGATGGCGGCGTCCAGATGACGCTCAACGAGTTCGCGACCATCGTCGACGAGCAGCTGAACGTGAAGGTCGCCATCATCAACAACGGCTACCTCGGCATGGTGCGCCAGTGGCAGCAACTCTTCCATAACCGGAACTACTCGGAGACACCGATCTCCAGCCCGGACTACGTGCTGCTCGGCCAGGCCTATCGGATGCCGGCTCGCCGAGTGACTCGACCTGGCGAGGTCGACGAGGCGATCACGTGGGCGCGCTCCTTCCGGGGGCCAGCGCTCATCGAGTTCGTGGTGAACCAGGAGGAGAACGTCTTCCCGATGATCCCGTCGGGCGGGTCGTTCCGCGACATGATCGACGAGTGGCAGGTCGAAGGGGAATGGTGAACGTGCGCAGCCATACGCTGGTCGTCTTGGTCGAAGACAAACCAGGCGTGATGAACCGCATCGTCAGCCTTTTCCGGCAGCGGGGTTTCAACATCGACTCGATCGCTGTCGGCCATTCCGAGACACCCGGGTTGTCCCGGATCACGCTCGTCGCACAAGGCGACGACCGCAAGATCGAGCAGTTGGTCAAGCAGCTGTACAAGATCCTCGAGGTCATCAAGATCTCCGACGTCACCGACGACAACCCGATCCAGCGGGAACTCGCCTTGATCAAGGTCACTGCCACCGAGCGCAACCGGAGCGACATCATCCGGCTCGTCACCGACGTCTACCAGGCTCGTATCGTCGACGCCACGCCGGAGTCGCTCATCATCGAGGTCACCGGACCACCGGAAAAGGTCGATTCCCTCATCACCATGGTTCGCTCGTACGGTATCAAGGAGATCGCTCGCTCTGGAGTGATCGCTATGGCGCGCGGCACACGCGTCGTTGCGCCGTCTGCACAACCCGTAGTAGCATGACCCGAGGAAATCGAGACGTTTCGAGGGAGGGCACGAGGAACGATGGCAACCATCTATTATGATACAGATGCCGACCTGAGCTACCT
>JBEPZP010000093.1:0-8669 GCA_041640735.1 Thermomicrobium sp.
CAGTCACCCATGCAGTAGACGACTTCGCGCGGAACCTCGACATCGCGAGCATCGTCCGGATCGCGGGTAACCCGCCTCGGCAGAACGTGCGCCCAGACGTACCAGGGTTCCAACCCGAGCTGGCTGGCGAGCGCGATCGCGCCGTGCGTCGTCGAGAGCGGCTCTAACTGCTCGATGAGATCTTGAAAGAAATGGATGCCGAACTCCTCACCGTAGCGCTGGAGGAGGTCAACGCTCGGCATCTGTGTGACCGGATCGACGAGCGCCGGATCGACCCGGCGCACGATGCGGGCCAGGTCGAGCGCCTAGCCACGAGCACGCCACTCCTGGGCCGCCTCTAGCACTTCCCGCAACAGGCCAGGGCGATCCGATCCGCGCGCCCGCAACCAGATGGCCATCGGGAACGCTCGACTCAGCATGACGACCTTTCCGAACTCGTGCACCGCTTCCCTCCTTCGTGCGTCGAAACCGTTCGGCCTCGCTGCTACTCTCGCCGACCGACGGGAAGACTGTCGTTCCCGCGTATGCGGAGAGGCAGTCGCCGTCACACGGCGCCGCCAGCAGCAGACGCCATCGTCCCCGCGCACATGGGGGCAGCGGGCTCTCTGCGGAAAGCACCCTATGTCATACTCCCGCTCGACGAACCGCGCACGCTCGCGAGGCTCATCAGGCACGAAAGGGGTGACCGGTCGATGGCCCAACCGGTTTTGCTGGTCGAACGGAACGGAGACACGGTAACGCTGGTCCTGAACCGGCCGAGCGTCCGCAACGCGCTGAACCGCGCGCTCGCTGACGCCATCGCGACGGCAGCGCGAGACCTGGCACGAGACGAACAGCTCCGGGCAGTCATCGTGCGCGGCGCACCACCAGCCTTCAGTGCCGGCGCGGACTTGACCGAGCGGCTCGCCTTACCGCCGGAGGAACGCACCGCACACACCGAAGCGATCGCCGCGGCGGTCGAAGCGGTGGCCGAGCTACCTGTCCCGACGCTCGCCGCTGTCTCGGGCGCCTGCCTGGCTGGCGGGGCGGAACTCGCGCTCGCGTGTGATCTGCGTATCGCCGACACGACAGCGCGCTTCGGTTTCCCGGAAGTCCGGCGCGGCATTTTCCCCGGAGCTGGAGGCATCGTCCGGCTACCCCAGCTCGTCGGCCCAGGGCGCGCTGCCGATCTCCTCTTCTCGGGTCGCATCATCGACGCCGAGGAAGCGTTTCGGATCGGCTTGGTCGACCAGCTCTGTGCACCCGCCGAGCTGGACCGCGCCGTCGCCGAGTGGTTGCGTGAGCTCCAGCTGGCAGCGCCGGGGGCAGTGCGAGCAGCGAAAGCGGCGCTGCGGCGTGCACTGACCTGCGACGCTGTCACCCTGGCCGATATCCGTGCCCTCCGACGCGCGCTCGATCGCAGCCCAGAGTACGAGGAGGGACTCCGGTCATTCGCTGAGAAGCGCGCACCGCGGTGGGCTCAGGGCTAGGACCCCTCTACCACGAACGTCGTCTCGAGGTCGTTGACGACCAGTGTGTAGGTTCCCGGCTCGAAGACTCCGAGGTCCAGCGTCGTCTCGAACGGCCGGAGCACTTGCGCGCACATCAGGTCGCGTGGCCGCTGCGACGCGAGGCGGACGGTCACCTGCGTCCCCTCGACGGTGATCGTCGCTGGCTCGACGAGTTCCGAGCAGGCATCCGGCAAGGCTCCTCGGACTACCACCTCGACTGGCGCTGGCCGGCCTTCCCCGACCCGCACCTCGATCTCTTCGACGTAGACCGGACCTGTCGCGTGCTCCTCATCCGCCGGTCGCTCGGCTCCTCCAGTATCGTCCCTCATGACCACTGCTCCGTTCAGGCGGACGACTGTCCCCTCGGCGACGCTTCCGAGCGGTACGACGATCTCTCGCTCGCTGATCACCTGAGCGCAGGCGACTCCCACAGGACGTTCCCCCCAAAGTGTGACGAGCACCTCGGAGTCGGCACGCGAGACAGCATGGCGCGGCTCGGTGCACGTATCAGGAATCACTACGACAGCGACGAGCTCCGTTTCGCCAGCCCCCGGCTGGCGAAGCATTGCCTGTTGGACCTGCAGCTCGACCCGCTCGGTGCTGCCAGTTGTTGGTACCTGCGATGGTGTCGGATTCGCGGCAGGCTGGCCCCCAGCCCCATCCGCGGCGCCACCACAGGCCGCCAGCACGAGCGCTGCTGCGACGATCGCCACAACGACTCCCTTGCGTGTCTTCTCGAGCCAGCTCATCGGTCCCTCCTTGCTCTATCCTTCCTCGAATGAGACGATCGGCACGGTCGATCGGTTCCCGGAGAGCCCGGCACAGCGCCGCGCAGGACCAGGATCGAAAGGAGCGCACTGATGAGCGCCGCCGTCGTGACGCTCGGCAGCATACGGATCAAACCGCTGATCGACGTGGAAGGAGCGTTCTTCCCACTCCAGGTCGTCTTTCCGGACGTAGCGCGAGAGGACTGGGAACCGTATCGCTCTGCGTATCCCGAGACCTTCGCGAGCTCGGAGTTGCTGTACACGCGCGTGACGTGCTACCTGATCCGTCACCGCGAGCACACGATACTCGTCGATGCTGGGATCGGCCCGGGGCCGGAACCCCTGTTCGGGAATGCCAGCGGTCGCTTGCTCGACCAGCTCGCCGCACGCGGCATCGATCGCGAGCAGGTCGGCATGGTCGTCCTCACGCACTTACATCCCGATCACGTCGGCTGGGCTACGCTCGATGACCGCCCGACGTTTCCGCGTGCCAAATACCTGGTCAGCCAGATCGAGCTCGAGACCTTCCAGCGCGAGGACGTGCGGACAGCGATGCACGCGATCGTCCCCGGTTATCTGGATCGCTGTCTCGTTCCCCCTCGAGCGTTCCAGCGTCCTCGAACCGATCGCGCCGGGGGCGGAAATCGCACCAGGCATTCGCCTCGACGTCGCACCGGGTCACACGCCCGGCATGCTCCGCATCGAGATCGACGCGGCGGAGCGTCCTGTTTGGATCGTCGCCGACACCTTCACCCACCCGGCGCAAATCGACCGACCAGCGTGGTGCTCGGCGTTCGATATGAACCGCGCCCGGGCCATCGCTACGCGGCACACGACGATCGCCGCAGCGCTCTCGCGCGGCATCAGGCTCCTCGCGAGCCACTTTCCACCGAGCGCGGGAATACTCGCTGACGAGTCCGGTCGCTTGTTCTGGAGAACCGGCAGCGACTAGCTGAACCCGGCGATGACACCGCTGAGCGTGCTGCTCGCGACTAGGAGGAGAACGAGCACCGCCAGGAAGATCACGGTCACAGCGAGAAGCTGCACGAAGGCAGCGATGTCGCCGGTCACGGCCGTACGGGGCCGGCGAACCGGGGCGGGTCGATTCCACACGGGACTGGGAGCGGTGTACCGCTGCAGGAGGAAGTCAGCCACCGCGCGTTGACGGAGAAACTCGTCGTAGGCGCGACGACGCTTCGGATCGCTGAGCACGGCATAGGCAGCATTGAGCAGCTTCGCGCGTTCCTCGGCGATACGACGCTTGTCCGGGTCACGGACCCGGTCGGGATGCACTGCACGCATGAGGTCCCGATACGCGCGACGGATCTCCTCGAACGTCGCGGTGACCGGCACACCCAAGACGTTGTAGTAGTCGACGGTCGGATCGAAGTCCACGAGACGACCCGAACACTTCCGCACCGACACGACCCCTCAATTGTAGACCTCGCCCACCAGGACGACGGCTCTTACGGTACGAGAGTCCCCCTCTCTCGACGATAAGCGCGAGCGAGGTCCACCGGAAGCGGGCCGAAGCAGGGCGCTGGCCTTGCTTTCCCCACTAGGGGTCCGCGACAATGCGCTGGGAGGAACGGTGACGCGCGACGCGAGCATTGCGGCGACGGTAGCCCCCTCACGCGGCCGGTTCGACCTCGTCGGGACCGCGGCTGTCCTCCTCTCCGCGCTGGGATTCGGCACGCTGGCAACGTTGACGAAACTGGCGTTCGACGCTGGCGTGGCGATCCCGACATTGCTCGCCTGGCGGTACGGCTTGGCCGCACTCCTGGTGCTGGCGGTACTGCCGTTGGAGTACCGGCGGCGCGGCAACCTGCTCGGTACAGAACCGTGGCCACCGAGCCGTATCGCAGCGACCGTTCTCGCAGTCCTCTGCTTCGTGGCGAACACCACGCTGTATCTCGTCGCGCTCCGTACGGTCTCCATCGCTCTCGCGGCCGTGCTCTTCTACCTCTACCCGGTGCTCGTCGTCCTCCTGCGACTGCTCGGATGGCACGAACGACCGACGCTGCGCCAAGGCCTGGCCATAGGACTCGGATGCACTGGTGTGGGCATCGCACTGGGTTGGCAGTGGACAGGGATCGAACTCGCTGGGGCACTGTTCATGCTGGCATCGGCAGCGCTCTACGCGGCCTATATCGTCCTCGCCTACCGAGGCTTCCGGGACGCATCACCAGCCTTGGCCACTGGGATCATCTTCCCGCTTACGGCGAGCGTCGGCATCGTCATAGCTCTCGCGGCCGGATTCCCGCTCCTCATCGAGCCCGCGGCGCTCCCACCTGTCCTCGGCATCGCGGTGCTCGCCACCGTCATACCGGTGCAGCTGTTCCTCTACGGTAGCCTCCGACTCGGGCCGACTCCGGCAGCCATCCTCGGGACGTTCGAACCGATCGCTTCGGTCTTCTTCGGTATCGTCGTGTACGGAGAACGCCTGACCGGTGCGCAGCTCCTCGGTGGGCTGCTCGTCGTCCTGGCGGCCATGCTCGTTCGTGCGGAAAGGAGAGCCAGATGAACGACTGGGGTATCGATTGGAACGCCGTACGCGAGGAAGTGACGCGCCACCTCCAAGCGCTGATCCGCTTCGAGACCGTCAATCCGCCTGGAAACGAGACACCACTCGCCGAGTACCTCGCTGCCGTGCTCCGGCAGGAAGGGATCGCGGCCGACGTGGTCGAGAGCGCTCCCGGACGCGGCAACCTCGTCGCGCGTCTCCGCAGCGCTGGCAAGGGACACCCGCTGCTCCTCATGGCGCACAGCGACGTCGTCAGCGTGGAACGCGAGAAGTGGACGCGCGACCCCTTCGGGGGAGAACTCGTCGACGGGCAGGTGTGGGGACGCGGTGCTGTCGACACCAAGGGTCTCGTCGCCTGCGAGTTGGCAGTGATGCTTCTCCTCAAGCGCCTCGATCTCCCACTCGAACGTGACGTCATCTTCGCCGTCTTCGCCGACGAGGAAGCGGGAGGACAGTTCGGCGCGTGCTGGATGTGGCAGCACCGGCGCGAACTCATCGACGCCGAGTTCGCTATCAACGAAGGCGGCGGTATGGCTCTGCTCCTCGGTGGTCAGCGCTTCTACCTCTGCCAGACCGGCGAAAAGGGTGCAGCGCGCCTGCGCCTCATCGCGCGGGGTGAGCCGGGACACGCTTCGATGCCGATCCCGAACACGGCGATGCAACACGCCGCTCGCGCGATCCTGACCTTGAGCACGCATACCTTCCCGACAGTGCTCACGCCCACCGTGACACGTTTCCTGCGCGAGGTCGGGCAAGCGCTCGGCGGCTCGATCCGGTCGCAGATCGAGGCAGCGCTCGCCGATCCGACCTGGGAACGTCTGGCCGCGCTCCCGCTCGGCCCTGCCGAGCGCCGGCTCCTCTATGCGATGACCCGCAACACCGCCGTGCCCACGATCGTGCGCGGCGGCCATCGCATCAACGTGATCCCTTCCGAAGTCACGGTCGAGGTCGACGGCCGCATCCTACCGGGCCAAGATCCGGAAGCCTTCGCCAGCGACGTCCAACGGCTCGTCGGTTCGAACGTCGAGGTCCAGTTGACGAGTCGCGGCCGCGGTATCGAAGCGGACCCGGACTCCCCACTCTTCCGGACCATCTGCGAAACGATGGCCGAATTGGACCCGGGAGCACGTGTCGTCCCCTACCTCATCCCTGGTGGAACCGATGCCAAGTGCCTGCCTGGCATCAAGGTCTACGGCTTCATGCCGATGCGCGACCATCCCGAGGAATTCGACCTGGCCCATGCCCACGACGAGCGCATCTCGGTCTCCACGCTGGAGTTCGCGACGCGAGCGCTGTTCGAAATCGTCGCGCGGTTCTGCAGTCCACGTGCGAGGGCACGCCGATGACGCTCTTGGTCCTGTTCGATATCGACGGTACGCTCCTGCGAACAGGTGATCCGGCCCACGCCCAAGCGATGCGCGACGCGCTCCGCGAGGTGGTCGGAGAGACCGTGTCGCTCGACGGCATTCCGCTCGCTGGGATGCTCGACCGCGAGATCGCGCGGCGCGCGCTCGTCCGTCACGGTCTACGTCACGCCGAGATCGACCAACTCCTACCCCTGGTGATGCAGCGTATGGGTGAGCGCTATGCGGAACTCCTCCGACCCGGCTCCCGGCGCGACTGGGTGCTCCCTGGCGTGCGCGATCTCCTCGAACTGCTCCGCTTTCGGGGGCATTGCACCGGCGTCCTCACCGGTAACGCCGAGCGCGTCGCTCGCACCAAACTGGGTGCTGCTGGCCTTGCAGAGCTTCTTCCTTTCGGTGCATACGGCGACCAGGCGGAGGAACGACACCAGCTCGTCGACCTCGCGCGCGCCGTTGTCCAGCAGTATCTCGGGACGCTCCCGCCGCGCGAACGGACGATCCTCGTCGGTGACACCCCGCGCGACATCGTCGCCGCGCAGAAGAGCGGCGCACGCGTCCTCGCCGTCGCGACTGGCCGCTTCAGTATGGCAGAATTGCGCACGTACGCGCCGGATGCGGTGGTGGCTGACCTCAGCGAGGGCGAACGCGTACTCCAGCTGCTCGAGCGACTCGGAGGGACACGCTAGCCGACACCGCACAGGGTTGCCAGGAAGGGAACCAGCCGCAATCGTCGGAGATGACAGTGAGGGAGGGAGTACGATGGCCGAGACGCATCCGTTCCGCTTGCACCCAGACGAAGTCGCCCGCCGCGCGCGGCAGTTCTTCGAGCAGCAATTGGGGATCCCGCTCGTACGCGATCTCGCCGGATTCATGCGGTTCGAGGACGTGCACGGCTTCGTCGAGATCGATATCCGCGGTGACGCCAACAATCAGTCGCGTGTCACCTTCCAGTACCAGGGCTACGAGAAGGAAGTGCACGAGTTCCGACGCTTGCTCGCCGAGCAGGCCCAGGAGGAGACACGCCAGAGCGAGTGAGCGAGGTAGACAGACAAGGCTGCGCAGCTGCTCAGCGCGGGCCACCAGACTCGAACAGGGAGCGGACGGGAATGTTTCCGATCGGGGACGACAATAGCGGGCGACAAAGCTTTCCCTTCGTCAACATCACCCTCATCGTCGTCAACGTGCTCGTCTTTTTCTACCAACTCTCGCTCTTGGCGCGGTCGCCGCAGCACCTGGAGGAGTTCGTTTTCAAGTACGGCGTCATCCCCTTCGAACTGACCCGCGGCGTGGATCTTCCCCCTACGGTCGGCTTCCCGGTCTATCTCACCGTCTTCACGTCGATGTTCCTCCACGGTGGTTTCGCTCACCTGATCGGAAACATGTGGTACCTGTACATCTTCGGCGACAACGTCGAGGACTCGATGGGGCACGTGCGCTACCTGATCTTCTACCTCCTCGGTGGGGTCGTCGCCGCGTGGAGCCAGATCTTGCTCGATCCCTCGTCACGCATCCCGATGGTCGGTGCCTCCGGCGCCATCTCTGCCGTGATGGGTGCTTACCTCGTCCTGTACCCCGGCGGACTCGTGCGCACGCTCACCTTCCTCGGCTTCATCCCGATCGTCTTCTACCTCCCAGCGCTGATCCTGATCGGCCTTTGGTTCGTCTTCCAGTTCTTCGCCGGGCTCGCCTCACTCGGTGTGCCCACGGCGAACACCGGGGGCGTCGCCTACTGGGCCCACATCGGTGGCTTCCTCGCTGGTCTCGTCCTCGTCTGGTTCTTCCGGAACCCCGAGCGCGTCGAGCGACAGCGCCGTGCGCGTCGGATCCACCGCGCCTTCCAGCGCGTCCAACGCGAGTGGTAACCAAGTGCGTCGGCCTGAGGCAGCACCCTCGTGAGCGAGCAGCCACTCCTTCACTGCCAGGCCACCAGCGTAGCCGCGCAGCTCTCCGCCATTGCCGACGACGCGGTGGCACGGGACGACGATGGGGATCGGGTTCGCAGCGAGCGCAGCCCCGACCGCTCGTACCGCTGCCGGCCGCCCGATCCGTTGCGCCAGCTCCCGATACGTCCAGGTAGCACCGAAGGGAATTTCCGTTACCGCGCGCCACACCGACTTCTGGAACGGTGTTCCGAGGAGGACGAGCGGGAGGTCGAAGCACCGGCGCCGACCCGCGAAGTACTCCTCGAGCTGTCGGAGCGCCTCCGCGAGGAGCAACGGATCGTCCTCTAAGACGACACCTGCCGCACCGGCTCGGACGAGCCGCTCGACCAAGCGTTGCTCGCTCGCTTGGCGCCTCTGTGCCGGGAGAACGACCGCGAGGAGCCCGCGAGCCTCTCCATAGAGGTACACCGTGCCCAACGGTGTCGAGCACGTCGCGGTGGCGATCTTTACCACGTCACGAGCGTCCATCAATGGACGTGCCCATGATGCGCGCCGGCACCATCCAACGCCTCGACCGGCGTCCGCACGGCGAGCCAGGCAGCGAACCCCGTCGTCAAGGGAACAGCGGCGATCAGTCCGAG
>JBEPZP010000094.1:0-8641 GCA_041640735.1 Thermomicrobium sp.
TTCCGGACAGCGCTGAGCGAGGGTGGAGTCATTCGGGGGTTCCGTGTCCCTGGCTTCGCAGAAGCGACCCGTTCGCAGCTCGATCACCTCACAGAGCTAGCGCGGTCGTTCGGCGCGAAGGGACTGGTTTGGCTGGCACTCCAGCGGGAGAACGAGAAGATCGCAGCGCGGTCGCCGGTGGCGAAGTTCCTCACCGCGGAGGAACTCGAAGTGCTCGCCCAGCGCTTCGGCGCTGAACCAGGTGATCTGCTGCTCCTCGTCGCCGACCGCGAGCCGGTGGCTGCCAACGTTCTCGGTCGACTGCGCAACCAGGTCGCGCGCGACCGCAAACTCATCGACGAATCTGTACACGCCTTCTGTTGGGTCATCGATCCTCCGCTCTTCGAGTGGAACGACGAGGAGGGACGATGGGAGGCGATGCATCACCCCTTCACGAGTCCGCGCGACGAAGATTTGCCGCTGCTGGATACCGATCCCGGGCGCGTTCGTGCCAAGGCCTACGATCTGGTTGCTGATGGGTACGAACTCGGCACCGGCAGTATCCGGATCCATCGCCGGGACGTGCAGAACAAGATCTTCGCCATCATGGGGTACGACGATGCCGAGATCGAACGGCGCTTCGGGCACTTGCTGCGAGCGTTCGAGTACGGTGCACCGCCGCACGGTGGGATGGCCCCGGGGCTCGACCGGACCGTCATGATCCTGGCAGGCGAGTCCTCTCTGCGCGAAGTCATCGCTTTTCCGAAGAACCAGCGAGCTCAGGACCTCATGCTCGGCGCACCCGCACCGATCGACGAGCGCCAGCTGCGCGAGCTCCATCTCTGCGTGGTCTACCCGGAAGACGAAGGCACGGACCGCCCGAGCTGAGCGTCGCAAGCTCACAATTTGTCCGCTATGTGCAGGAAAAGGGGGCCGGGTCGACCCGGCCCCCTGAACCGTGGTGAGCAGCAAGGAGTGTGCGACCTCAACGCGTGGCGAGCGCCGGGACCAGCTCCTGGGCGGCACGCGGACCCGCGCATGCGCGGCAAGCGCTACGCTCTCTCCGACCTTGGTTGTACTTTTCGACCGCTTTCAGGCACATTGCGGCTCTTTCCGCCGTTGTGCATCACGGTGCGGGTCGGGCGCTTCGACCATCGCCACCACTTCCTGCTGCAGCAACGCAGGATGGACAGCGACCACGCCAGATGACTTGGGCTTCATCCACCTCTGCCCCTGGGAGATCGGGCTCCAGACACGGCTTGTGCCCCACTGCGCACGGAACGTCGAATACCGCCCCGCACTGTCCGCACACGAAGTGGTGATGCCAACGCTGTGACGCCTCGACGAGCATGCGGCCAGGACCGACGTCAGCGACCATCACGAGACCGGCAGCAACGAGCGCGTGGAGGACGTTGTAGACCGTCGCTCGAGGCACGCGAACTCCCCGACGCGCGAGGTCGCGGGTCACCGACTCGACCGCCGATGGCCACTGTTGCGCTCCAGGACGTCGAGGATCAGGAGACGCGGCTCAGTGACGCGCAGGCCGGCACGCCTCAGCCGGTCGGCGAGTTCGCGGCGGCGATCGTGGGTTATCTGGCTCGACATCGCTCCCGGCCCCTGATTTGGACAGTGTCTAAGGTACCGTGACCGCGGCCGTCATGTCAAGACGGCCGCGGCTTCTCAGTGATCGAATGGCTCAGGTGAGTGGGCAGAGGTAGGGGCGCTGGCTACGCCTGGTCGCCGGCGCTCGCGCGACGGTCGGTGAGCGAACGGGCACGCCGTTACCGCACCGACCTCGTCACCGGGGCGTGCACCTCGGCACCTCAACTCCTACCGGGTCACGGTGAGCGGTGAGGGATTCGCGCCGGGGTGAGCTCAGCCAGGCGTCTTGACAGCAACCCGCCCGACTGCCTATACTCAGTAGTGCTGCCGAGGCGGCAGGGACGTGCCGAGGTGGCGGAATAGGCAGACGCGCTACCTTGAGGGGGTAGTGCCCGAAAGGGCGTGGGGGTTCAAATCCCTTCCTCGGCACCACTTCGCGGGCGATTAGCTCAGTTGGTAGAGCGCCACGTTTACACCGTGGAAGTCAGAGGTTCGAGTCCTCTATCGCCCACGAGTGCCGCGAGGCAGCGTAAGCCGAGGTAGCTCAGTTGGTAGAGCACGTGACTGAAAATCACGGTGTCGGCGGTTCGATCCCGCCCCTCGGCACCAGAGACGACAAGGACACCGGCTCCTTGAGCCGGTTTTTCATTTTCGATCTCCACGGAGCGTAAATGTGCGCGCCGGGAACCGAATGACCCGGCGCGCACTCGTGCACTCACACGCTGAGGCGAAACGCCGTCAGGCCACTGTGGCTCGCGAAGCTTCGACGAAGAGATCGATCGCCCGCAGGTAGTTCGCCGCGATCTTCTCGGCAGCTTCCTCGCGCGTGAGCGCTCCGTTCAAGAAGCCCTGCACTCCTTCCCACCAGAGCGTGCGGCCGATGGCGAAACCGATGTAGCCTGGCACACCGGCTCCCATGCGCAGCCAGTGATCGACGCGCGCCGGGTCAGCCCCGCGGCCGAGGACGACGCAACTCACGTGGTCGCGACCACCGCTCCGCACCTTGGCACCCATTCGCTCGCAGTCCTCGCGGCGATCCAGTCCCTCGATCTTCCAGACATCGGGGACGATTCCGGCCGCGTAGAACTCGTCGATCGCCTGCAACGTCAGATTCGGACGGACGTCGCGATCGTACCGCTCACTGTCGCCACCGACCTGTTCCAGTTGCGCTTTAGTCGCGGGGACCAGGAGTTCGAGGAGGAACATCCGGTTGCGCTCGCGCAACCAGTCGTGCAGCACCTTCAGCCGCTCGAGCTGCGTTCGTTTGACATCAGCGGGATCGTCGGGGTTGTAGCGGACGAGAGCCTTGCTGAAGGTCGGATCGAAGGCGAGGATGTGATCGCCGAACTGTTCGCCGTACTCGAAGTCGAAGACCTTCTGGCCGCTCTTTTCGACCGGCATGGAGAGGATGTATCCCCGCTCCCGAGCCGCGCGGGCGACGTCAGCACCATACTGCTCGTCGACCAGGATGCCGGCCGCATCGCGCGGTGCCCCGCGCTCCACTGCACGCTCGAAACCGGCGAAAATGACCTGCTTCGCCTGCCGAATCTTCTCGACGCGCTCACTCTCGGGAACACCGGCATTGCTCGCCATCTCCTCGAACGAGCTCCGGTGGTCAAAGGCCAGGATGTAGAGCGGTCGATCGTAGCCGATCTGCATGGACACACCTCCCGTCCTCAACCGTACCCTGCTCCAACGCTAACTGAGACCGTGCCCGCGTGCAACCCTTGACAGCCAGGAGGGTGGTCGACTACACTTTGCAGCGGTCGTTGGGGAGTCGTCTAACGGTAGGACGGCTGACTCTGGATCAGCTAGTTGGGGTTCGAATCCCTACTCCCCAGCCGCGAGCCACCGTCCGGTACCGGCGGTGGCCTTGTTGTATTGGGGTACACTAGGACAGCCACTGGTATCGCGAAGTCGAGTCTGAGCGACGTGGCAGGAAGGAAGCGGCCGAACCTGTTCATTCCTGAGACCAAGACCGAACGTGCGCTCCTGGTATGCGTCCATTGGCGCCGAGACGGCTGGGAACCAGAGTCATCCCTAGCCGAGCTGGCGCAGCTGGCCACGACGGCTGGGTTGGAGGTCGTCGGCGCGGTCATTCAACGCCTCCCGCATCCGCATCCCCGTCACTACGTGGGGCCAGGCAAGCTCCAGGAGATCGCGCAGCTGCGGGAGCGGGCAGGTTTTACCGTTTTGCTGGCCGATGACGAACTCACCCCGGCTCAGCTGCGCCACCTCGAGGACGCGCTCCAGGTCAAGGTGCTCGATCGTACAGCGCTCATCCTCGACATCTTCGCGCGTCGCGCGCAGACCCGCGAAGGTCGTCTCCAAGTCGAACTCGCGCAACTCGAATACCGCTTGCCCCGCCTCACGCGGATGTGGACCCACCTGTCGCGCCAGGCTGTCGGTGGTGTCGGACTCCGCGGACCAGGCGAGACACAGCTGGAAATCGATCGTCGCCGTGCGCGTGAGCGCATCGCGTGGATCCGTCACCAGCTGGAGGATGTGCGGCGTCACCGCGAGCGCTATCGGCAACGACGGCGTCAGCAGCGCCTGCCGGTCGTGTCTCTCGTCGGATATACCAACGCCGGCAAATCGAGTTTGCTCAACGCCCTCACCGGCGCGTCTGTGCTCGCCGAGGACAAGCTCTTCGCGACACTGGATCCGACGACGCGGCGCCTGCACCTTCCCGATGGTCAAGTCGCGCTCCTGACCGACACCGTCGGGTTCATTCACAAGCTGCCGACGTCGCTCGTCGCTGCCTTCCGCGCCACCCTCGAGGAAATCCTCGATGCGCAGCTCCTGCTCCATGTGGTCGATATCACGCACCCCAAGGCTGCCGAGCAAGCTGCCACGGTGCGCCGGGTTCTCCGCGAACTCGGGGCCGATGTCCTCCCGACGATCACTGTGTTGAACAAGATCGACTTGCTGGCGCCCGATACTCCGCCAGACGTCATCGCTCGCGAGTTGGGTGTTCCTTCGCACGCGATCCTCGTCTCGGCTTTGACGGGACAAGGTCTGGACCAGCTACGCCAGCGCATCGCCGAGGTGCTGCAAACAGTGGTGCGACCGGTTCAGGTCCGTCTCTTCATACCCTACCGGAAGCGGGATCTCCTCACCGTGATCGAGGAGCGCGGCACCGTCGACGAACGGCGCTATCAGGCGGAGGGGATCGAGGTCCGTGCGCGAATACCGACCTCGCTCGTGCCCCGTTTAGAGCCCTACATCTTGACCAGCTCGGCTGATACTTGAGCGCAGCACTCAGGACGAAATTCCTGTCGCTCGCACGAGCGGATTCGCCGATAATACGCCCGAGGGAACGCCGAAGGTGAGGAGCAGTGCCGTGACCCTGAATGAAGTCGTTCAACGCTTACAGCGGGATTATGGTCTCCAGGCGGCACTCGTCGTGACGACGGACGGACTGCTGGTAGAGGCGGCTACCGCACCGGGGACCGAACTCGACATGGAAGCGATCGCTGCCAACGCGGTGAGCGGGCTCCTCATGCTGGAGGCGCTTGGTCAGGAGCTGGCCAGCCCACCGCGTCAAGCGATCGTCGAGTTCGACCGGCACCTGGTTCTCGTCGCTCCGCTGGACCAGGACACCGCGCTGGTGCTCGTCGCATCGGGCAGCGCGAACCTCGGCCGGTTGCGGTTGGCGCTGCGTCGTTCGGGGCCGCAGGTGGCAGAGGCTCTCCAGGCTGAGTCAGTGTAGCGGGGAAAGACACGTGGAATCGCTCTCCTACGCACGATCGGGTGTCGACCTTCAGCGAGCCGAGAGTGTCAAGGCACGGATAGCGCAGGCGGTGCGGGAGACCTTCTCCGACGCGGTCTTGCGCCCCCTAGGGCTCTTCGGCGGAGTGTTCGCCGCTCCCGGTACCGACGGGCGACTCGCTCTGGTCGCCACGATCGACAGTGTGGGGACGAAGATCCTCGTAGCGCGGGCCTGGGGCCGGCATGAAGGTATCGGGATCGATCTCGTCCACCACAGCGCCAACGACTTGCTGGCGTGTGGGGCCGTACCGCTCTTTTTTCTGGACTACTTCGCGACCGCAGCTCTCGAGGAGTCGGTTCTGGAAGAACTCGTTCGCGGCATGACTGTTGCCTGTCGCGAACTCGGGTGCGCTCTGATCGGCGGCGAGACGGCTCAACTCCCCGGCATGTACGTTCCCGGCACCTACGATCTCGCCGGGTGTATGGTCGGTGTCGTCCGGAGCGATCGCATCGTCGATGGCTCCCGTATCGTTCCCGGAGACGTCGTCCTCGGGCTACCCAGCAGCGGCTTGCACACGAACGGGTACAGCCTGGCACGTGCTAGTCTCGGTTTGACGGGTGATCCGGAGGAGGACCGCAAACGGCTCGAGGAGGTGCCGTCATGGGCTGATCGCCCGTTGGGCGAGCTCTTGCTGGTCCCCCACCGGTGCTATCTGCCGCTGCTCCGCGATTGGCTCGAGCACGATGCCCTGCATGGACTGGCGCACATTACGGGTGGAGGGCTGCTCGAAAACATTGCGCGGATCGTCCCCAGCGGATGTCGGGTGGAGATCGACGCTTCGTTGTGGGCAATACCGCCGATTTTTCGCGAAATCCAAGCCCGGGGAGCAGTCGACACTGGCGAAATGTTCCGTGTTTTCAACATGGGAATCGGATTCGCGGTCATCGGTGAGCAAGGCTTCGTCGAGGCGCTACGAGCCCATCTCGGCGAGGGCTGGATCATCGGTCGGGTCACGCGAGCCGATTCCCCGCGTGTCGTGCTCCGGTTCGGTACCGATTCGGAGGCAGTACTCGTTGCCGAATGACAACCCTCGTAGCGTACGCCGCACGCGACCGGACGAGAGGTCCAGGTGATCGGCCATCATGGCGTTGATCGACGTCGCCGCCCGTGAAATCCACGCCAAAATCGTCTATTACGGCCCCGGTCTATCCGGTAAGACGACGAACTTGCAAGTCATCCATCGATCTTTGCCACCACAGGCGAAGAGCGACCTCGTCTCCATCGATACGGAAACCGAGCGCACCCTGTTCTTCGATTTCCTACCGGTCGATATCGGCACGATCCACGGGTATCGGCTACGACTGCAACTGTACACCGTTCCTGGTCAGCCACTGTATCGGCAAACGCGCGTAGCCGTACTCAGCGGTGCCGACGGTGTTGTCTTCGTCGCCGATGCCCAGAAGGAGCGGCTCGCCGACAACCTGCAAAGCTTGCGTGAGCTGCTCCACAATCTCGCGAGACAGGGGAAGCGGCTCACCGAGTTTCCGCTCGTGCTCCAGTACAACAAGATGGATCTCCCGACCGCGCTGCCTCTGCCGATACTCGACCGTTATCTGAATCCGATGCGGGCGCCGCGCTTCGCCGCCGTCGCCGTTCGCTCCATCGGCGTGATCGAGACGCTGCGCACGGTCATCCGGTTGGTCGTCGACCAGCTCTAGCACAGAGACGACGCATGCCATACTTGTCCCCGAGTGAGGAGGCACGAGAGTCGTGCAGTCCGATCCCTCCATCGAGCGGGCACGTGCAGCCGGAGCGATCGAAACACCCGATCCCGAACATAGCGAGCACGTCGCGTTTCTCGCTCTACGTCTCTTCGACCAGTTCCGCGATCGTCTCGGGCTTCCGCCCGAGGGACGCGATTATCTCGCCGCTGCAGCGTTGTGGCATGACACGGGGCAGTACCGCTCCCTTCCGGAACACCACCGCTACAGTTTCGACCGGATCATGGCCGTTCCGTTGCGCGGATTCGACCGCACTGAACAACGTGTGATAGCGCTGATCGCACGGTACCACCGCGCAGCCGAGCCGTCGTTACGCCACCCGGACTTTCGCCAACTGCCACCGCGCTGGCGCCAGTTGGTGGAGCAGCTGGCTGCCATTCTGCGGATCGCTGAGGGCCTCGACGCGAGCCACCGGCAGCTGGTGAAGGACGTGCGTGTCGAGTTTCACGACGGTTACGTGACGATTTATGCACGATCGCCGACCTACCCGACGCTGGAAGTCGAAAAGGCGCAGGCACGGGCCGGTCTCTTTCGCTCCGTCTTCGGCAAGGACGTGCTCGTCCTTCCGGACCGGTCTTGGACAGCGTCTCGTCACGGCGAGGAGGAAGGATGAGGGCACTGCTGTCCGTTTCCGACAAGACGGGCCTCGTCACCTTCGCTGAGCGCTTGTGTCTCCTCGGCTGCGAACTCCTTTCGACCGGTGGGACGGCACGTCTGTTGCGTGACCATGGTATTCCCGTAACTGAGGTAACCGAACTAACCGGTTTTCCGGAGCTTCTGGAGGGGCGAGTCAAGACGCTCCACCCGGCGATCCACGCGCCGATCCTGGCACGGCGCGACCGCTCGGAAGACCTCCAAGAACTGGCTCGCCTGGGCTATCGACCGATCGACCTGGTAGTCGTCAACCTGTACCCATTCGACCGATACGTCCAGCGCGAGACACCCGAGGAGCAGGCGGTCGAGCTCATCGACATCGGTGGGCCGGCGCTCCTCCGTGCGGCGGCCAAGAACTTCCGCTGGGTACTCCCGGTAGTCGATCCCGCCGATTATGAGCGCGTCCTGTCAGCACTCGGGCCAGGCGACCCGACACGTGTACCATCGGAGCTACGTCGCGAACTCGCGGCCAAGGCGTTCGCGCACGTCTCCGTGTACGATGCACAGATCGCAGCCTACCTCAGGCGTGAGGCCTTTCCTGACCTGCTGCCGCTCCCGTTGCGCAAAGTGCGGAGTCTCAGGTACGGCGAGAATCCGCACCAATCTGCAGCCGTCTACCGCATCCTCGGCTTTCCCGACCAGATCGACCGATGGACGACCATCGGTGGTGTCGAGCTCTCGTACAACAATATCCAGGACGCTGCTGCCGCCTGGCAACTCGTCTGGCGCTTCGATCGCCCGGCCGCCGTGATCGTCAAGCACGCGGCGCCGTGCGGCGTTGCCGTAGCTGACTCGGTCGGCGATGCCTTCGCCCGAGCGTTCGATGGCGACCCGGTCTCTGCCTTCGGTGGGATCGTGGCGGTAAATCGGCACGTCGATGCACACGTCGCCCGCACCCTGGCAGAGCATATCT
>JBEPZP010000095.1:0-8638 GCA_041640735.1 Thermomicrobium sp.
GGGCAGTGACCAAGGGGCTTCGCTCCATGGCTATGCGATGCTCGCTCCCCAAGCTTTGCACGGGCTGCTCGCCCCTCGTCCATCGCTGATCCAGACCGGACATGTCCGGCCGCGGTAAAACGGTCTACGCGGCTCAGCATTCGGTGTACGTACTCCTCTCTTACCGTACCATCTGCCGGGGGCCGCTGCAAGACCTCCTGCCGCGCTTCCCAGTAGGGCGCGTGACCTACTGTAGCTTCAGCCCCATCGGTGCCTTCAGGAGACGCGGTGGACGAGCGGCACGGCTGTCGAGCTCTCCTCTTCCTCTCGCTCCTCCGCTGGCGTCCGGGGTGCTCGCTCCCTGCCTTCCCCACCCTCTCCGAAGGTGGCGATCAGCCCGGCGATCAAGCGTTGCTTTTCCTCGCCGAAAGGTTCGCCTCCGGGTGCAGCGACAAGTAGAACCACGGCGGCATCTTCCCTTCCTGGATCTGTTCGACCGATTCGTCGCACTCCGCTTCCCCACCGACTCCCCACTCGGCGACGTTGCACTTCTGCCGTCCCTCGACGACGTCGCGGTAGGCGAGGAACGCTGCCGGCGCGATGTAGGTGTACCAGCGCCAGTTCGTCTGGTTGGAGTGACAGTCACCGCAGGCCCGCATGAAGAGTTCCCGCGTCTCCGGACTGTCCCAGGGCGGTTCGGCGACGACAGGTGGATTGCCTCGCGGCAACGCCAAGGCGATCCCTTGCACGACCACCAGGAGTGCAACGACGACGCTGCCGAGGATGATCGCGAGGCGGCGTCCGCGCGAACGGCTGACCTGCCCGATCCGCGTCCTTTCGGTCTCCATCGCTCTTTCCCAACCGTATCACCGCTCAGCAGTGCACGACCTCCGCTATTCGAGACGGAGTATAGATCGCACGTGTAAACGCCACGTAAACGCGTGGTCTCGGGTCTCGCTGCCCAGCCCGGCTTGCCTGCCCGGCTGCTTGCCTCGATACTGGCGACGTGGAACAGGAGGACACCATGGGTATCGTCTTCGGTGCAGTCGCACCACACGGATTTCCGATCATTCCGGAACTCTCGGAAGACGCTGAGGGCGGGCTGGCGACGCGAGCGGCGATGTTCGAGTTGGCGCGGCGCTGTACCGCGACCCAGCCGGACGTGCTGGTCGTCGCCACGCCACACGGGGTGCGGGTCGACGGGATGGTCTGCCTGGCCTATACGGCCCGCGGTGCCGGGACGCTCCGCTGGCACGGCCGGCAGATCGAGATGAACGTGCCCTTGGACAAGGCGGCGACGGAGGCCATCGCCGCGGCCGCGCGTGAGCTCGGTGTCCCGATCGCGCTCGCTGGGTTCGCCGGCAACCGCTGGGACCAGTCGGTGATCCCGCTCGATTGGGGGACGATGACCCCGCTCTGGTTCCTGGGACACGGGCGGAACCTCGTCGGCTACGGCGACGTGCTCGCCCCGGCCCCGGAGGGGGAAAGCGGCCCATCGGTCGTCATCGTCACCCCCTCGCGCCGGATGCCGCGGGAACTCTTGGTCACCTTCGGCGAGGCAGTGGCGCTGGCGGCCGAGCGTGACGGCCGGCGCGTCGCCTTCATCGCCAGCTGTGATTGGGCGCACACGCACCGGGCCGACGGCCCGTACGGGTTCCACCCCGACGCGGCGGAGGTCGATCGCCTGGTCGTCGCAGCCCTCGAGGCGAACGACCCAGGCCGGCTCATCGATCTTCCCGAGGAGAAGGCGACCAACGCGGCGATCGACGGTCTGTGGCAGACCTTGATGCTGGCCGGCGTGATGCGCCGCGTACCGCTGCGGGGCGAAGTGCTCTGCTACGAGGCACCGAGCTACTACAGCATGATCGTCGCGGCCTTCGAGCCGGTGTCGCCGGCGTGAGGGGGGCGACCGGCGACGGTCGCGCGATCGGTACGCCTTCGCACGGCACGACCGTGGGGTGGTTGGCCCGCGGCTCGGTGATTGCCGCTCTGCCCATACCGCGAACGGAGCGGCAGTGCGTGCTGGGTAGCCGGCCGGTCGTCAAAGTGCCTCGGCGCGCGTTCGCTCGTGCTGGGACCGGCTTGCGGAGACGTGCGCTACCCGGTACCCTACGCACGTACCGCTGTCCGTGAGGGAAACGAGGTGCAGTGATGTCGGCGCTCGACCGTTTGGACCCGGAGCTGGCCGCAGCGTTAGCTGCCTTCCCTGAGGAGTTCTTGCTCGACCTCCGCGACGTTACGCGGGCACGACAGCGCATGGTGATCCTCCGCCAAGCATTGGCCGATCTCATGCCGCCGTTGCCGGAGGACGTCGCCATTACCGATGGGTTTGCCCCCAACGCCTTCGATGGCTCGACGGTGCGCGTCCGACTCTATCGTCCGAGTGCCCAGGCCGGTCCGTTACCGGCCCTGCTCTGGATCCACGGTGGCGGATACGTGCTGGGAAACCCGGAGATGAACGACCTGCAGTGCGCCGAGTACGCGCGCTCGATACCGGCGCTGGTGGCGTCGGTCGATTACCGGCTCGCTCCCGAGCATCCCTATCCCGCACCGCTCGAAGACTGCTACGCTGCCCTGCGCTGGGTGTACGAGCACGCTGAACAGCTGGGGATCGACCGCGAGCGGATCGCGATCGCGGGAGCGAGTGCTGGCGGCGGACTGGCGGCAGCCTTAGCGCTGCTCGCGCGCGACCGCGGCGAGGTACCGCTGCGCTTCCAACTGCTCATCTATCCGATGCTCGACGACCGCAACGAGACGCCCTCGAGCTACGAGATCACTGACCGCCGCCTCATCTGGACGCGCGAGTGGAACCTCGTCGGTTGGCGCGCCTACCTCGGTCGCGAGCCGGGTGCTCACGATGTCCCGGCCTACGCCGCTCCGGCGCGTGCCGAGGATCTCCGCGGGTTGCCCCCGGCCTATATCCTCGTGGGGACTGCCGATCTCTTCCGCGACGAGGACATCCAGTACGCGCAGCGACTGATGCAGGCCGGAGTGCCGACTGAGCTCCACGTCTTCGCCGGGGCGTTCCACGGCTTCGATGCCTTTGCGCCCGCGGCTTGGGTCAGCCAGCGGGCTCAGACGGAGGTGCTGGCTGTCCTCAAGCGAGCACTCGGAGGCTGAGCAGCGCGGGGGTGACCGCCGGGTGGGACGACCGCTTCTGTCGCGGTCTCGCGCGTCAGCAGAGCACGCTCCCGTGTCAGCGTTCGCTGCGGACGATCACCTGGCGCTTCATGGTGCCGGTGGGAGCGAGTTCACCCTTGGGAACGAGCTGCACGGTCGCCCGGAAGATGAGCTGCGAGCGGATCGCCTCTTCCAGGGCGCGTTTGAGCTGGAGGAGGTCACCCGGCTCGGGGCCGAGTTCGATGACGATCGGTACCGGCGGTTCGATGGGCAGGCCGCGGGGCGGGAGGCGGATCTGGAATTCGCCGGTCACGCGCGGCCGGAACGAGGCGATCACGTCGGCGACGGCACTCGGGAAGACGTTGACGCCGCGGACGATGAACATGTCGTCGACGCGACCGACGCAACGGATCCGTATCCCGGTGCGGCCGCAGACACAGCTGCCTGTGCCTTCGATGCGGACGAGGTCACCGATCCGGAAGCGGATGAGCGGGACGCACTCGCGCTGGATGGCGGTGTAGACCAGCTCGGCGAGCGCACCCTCGCGCGGTTCGACCGGCTGCCCCGATTGGGGGTCGATGAATTCGGCGATGACGTACCCCTGGCCGATGAAGTGCATACCCGCCTGCGCCTCGCACTCCGTCCAGAGGATGGGCGCGAAGTCGGCGGTACCCATGGCGTCGTAGACCTTGCATCCCCAGGTTTCTTCGATCTGCTGCCGGATCTGCGGGACTCCGGCCCCGGGTTCGCCGCCGAGGGCCATCGCCTTGAGGCCGAAACTCGCCGGGTCGAGCCCCATGCGCTCGCGTGCGACGTTGGTCAGGTAGTTGACGAAGGTCGGGCTGGAGACCATGTAGTCGACGCCGGCGCGACGGAGGACGTTGAACGTGCGCGAGGCTTCCATGGTACCGGAGGGGTAGACGGTGGCGCGGACTTCGCGGAGCGCTTCGTAGAAACTCAAGCCAGCGATGTACCAGCCGAGCGTCACCGCGAGCCAGACGCGCGTACCGGGCCGCACACCGGTGGCCCAGAAGAAGCGGGCTAGGATCTCGTTCCAGGCTCGCGCGTCGGCTTCCGTTAGCCCGACCAGGGTCGGTTTGCCGGTCGTGCCGGAGGAGGCGTGGAGGCGGACGACCTTCTCCAGCGGCACGCAGGCGTGTCCACCGAGCGGCGGGTGCTCGTCCTGCGTCTGCCGCACCTCCTCCTTGACGGTGAAGGGCAGCAGGTGGAGCGATTCGCGACCGATCGTGAGCGGGTCGATCCCGGCCGCGCTGAACTTCTCGCGGTAGAAGGGCGACCGCTCCCAGACCCAGCGCAATTGCCAGCGCAGGCGCTCGTCTTCCAGCTTCCACAACTCGGCTGGCGCGATCGTCTCCAGCGCTTCGTTCCAGTACCGACGCTCGCCCATCGCGATTCACTCCTCACTGGCCCTGCGCTCCTTCCCGTGCGTGTGCCCGCTGAAGGAGCGTGAGGAGTTCATCGACACCGCTCACCACGAGGTCGCCGATGAGGGGCGTCTCGATGGCCTCGCTCCCGCGCCCAGTTCGGACCTGGATGGTCGGCGCACCGGCGTCTCGTCCCATCCGCAGCTCGAGGTCCGGGTCGTCGCCGACGACGGCGAGCGAACCGACCTCGGTCCGCAGGAGCCGCGCGACGGCGCGCAGCGCTTCCACCGAAGGCTTGCCGACGACCCGCGGGCGCTTGCCAGTCGTTTCTGCGATCGCGGTCGCGATCGACCACGACCAGCCGGGGCGCAGGCCGCGCTTGGAAACGAAGGCGCGAGCCGCTGAGGTGACCAGGAGGTCGGCCCCATTCCACACCGCGCGGCAAGCGATGTCGAGTTCATCATACGTCAACGATGGGCTCCAACCAACCAGGACGACCCCTGCAGTTTCGCCCTGGCGTCCTTCGACGACGGGGATGCCGCGTGCACGCAGCGGAGCGACCGTCCCTTCTTGCCCGAGCACGAACACTGTGCGGCCGGGGTACTCGGTGGCGATGATTTCGGCCGCGGTGACTCCGGTGGTGATCACTTGCCAGTCTTCGACAGGAAGGCCAGCTGCGCGCAGGCGCGCGGCGTAGACGGCTGGGAGATCGTTGCTGCCGCTCGTGAACAACGCGAAGGGAACTCCGCGCTCGCGCAGCCATTCCAAGAGTTCGACCGCACCGGGGAGAGGGACCGCACCGCTCCAGTCCGGCCCTTCGGAAAGGATGAGCGTGCCGTCCACATCGAAGACGAAGGCCTCGAGCACTCGCACGTCGAGCGGTGTAACCGTCATCGGCAAAGAATCCTCTCCGTTATCTGCCCGAGCGACTGAGCGTGAGCCGGATACCGTCCTTTTCGAAGTGGAAAAAGCTAATCGTCGGCCGTCGCGCGACCTCCGCGATCAGCTGAGCGAGCGGGTGCGCTGAGCCGCTGCCGTTGGCTCCCACGTTTCCGAACTTCCGTGCCAAGGCTGCGTCGACCTGGTCGGCCGGGAGCGCCCAGCGTAAGAGGAGTTCTTCGTCAGAGATCTGCGCGCCGAACTGCCGCCGGAGCTCTTCCAGCGTCGGCTCCGGAACGGGCACGTCCAACTCGCGTGCCCGCGGTAATGCGAGGACGCGGTCGCGCACCCAGGGGTCGATCGGCGCGGGCGGCGGGCCGTAGCGGCCGAGCACGTACTTGATCACCTCGTCGGGCACCTTCTCGTACCGCTCGCGCGACTCCAGGTTCATGAGCGCTTGCGTCGCCACGAGTTGGGAATACGGCGTCACCATGATCGGGTAACCGAGTTCGGCGCGGACGCGCACGATCTCTTCGAGGACCTCGGCGAACCGGTGCTCGGCACCGACTTCTTTCAGGTGCCGCTGGAGCGTCGTCATCATCCCACCTGGTACCTGGTGCCGGTAGAACGAAACGTCGTATTCGAGCGGCTGACCGATCGGATAGCGCTTGCGGCGAGCGAGCTTGAACAGGTATTCCGAGACGTGCCGCAGCGGTTCCTCGTCGATCTCGACCTCGAAGCCGAGTTCGCGGAGATTGGCGATGGTGCGATGGATCGACGGCAGCGAGGTGCCCTCGGCGAGCGGGGGGATAGCGGTGTGGACCGTCTCGACGCCGAGCCGGACCGCCTCGAGGTAGCAGAGGGGAGCCATGCCCATCGTGCAGTGGGAGTGGATCTCGAGCGGCATGTCTGGTCCGAGCGCCTCGCGCAGGGCCGGCACGATCGTCTTTACCCGCTCGGGGGTGAGCAAGCCGGAGGGATCCTTGATGTAGACCGTATCGATGAGTTCCCGCTCGCGGGCGAGCTCGCGAGCGCAACGCACGTAGAACTCGTCGGTGTGTACCGGGCTGATGCTGTAGACGAGGCCCGCCACGACCGTTTCCGCTCCCTCCTCGCGCGCGATCCTCGCTGCTTCGAGGAGGGCACTCATGTTGTTCATCGGCTCGACGATCTGGATGCGGCGGATACCGTGGCGGAGGACGACGCGCATGGCCAGGCGGATGATCGCTCGCGGTGCCGGTTCCCAGGTAATGAAGCGCATCCCGGTCGTCATGAAGATGAGCGGCGTCCTGGGCATCAGCTGTCGCGCCAGCCGGATCTTCTCGTAAGGGTCCTCGCGGTGGTAGCGCACGCTGATGGCCATGTGCGTGCTCGTCGTGAAGTCGATGCACTTGAATCCCGCTCGGTCGAGCCACGGAGCGACCTCGACCACAGTGCGCGTGTCGATCCCGATCGCGCTCCAGAGGCTCTGGTTACCATCGCGGAGCGTCACGTCGATGAGCTGAATCCGCTGGGCCATGACTCTCGCTCCTCACCGAGTCTCGGCAGCGGACTCCTGATGCGGGCGGACGAGAAAGAGCGGCTGCCCGCGGTCCACTGCTTGGCCGTTCTCGACGCACACGGCGACGACCGTACCGCGCACACCGGCTTGCACCGAGTGCATCAGCTTCATCACCTCGATGATGGCGACGACCGTGTCCTCCTGGACCTCGCTGCCGACATCGACGAACGGCTCCGCACCCGGGCGTGGAGCCCGATAGAAGATTCCCTTGAGCGGTGCCACGATCGGGACCAGCGTCTCGCCGGGCGTCTCGGGCGGCTGCGGCGGCGTTTCGACTGGGATGACCTGTGCAGCCGGTGCGTCCTGGCGCGCTGCCTGAGCGGAGTGTGCGTCGACGTCGACGACCGGAGGGGGAGCAGGCACTCCACTCGGCGCGACCGGGGAGACCGTCCCGTCGTGCCCGCGGCGGACGATCAATTTGAACTGCGGTGTTTCCAAGTACAGTTCGTCGAAGGACGACTGCTCGAGTAGCTTGAGGATTTCCTGGACGTCTTCGGGCGTGAGTTCCATCGACTGCTCCTCACTTCACGCTGGTCGTGTTCAGGATACTGCACCGGCGTGCGAGTCGCCGCTCGCCGGTGCCAGCCTGCCTGCCTTGTCCTGGGCGCTCAGTCCAAGAGCGTGACCGTGCCTGCGTTGCCGTCGACGCGGACGCGTTGGCCAGTCCGGATACGCTTGGTCGCGATGCCGGTACCGAGCACGGCTGGCACGCTGTACTCGCGAGCGACGATCGCCGCGTGCGACATCACGCCACCGATGTCGGTCACGATACCGCGGACCTTGGTGAAGACCGGTGCCCAGCTCGGTTCGGTCACCGAGCAGACGAGGATTTCGCCGTCTTGGACCGTTTTGAGTTCGGCGACATCGAAGATGACCCGTGCTGGCCCCTCGACGACGCCCGGTGAGGCGGCGAAGCCGCTCAAGACGTTCCCTTCGTCCTTAGTCACCCAGGCGCGGAGGCGTTCCGGCGTGATGCCCCACAGCATGACGATCGCCGGGTCGGCGATCACCTCGGGGACGACGCCGAGCGCTGGCGGCGGGTTGAAGGCGCGGAGCTTCGCCAGGATCTCCTTCCGGCGTGCGACGACCTCTGGCCAGTGCTTCGGTCCGTACGCTTCGGTACCGATCGACCAGGCGAGCAAGAGGTCGGTGAGCGCTTGGCTCACCTCGGTCCAGTGGAGGTAGAACAGGTCGTCGACCTCGCGGAAGAACCCGTGCTCGACGAAGAGCGCACCGAGCTCGCGCAGCTTGTTCCACCAGATGCTCATGAACCAGTGGTCGACCCAGAACTTGTGGTCTTCGATCGAGTAGTAGACCTGTCGCACCAGGCCGAGCAACTGGTCGAAGGCTGCGCGGTCCTCGTCGCTCGGTAGCAGGGCACGGTATTCGGCGGTGATCCGGTCGCGTTCCTCGCGTACCTGTGTCGTATCGCGTTCGATCGATTCGCCCCGGGCAGCCCGTCGCACGTAGTCGATGAGCACCGGGAAGATCGGGCTCGGGTCGTCGCGCCAGGCGCGGAACTGGTGTTGGAGCCCGTCACCCGCGTTGATCCAGAACCACGGCTCGCCGCGTTCTTCCCACTCGCGCAACCAAGCCCGACCGTTCTCGCGCTGTGCGAGGTCGGCGAACACCTCCTGCCAGCTCCGTCCCTCGACGAAGGCATCGGCCACGCCGAGTTCGACTGCGCGCTTGGCGAGCGCGCGCAGTTCCTGGT
>JBEPZP010000096.1:0-8609 GCA_041640735.1 Thermomicrobium sp.
TCCGGTCGCTGTCCCCTCGGTCGTCTGCACCCGCTCCTGCTGGCTGCGCACTTGCGGCTGTGTTCCGTTCGGACTGTAGATCTCGCTGTCGATCTGGCGCTGGTCCCAGTCGAAGCTCGCGCTGACCTGTACCGCGGCATTGTTGTTTCCGACGATGCGGGCCACGATCGTCTGGAGCTGGGTCGCGAGCGCCGCCTCGAAGGCACGCTGCGCCTTGAAGTGGTCGCTCATCCCCCCAGCTGCAGCGACTCCACCCCCTGACCAGAGGGCATTTCCACTCTCGTCGACCACCGTGACGTGCTCCGGCTGCAGCCCCGGTACCGCCGCCGAGACGAGGTGCACGACACCGCGGACCTGCTCGTCGGTGAGCCGGCTACCGGGCTTCAGCTGCAACACGACCGCTGCTGTCGTCGGCTGCTGACGCTCGGTGAACAGCGACTCTTCGGGAATGACTAAGTGCACACGGGCCGAGCGTACCCCGTCTAACTGGCTGATCGTCCGCGCCAGCTCCCCCTCCAGTGCGCGTTGATAGTTGACGCGCTGCTGGAAGTCGGTGATCCCGAAGGAAGAGCGATCGAACAACTCGAACCCCAGCGTCCCGCTCTTGGGCAGGCCCTGCGCCGCCAGCGCCAGGCGCACCTGGGCTACCCGATCGGCCGGGACGCTGATCGCCGTCCCGTCGTTGCTGAGTTTGTAGGGAATCCCTTGCTGACGCAGCTGTTCGATGATCGCCGCCGCGTCGTCGGCTGAGAGACCGGAGTAGAGCGGCGCATACTGTTGCGGCGGTTGCATCAAGAGGAGGAGCGCGACCGCGAAGATCGCGGTCAAGGCCACCGCGATGATGGCGAGCCGGCGGTTCTGGCTCAGCCCGTCCCATCGCTCGCGGACATACTGTCCATACACCGACAGGCGGCGCAGCATGCGCGTGATCCGTTCCGCTCGATCCGTTAAATCGGCATCGACATCACTTCACGGTAGGCTTCCAGCGCTCGGTTGCGGATCTGCAATGCCGCCTGCAGACCGATCGAGGCAGTCTCGAGCGCGATCATGACTTGGTGCAGGTCAACGTCTTCCCCCGCTGCCAACGCGACCGCCAGACGGTCCGCCTCGGTGATCTGCTCGTTCAGCGCACTGAACGCGCGCTCGAGCACCTCGACGAACGACGGCCCGCCAGTGGCGACCGGACGGCTTACGCCTCCGACCGGGCTGATGTCCGCTGCGACGGGTGCGATCGGTACGACGCTCATCCCCCTGGCTCCTCTCTACCCGCGCTGTTCACGCTCGCCCGATACTCAGCGCGCGCATCGCCATCGCCTTGAGCGACTCGAGCACCGTCACGTTCGCCTCGTAGGCACGCGTCGCCGCCAAGAGGTTCGTCATTTCGCTCACGACGTCGATGTCGGGGAAACGCACGATGCCGTTCTCGTCGGCGTCTGGGTGGTTCGGATCGTACACTTCGCGCACCGCCCGCTGGTCGACGACCACACCGGCGACGTACACGCCACGAGCCGCCGAGGGCGCCGCCGGCGCGAGTCCAGTACGCGTCTGGACGAGGCGAGCGAACGGGGCCGGCTGTTCGGCCGCGAAGACCACCTGCCTCCGCAGATAGGGGCCACCTTGCGGTGTCCGCGTGGTATCGACGTTCGCCAGGTTCGAGGCAGCCACATCCATGCGTACCCGCTGCGCAGTGAGCGCCGACAGGCTGACCCGCATGCTCTCGAACAGTCCCATCGGCAGACGCCCCTTTCCCTTCCCTGCGCACTCTTCGTACACCAACACTAATCCGCGCTCGAGAACGTGCCGATGCCCTGTCGGTGCGAAGCCTCGACGGGACGGAAGTCCAGACAGTACCGGTACTCGGTGGTTGGCTGTACGAACAGCCGGACACCGCTGCGGCGTCCACGCGTGCGCAGCGCTCGCCTCACCGGTGACAGCGACGCTGTCACCGCGTGCACTGCTCTCGCCAGCGGCCTGGGGAGAGACTCAAGAAATACCCAGTCTCAGCGGCGTTCGTCGTCCGGTTCAGGCACCAGGTAGATCCGGACGCCGCGGTGGATCAAGTAGTTGAGGAGACGAAGCCGCATCTCGAGTCCGATACGGCCGAGCGGCGGTATCAGCGGTACCCCGTGGAGCGCTGCCTTGGCGACGATCCACTCTCGGAATTGCCGATCCGTCATGTCGACGACCGTCACGTTTTCGTCGCCGCGCCCGTCTTCACGCGGCACGAGCACATAGACGCGGCGGAGATCCTCGAGGCGCAGATCCGGTTGGGGGGCACGCTCGTAGCGACCGTACGGGAATCGCCCGATGTACATGATGCACCTCTCGCCAGTCATCCCGGAAGCACGGGTAGACGCGCTGTCGCTGCACAGTCAACGATCGGCCCGATGTTTCCTCACGCGGTCGCCACCATCCATGACGATCGTAGCGTCCCGCGCTGCGACCCGGTGAACTGCAGCGACGCACATCCCACGGCACGAGCGCCCTTAGGAATCATCGCAAACCCCGGCACGGAGCGCAAACGACCGGCCCCGGTCGAACCTGGCAGCGTTCGCCTCCGAGCGAGCGATGGTAGGATCAGCGCGGGCACGACTGACGGGGGAGGATAACGATGCGCTGGGATGAACTGGTTCGAGTGACGCCGGAACTCGATGCCTGGCTCCGCCAGACGCGCCGCTACCTGCACATGCACCCCGAACTCTCGCTACAGGAGGTCAACACCGCACGCTTCGTCGCCGCCCACCTGCGCGAACTCGGTATCGAGCATCGTACCGGACTCGGTGGTGACGGCCGCCCGCTCTTCATGTCTCCGGAAGCGCTCCAGGCCGCTGGTATCCAGCCTGGTCCTACCACCGGCGGCAACGGCATCCTCGCGATCATCCGCGGCGAGCGCGGCCCCGGCCGAACCGTCCTGCTCCGCGCCGACATGGACGCCTTGCCTATCGAGGAGCAGAACGACGTCCCCTATCGCTCGACTCGGCCAGGCGTGATGCACGCCTGCGGCCATGACGCGCATACGACGATCCTCCTCGGTGTCGCCGAGCTCCTCAGTCAGCTGCGGGATCGCTTTGCGGGCACGGTCAAGCTGATGTTCCAACCGGCGGAGGAAGGCCCCGGTGGTGCCGCAGCTATGATCGCAGACGGGATCCTCGACGATCCGCCGGTGGATGCTGCCTTCGCTCTCCACGTCGACAGCACGCGTCGTGCTGGTGAAGTCGCTGTCTCGCCGGGCCCGACCACTGCAGCAGCGGACAGCTTCCGCATCGTCGTGCGCGGTGTCGGCGGACACGCCGCCAAGCCGCACACTGCGGTCGACCCCATCGTCGTCGCCGCGCACATCGTCGTCGCGCTGCAGACGCTGGTCAGTCGCGAAACCAACCCGTTCGAGCCGGCTGTCGTCACCGTCGGCAAGCTCACCGCTGGCACGGCCACGAACATCATCCCTGACCATGCCGTTCTGGAAGGCACCGTGCGCACGTATTCCCCCGCAGTGCGTGACCATATCGAGCGACGCATCAGGGAGATCGCTAACGGAATAGCGCAGGCCATGCGGGCCGAGGCCGAGACGGTCTACCTGCGCGGCTACCCGGCGATGACGAACGATCCCGAACTGGCTGCACTCGCCCGGGAGGTGGCGACCGAACTTCTGGGGCCGGACCGAGTCTTCGACCAGCAACCGCTCATGGCCGGAGAGGACTTCGCGTTCGTCGCGCAAAAGGTGCCCGTCTGCATGATCGGCCTCGGCGTCGCGAACCCCGAACGCGGCATCGTCTACCCGCCGCACCATCCGCGGTTCGACCTCGACGAGGACGCGCTGGCTATCGGCGCTCGCCTCATGACGGCGATCGCGCTGCGGTATCTGGGCGCGGCCTGAAGGGTGAAGCCATGACGACCGATCCCTCCCGAAAGCGGGGTACGCTCAACCGGCGCTCACTGCTCCTCGCAGCGCTGGCCCTACCGGCATGTCACCTCGGCACACGCCCGGTACCGGATACGCCACGACCTGCGGTAACGCCGACGCCGACCATGGCCCCAGCGACGATCCGCGTGACACCCGCGCCTACCGCCACACCGACCGCCACTCCCACACCGTCGCCCCAACCACCCGCCGGGCCGGTCGAACTCCGCGTCGAGACGATCGTCAGCGGACTGGAGGCACCGTGGGAAGTCGCCTTCGCGCCGGACGGACGCGTCTTCCTGACCGAGCGACCCGGGCGAGTCCGCGTAGTCATCGACGGGCAACTCGTTCCTGATCCGCTGTTGACGCTCCCGGTTGCCGCCACGGGAGAAGCCGGTCTCCTCGGACTCGCCCTCTACCCGGACTTCGGAGCCACGCCCTGGGTGTACCTTTACTACACCTACCGTGAAGGGAACCAGTTGCGGAACCGCGTCGTCCGCTACACCGAGCGCGACGGCCGCCTGTTCGACCCGGTCGTCGTGCTCGACGGCATACCCGGTGCGACCATTCACGACGGCGGGCGTATCGCCTTCGGCCCCGACGGAAAGCTCTATGTCACCACCGGCGACGCGCGTCAACCAGACGCAGCGCAAGACCTCGCATCACTCGCTGGCAAGATCCTCCGCCTCGAACCCGACGGGTCGGTACCGGCGGACAATCCTTTTCCAGGTTTGCCGGTATGGTCGCTCGGGCACCGCAACGTGCAAGGCCTCGCGTGGTCGAGCGATGGTCGCCTCTACGCGACGGAACACGGGCCGACCGGCGAGTTCGGCCTGGCGGCGCACGACGAAGTCAACGTGATCGAACCCGGCCGCAACTACGGTTGGCCGTACGTCGTGGGGACACTCGTCCGCCGGCCGGTACCGGACGCTGTTCCACCGCTCGCCGAGAGCGGCACGGTCACCTGGGCACCGAGTGGTGCCACCGTCGCTCGTTCAGGCCGCATTCCACAGTGGCAAGGCAACCTCCTCTTCGCCGGGTTGCGCAGCCAGGCGCTCTGGCGCCTGGTCCTCACACCCGATGGACGCACAGCTGAGCAGCTCGAGCCGCTCTATCGCGGTCAGTTCGGCCGCTTGCGGGCCGCCGTCGAAGGCCCCGACGGAGCGATCTATCTCCTGACGAGTAACCGTGACGGGCGCGGTAGCCCGCAGCCTGACGACGACAGACTTCTCCGGATCGCTCCCGCTTGACGCGTCTTCGGGATTCGGCCGTCGCTACCGCTCGCCTTGGGAACGAGGTCTCCCCAGGCGAGAACCCCTCGTCGCTCCGATGTACCCGCGCGAGCGACCTGTCGCCCGCGTTGCAACCCGACTGCGCGAGGCAGAACAGCTGCACTGACCGTCCTGCTTGTATACTCGAGGTGCCACCCGGCGAAGGGATTCCCGCCTATGCTCGTTTGGCTCGTCTACGCAGCGATCGCGGTCCTCGGCCTGTTGTTCCTCGCTGTCGCGTTCGTCTTCGGCGAGATCGCGGAGGCTTTCGACCTGGATACTGGAGAGGGGATCGGCCCCTTCAACGGCCGGGTGTTGGCTGTCGCGCTGACGGCGTTCGGCGCGACGGGCCTGCTCGCCACCTATTTGGGGGCATCGGCGCTCGCCAGTGCGCTCATCGCGGCAGCGAGCGCCGTCCTGTTCGGCGCCGCCGCATGGTGGCTGGTCGTGCTGTTCTATCGGCAGCAGGCCACGACCGCCTTCTCCTTGCGCGACTTGCGCGGTCGTGTCGGCGAAGTCAGCGTCGCCATTCCGGCAGACGGACTCGGCTACATCGTCGTCCGCGACGTGACCGGGAACCGTCAAGTGCTGGCTCGGAGCCGCTCCGGAGCCGCCATACCGGCGGGACAGCCGGTACGGATCGTTTCCATCGTGGGGACGACGGCTGTCGTCGATCCTGAACCGGACGGCGCCAGCACAGCCGGCCGAGAGACAGGAGGAGCACCGTGACGATCGTGGAAATCCTGCTCGCCCTCGTAGCCGTTCTGTTCATCCTGCTCGCCTTCGCAGCGTTGCTCGCCATCGTCAGCCGGAATATCGTCAAAGTCCCGCCCAACATGGTGGCCGTCTTCTCTGGTCGCAAACGCACCGTCGTCGACCCCGAGACGGGACAACGCCGAACCGTCGGATACCGGCTAGTCAAGGGCGGCTCGAGCGTTCGCATCCCGATCATCGAGCGAGTCGATTTCCTCTCCCTCAACGTCATGACCATCCCCCTCAAGATCGCCTCCGCCTATACGAAAGAGGGCGTACCTGTTTCGGTCGACGCTGTCGCCAACGTGAAGATCGGCTCCGACGACGTCATGCTGATGAACGCGATCGAACGCTTCCTCGGCATGTCGCAAGACCAGATCCGGAGCGTCATCTTCCAGACCCTGGAAGGGCACCTGCGTTCCATCCTCGGCACCTTGACCGTCGAACAGATCAATGCCGACCGGCAGGCGTTCGCGCAGCGTCTCGCCGCTGAATCGGCCGCTGACCTCTCCCGTATGGGGATCGAGATCGACGTACTCACCATCCAGCAGATCAGCGACCCACAAGGCTATCTCGATGCGCTAGGCCAACGACGGACGGCAGAAGTGAAGCGTGACGCCGAGGTCGGTAAGGCCGAAGCCGAGCGCGATGCACGCGTGCGACGAGCGCACGCCATGCAGCAAGCCGCTGTCGCAGAAGCGATGGCCGATGCCGAAATCGCCGCCGCCAACAAGGAAGCGGAAGTCCGCAAAGCGAAGTATGCAGCTGAGGTCGAGGCGGAGCGAGCTCGCGCCAGCCAGGCCGGACCGCTGGCTGAAGCCGAAGCCCGCAAGCAGGTCGTCGTGGCCGAGCAACAAGTCGAACTCGCTCGCACCGAGGCCGCGATCGCCGTGCAGGAGATGGAAGCGCGGCGTCGTGAAAAGGAACTCGAGGCGACCGTCCTCAAGGAAGCGCAGGCCGAGCGCGAGGCAGTGGTGATCCGAGCGGAGGGCGAGAAGCAAGCCGCCGTGCTCCGCGCTGAAGGCGAACGCCAGGCGACGATCGTCCGGGCGGAAGCAGCCGCACGCGAGCAGGAGCTGCTCGGTGCCGGGGAGAGTGCCCGCATCCGCCAAGTGGGACAAGCCGAAGCGGAAGCGAAGAAGGCGCTCGCCGAAGCGCTCGAGGCTGAACTGCTCGCTCAGGCCGAGGGCCAGCGAGCCGCGCTCCTAGCCGAGGCCGACGGGAAGCGCGCCCTCGCCGAAGCGCTCAACGCGTACGGACCCGTCGCGATGCAGCTCCTGATGTACCAGGCCTTCGTCGAGCAGTTACCCAAGATCGTCGAGGCTGCCGCCCGCCCGCTCACCCAGGTCGAACGCGTCGTCGTCTTCGACTCCGGCGCGAACGCTGACGGGCACAGTGCGCTCGGACGGTACGCGACACAGTTGCCCGTGATCGTCCAACAGTTCGTCGAGGGATTCAGCGCGATGACCGGCATCGATTTAACGACCGCCGTGCGCGAGCGTCTCGCTGAACGGCCACCAGCTGACGGGGCCTCCACGGTCAACCAGCCTGCCGATCCACCGGAGACACCCGCCGCGGCACCTCCTGCTTGACCGCAGCTCGCTGGGCGACGAAGACACCGGCGAACACGGCGAGCAAGCCGGCGATCTGGGCTGGACGCACGCTTTCACCGAGGAAAGCGACCCCGAGGGCCATAGCGATACCCGGTTGGAGGTAGTAGTAGACCAGCGTCGTCGCCGCACCCAGACGCTGGACGGCCCGTTGCCAGAACACGTTAGCGCCGACCATCGCCAGGACGCCCGTATAGAGGAGCGCCCCCCAGGCTCCCCATCCAGGTGGAGACAGGAGCGACTGGACGGCACCCTCCGCACCGAGCGCCCCGATGACCACGAGGCTGCAGATCAGGAGCCAGGTAGTGACCGGTACCGCACCGTACCGTGCCACGAGCGGTCGCGGGATCAAGGTCACCCCGACCCAGCACACGGCGGCAGCCAGGGTGAGCAGGTCGCCCAGCAAGGTCTCGGCCGCCGTGGCCTGCGGGGAACCCACCAGCAGCACGACTCCCAGGAAGCCGAGCGCTGCCCCCACCACCCCGGCTAGCCGCGGGCGTTGACGTTCGACCAGCCAGGTGATCGGCAACGCCCAGAGCGGACTCGTGTTGAGGAAGAGGGCACTGTTCGTCGCGGTCGTATGCCGCATGCCGACCAAGAACACGACCTGAAAGATCCCCATAGCCCCGAAACCGGCGAGTGCCAATCGTGGCCAGTCCCCACGCGCGACCGCCAGCGATTCACCGCGGAGCCGCAACCAGAGCAATAAGCATCCGATCGCGACGATGAGGCGCAGGACAGCGAAGGGAAGGGGCTCGAAGGAGTCCACGCCGTGCTTGACGATCGGAAACGATGCTCCCCAGATCAGCACAGCCAAAAAGGCTTCGCCATCGATCCAGCGCCGCCAGGGAGCTGCCAGCGGTCGTTCGGCTGCCACAGTCCACCTCGCGCGTCTACCGTACCCGGCACGATTGTCGCGGCAGACGCTCTCCTCGGCGAGTAGATCGTTCTGGCAACTGGAACGAGTGCCGCGCCGCACCTCGCTCGTGGACCGGTCGACCTGCCCTGTCCAGCGCACGGTACCGCTCCGCACCGCGGGCCGCACTCGCTCTCCGGACGATGCCCTGCGGCAGGCCT
>JBEPZP010000097.1:0-8604 GCA_041640735.1 Thermomicrobium sp.
TGGTTTCCGCAGTGGCGCGATGCGCGGCCGGAGGAGATCGTCGCGCAGGCGCGGGCGCGTTACTGGCTGGTCGGCACGGTCGACGAGGTGCTCGAGCAGCTGGCCGCTCGAGCGGCGATCGGCGTGCAGCGCGTGATGCTGCAGACCTTCGACCTCGACGATGTCGACGCCCTGCGGCTCATCGCCGAGGCCGTGGTGCCACAGGCGGCAACGTTCTGACTTCGTGCGTTACCCGCCGTCGCGCCGTTCGAGGTCGGCGAGGACCTGGTGCGCGCAGTTGCGCCCGGGTGCGCCGAAGACGGCGCCACCCGGCCAGGCGCCGGATCCGCACAAGTAGAGCCGTTCGATCGGTGACTCGTACCCGTTGAAGTCGGGCGTCGGTCGACCGAAGAACATTTGATCAGGCGCGATCTCGCCGTGGAAGATATTGCCGCCGGTAATGCCGATGATCTCCTCGATATCGTGCGGGCCGAGCACGAGCATATGGTCGATCGCATCCCACATGTTGGGCGCGTATTCGGCGAGCGTATCGATGATGTTGCGGCCGATCTCCTCTTTGCGTTCTGCCCAGGTTCCTTCGGCCAGATCGTAGGGCGCGTACTGAACGTAAAGCGACATGACGTGCTTGCCAGCCGGTGCGAGCCCGTCTTCGGTGGCTGACTGGATGTAGCAGTCCATGAAGGGGCGTGCGGAGGGGCGGCCGTGCTTACAGTCTTCCCAGGCACGCTCGAGGTAGTCGATGGATGGATTGATGACGATGCCACCGGTGTGCTGGGGACCGACCGACGTACCGGGATAGCAGCGGAAGTTGGGGAGCTGGTTGAGACCCAAGAGGACCTTGACTACCGAGCCTTTGACGCGTAGGCGGCGGATCGCCTCGCGGAAGGACGGGGAGAGCGCGCTGGCTGGAACCATCTGGAGGAAGGTTCGGTGGGGGTCGGCGTTGGAGAGGATCGCCCGCGCGGCGAAGCGTCGGCCGTCGGCCAGGCGCACGGCGCGAGCTGCACCGTTTTCGATGTCGATTTCGGCGACCTCGGCGTCGGTGAGGATGGTGACGCCGTGGTCGCGACAAAAGCCGGCCAGTGCTTCGGCGATGGCACCCATGCCGCCGCGGACGAAGCCCCAGGCACCTTGGTGCCCGTTGAGATTGCCGAGGAGGTGGTGCAGCTTGACGTAAGCGGTCCCGGCCGAGCGTGGACCGAGGTTCACCCCGATGACGCCTCCGGTACAGAGCGGCGCTTTGATCTCTTCGCTCTCGAAGAAGAAATCGAGGACCTCGGCGATGCTGCGCATGAGCAGCGTGCGCAGGTCGTCGCGGCCCTGTGGTCCGGGGAAGGAAGCCTCGAGTTCGGCCAGCGACGGAGCAGGGCGAAGCACGAACGGTCGGAACCGTGCGATGATGCGATTCCACATCTCCCAGTAGTCGCTCCACCGTTCGGCGTCGTGACGCGAGAACTTCGCGAGTTCTTCGAACGTGCGTCGCTCGTCGAGAAAGACCATGAGATAACGACCATCGGGGAAGGGCACGAAATATTGCGGATCGAACGGCCGGACGGAGTATCCGTACTTGGTCAGCTGCAGATCGTGAACGACCTCCGGCAAGAGCAGGCTACAGACGTAGGAGCAGGTCGAGAGGCGGTAACCGGGAAACAGCTCCTCCGTGACGGTTGCCCCGCCGATGATCGGACGGCGCTCGAGGACGAGCACGCGCTTTCCTGCGCGCGCCAGATACCCAGCCGCGATGAGACCATTGTGACCGGCGCCGATCACGATGGCATCGTAGAGCGCGTCGCCCATCGTACCTTCCTCCCTCAACCTGGTGGACTTGTTCTCGCTCGGTATGGTCGCACACGTCTCCGAAGGGATCAAGAGCATCAGGAACGTAGGGATGATGAGATCGACGGCGCTGCTCTACGTGACGAAATCGGCGGACAGCAACGGTCGAGTGAACCCGGATGCGGAAGAACGATGCTGCCCGGTTCACGCAGAACCGGGCAGCTCGGGCATGCTCGCTGAGCGGTCGCGGTGCTTACGGCTGCCGCTGCAGCTGGCGGATGTAGGTGACGAGTTGCCAGCGTTCCTCCGGGGTGAGCAGTTTTCCGAAGGCGGGCATATTTGCGAGCCCGCGCGGATACTCGACTCGGTTCTCCGCCGATGAATAGCCGTGCGTCAGGATCCAATACAGCTCGCCGTCAGTGCGCGCGACGACGGCGGGATCCTTGAGGTTCGCCGGGGGAACTGCACCCTCGACCAGACGCCAGTACACCGCCATCGGAGCGTTGCCATCACCAGCTGCGCCGTGGCATTGGGTGCAGTTCAGCTGGTACAGCTGTTGCCCGCGGGCTGCCGCTTGGGGATCGTTCGCGAAGGGGTTTTCGAGCTCACGGGCCTCTTCGAACGTGTAGTCGGGCTCGCCACCGGAGATGGGTACCACACCGGCGGGAATGTCCAAGCGCGGTGGCTCTTGGCTTCGGAAGGACTTCTGGTAGTGCATCTCGCTGAAGAAGTCGATCGGGTACGTGTTGGTCGAGACGCACGCTGAGCCCACGAGCGCCAGTGTCGCAGTGGCCAGGAGGGTGAGCGCCGTGCGACGTGCAGCGTGCCAGCCGAGCCGATACCGAGCCATCGTCTTCGTCCCTCTCACTGCACTGCCAGACTAGCTGCGTGCAGGCTGCTGGCCGACCGTGCCGTTCTCGGTGAGGATGTCCTCCGGGTTGGCCTTGCGCAACGCATCGATCGCCTTCGCCTCGCGCTCCGGAGCAGTGCGCACGAGGATGCCGATGTACCCCTCCGTGATGCGCGGGTCGTAAAGCGCCCGGCCGATCCACGGAAGACGGGACTCGAAAAGTACCCCGAGTACGGTAAAGATGAGCGCGCCCAACATCGTCCCTTCGTACATGATGATGATCATCGGCGGGATCGAGAGCAGCGGCTTTCCACCGGTCAACAACGGATAGGAGAGCTGTGTGCCGCCCGTAATAAGGAGACCGGCTGCAAAGCCGCACGCCGCACCGATAAGGGGGAACACGAACAGGCGATGAATGCCGGACTCTTCCCCGAAGGTCCCTTCAGGATAGGGGGCGTTCGAGAGAACTTCGAACTCGCTACGGCTGAAGCCCGCCTCGCGCAGGGCGTCGGCAGCTGCCACTGCCGAGTCGAGATCGCGGTAGAGACCGAGTACTTCACGGATCGCCATGGTCGCCTCACTCTCCTCTGCCTGCCCGACCGTTTAGAACTCGCGCACGATCGCGTTGACCACACGCTTACCGACCTGGAGCTGCTGCGCGAAGTGCTGACCTTCCTTCTCCTCCCATACCGAGATCGGCGGGAAGATCTTCGAGAAGACGAGCAACAGGAACCCGACGAGAGCGAACGAACCGAGCACGATGCTCATCTCGACGATCGACGGGCGGTACCAGGCCCAGTCGAACGTCCACTCGTACTTGCGCATGAGACCGGGCTTGATTAGCCAATACCGCTCGGCCCACATGCCGACGTTGACCAAGATCGAGGTCCAGAACATGATTTTCACATTGCGGCGGAAACGCTGGAAGACCCAGATGGGGACGGGGATAAAGTACCCGAAGATGAAGATGAGCGCAGTGAACACGTTGAACGGCCACTCGAAGAGACGGAACTGCATGATCTCGAGTTCGCGGGCCTCCTGGGGGTAAATCGCGAAGAAGATATCGAGAAGGAAGAACCAGAGCCAACCGGTACCGACTGCGATGAGCAGGCGGCCGATCGCGTCGAAGTGTTCGAGGCGGATGTAGTTCTCGAAGCGGAACAGCCAGCGCATGAGCGCCATGAGCGTCACCACGGCGGAAACCCCGGAGTGGATCGCACCGATGACGAAATACGGCGCGAAGACGGTGGCGTGCCAGGTGGGTACCAGCGATACGGCGAAGTCCCACGAAACGATCGAGTGTACCGAGACGAAGACCGGGAGGATCAGGCCGGAAAGGAGGAAACCGGCGATCGTCTGCATCTTCCACTGCCGCTCGTTGCCGCGCCAGCCGAGCGCTAGGATGGTATAGAGCGTACGACGCCAGCCGGTGGAGCGGTCACGCGCCAGCGCCATGTCGGGGATCATCGTCGTGTAGAGGAACAAGGTACTGCCGGTGAGGTACGTGAGGATCGCGCTCGGGTCCCAGACGAGCGGGCCGCGGATATCCGGCCAAAGATTGCGCCAGAAGTCGTAGGGGAATACCCAGTACAGCGTGCGCCATGGTCGCCCGGTGTGGATGACCGGGTGCAACATCGCTGTCATGAGGCTGAAGATCGTCATGACCTCGGCAGCACGGGTGACTGGGCGTCGCCACTCAGCCTGAGTGAGGCGAAGAATGGCCGAGATCATGACGCCGGCGTGACTGATGCCGATCCAGAAGACGAAGTTCACGATCATGAAGCCCCACATATTGGGGCGGTGGAGCCCGGTCACGCCGAGTCCCCAATAGAACATCCAGCTGATTGCGAAGACGAAGATCGCGAGCACCGCTCCCAGGCCGATGAAGCCGACCCACATCATCGGCGTCGTGGTCACCAGCGGGCGGAAGAGTTCGCGTGTGATTTCCTCTTCACCGAGCCGGTGTCGTTCTTGCATCGTTGTCCCCCAGCCTCGCTCTCACTGTTCTCCGTGCCGACCGGACTCACTCGGTCTTGCCGATGACGATGACCCGCGCATGCTTGAACGGCTTGTGCGCTCGCAACCACAGTCCGCCGACGACCTCAGCCACAGACGGGAAGGTGAGGTAGCGCGCTGCCCAGAGGACGAGTGTCAGTGCCCCGGCCACCATGCCGACCAAGATGACCATGTCGGCAATTCCCGGAACGTAGGCCGCAGGGAGTTCCTTCAGCTTATGGGCGTGGCCGAGCAGGGCAGCGTCGGGCTGTGAGAATGCGGCTGATGTCAGCCGAATGCGGTCGATCAAGTTGCCCACGAGCACGATCACAGCGACGACGGTGGGACCAGTGATGCTGCGGCGGATGGGATTCCACATGAGGATCAGCAAGGGGAGTGCGAAATTCATGGCGAAGGAGAGGATAAACGGCCAGCGGTAGGTTTCCGCCATGAGGAGTTTGAGGACCTGAATCTCGTGTGGCATGCGACCGTACCAGAAGATAATGAACTCCGACCACCAGAAGTAGAACCAAAGCAACGAGAAAGCGAGGAGCATTTTCCCGAGCGCCCAGAACTGCTCGCGCCCGAGGTACTCGGCCTGGCCGCCCCAGCGCCGCAGCACCGCCATCGTCACGATCGTCAGAGCGATGCCGGCCTGGAAGGACGTGATCGTGAAATAGGCTGGGAAGACGGCGGTGAAGTACCCGGGGATGAGCGCGATGATGAAGTCGGACGCAAGTACCGTCATGACCGGAACATAGATGAGGACGTAGAGTACGCCGATGTTGTTCACGACCTTCTCGTAGAACCGCCACTGCCGGTGCGAACCGATCCAGCCGCGGCTCAGCCAGGCAGCGAGACGGCGCTGCGCCGGCGAGCCGTGGTCACGGACGATGGCGAGGTCCGGCAGGCTGCTGAACCAGGCGAAGAGGTACCCAGCCCCGGTGAGTGCGAGTAACAGGATGGCTCCCCACAGCCAGGGTGAGAGTGGCCAGCCGAACCAGATGGAAAGGCGATCTTCCGTACCGGGGAAGGTCGGCAGAAGGATCAGGTAGAGGAGGAAGGGGATGATCAGTGTGACGGCCCAGATCTCGGAGGCGCGATTGACTGGACGACGCCAGTGACTGCGGGCGACGCGCAGCGCTGTCGAGAGCGCCGGCGCGGCTGCCGCCGTCGACATGAGATAGAGAAACGCGACCGCGACATACGTCCAAGCTTGCCGCTCGGCGAAGCCCTGCCGGAGCGGGAAGGCGAGGATCGCGAGTACCCCGAGCGCGAAGAGCCCAGCGCAGACGAGGACGAGCGTCCGGCGTCCGGTGCCGATCGAGCGGACCCAGCGCAGGCCAGCGTTCAGGACGTCAGCTGGCGCCAGTTCCCACGTGCGCTGGAGTTCGTGTCCGTGCGCGTGACCGTGTGTCGCCATGTGCCCTCACCCCGTTTCTCTTCGACCACACTCAGTGTGCCGCTGCCGGTTCAGCAGCAGCCTCGAGATCGATCTTCTTGAGGTAATAGACCTTCGGGTCTGTCCCCAGATCCTCCAGAAGCCGATAGACTCGCCCCTCGCGTTCGGCCTGGGCGAGCAGCTTGCTGACCGTGCTGTTGTGGTCGTCCAGGTCACCGAAGACGATCGCGTTCGTGGGGCAGGCTTGTGCACAGGCAGTCTGGACTTCGTCGGTCCGCAGCGCGCGTCCCTCGACCTTGGCCTTGTGCTGCGCCTTCACGATGCGGTGCACGCAGAAATTGCACTTTTCCATGACTCCGCGGCTGCGGACAGTCACGTCCGGGTTGAGCTGGTTCTTCAAGGAATCAGGCCACTTCGGTTCCCAGAAGTTGAAGAAGCGCACGTGCCAGTGGCAGTTGACGGCACAGTAGCGCGTCCCGATGCAGCGGTTGTAGACCTGCATATTGATGCCTTCAGTCGTATGGTAGGTGGCGTACACGGGGCAGACCGGCTCGCACGGGGCATAGGTGCACTGCATACAGGGGACAGGGATGTAGCGTGCCTTGACGTTCGGGTACTCACCCTCCCAGTAGCGCTCGAGTCGGATCCACGCGATGGCCCGGCGCTGGTGATAGGTATCCTCGGTGTTGATCGGGACGTTGTTTTCCGCCTGGCAGGCGACGACACAAGCGCCACAGCCGATGCAGCGATCGAGATCGATGACCATTCCCCAGCGTGGCATGCTTTCCGTCCTTCTCCCTCAACCCGCTCACGCCGACGGCGCTTTGACGCGAACGATCGGGAACTCCTCCAGTTGGAATGCCGGAACGATCCCCTCGAATCGGGCGAGACGCGCCCGCCGACCGGTCTTTTCCAACCGACAGCGCGTGGCTGCCCATGCGAGGGTACCAGCATCTGGGTCAGTTTGCGGCACCAACACCGTCAGGGGATTGACACCGCGTCCCTCGGCGTAGCGGCCGAATGCGGTATGGCCCTGTCCGAACGGGATCGACACCGTACCGGGGTGTGCAGCGGGATTCACATAAACGGGGAGTTCCAGCGATCCTTGAGGTGTCGTGACGCGCACGACATCTCCAGTGGTCAACCCGAGTTCGTCGGCTGTGCGCTGCGCGACCTCTACCCACGTCTGCCACACGTTCGTGCTGATTGGCTCGGGCAGGGCCTGCAGCCACGGGAGATGAGCGAATTCCCCGTAGCCCAATGACGGAAGAGGATAGGGCAGCAGAACGTACGGATACTGGGCAGCATCCCCCTGGAACTCCGGTTCCCGCGGTGCGACAGCGCTGGTGACGCGGATCTCTCCTGCACTGCGCAGTGTTTCGCTCCACCAGCTGCCTTGAGCTTGGAGATTGACCAGGAACTCCTTGTCGTTGCTCGCCTGCACATTGCCGTCACTCACCTGTCGCAGGCGCAGCGCGAGTGCCTTGGTCGCCTCCTCCTGCGACGCCCACGGCAAGGGCTGGCCGATTTGCTGGGCGATATGGATCAAGACATCGCCGAAGGCACGCCCATCGACGAAGGGCTGAACGACCGGTTGTTGGATCGCGACCACGGCGTAACCGGGACCAGGATCAGGCACTTGCAACCCCCACTGCTCGAGCCAGACCAGGTCCGGCAGGAGCAGGTCGGCAAGCTGCGTCGTTTCATCCAGGAAGGGCGAGAAGCTGATCACGTGCTGGGCGCTACGCAGCGCCTCGGCTGCACCGCTCGCTGGTGGCAGACTGTAGACCGGGTTGGCACGGTGAACGAGGACAGTGGTGATGGCACCGGAGCGGATCTGTTCGAAGAGCTCGGCCCATTGCCGTTGCGTGAGGACCGCGTCGTCGGGGACGCGCAACTCAGGGAGCGGTGGCTCAGGGTTGAGCAACAGGCCACCCGGTCGATCGATCGAGCCCAGCAAGAGGTTCAAGCCGAGCGTCGCTACCAAGTTGAAGAGGCCGTTCGTCGCGGCCGCGGCGCTCGTCCCACCGATCACTACTGCCGGCTGGTGCTCCACGAGCGCATGGGCGAGCTCGCGGATCTGGTCGGCCGTGAGGCCGCTCCGTTCGCTCGCCCACTCGGGGGTGTAGGTGCCGCGGAGGCGTCCCTCGTCGATACTGAGCGCTGCGAGATAGGTCTGCAGCTGCTCGCCACCCACCTTGCCCTCCGCAGCCAGAACGTTTGCGATCGCCAGTGCGACGATCCCCTCGCTCCCAGGGACGATCGGGAACCAGCGGTCAGCGTTTGCGGCTGTCCCGGAGAGGCGCGGTCCGACGTGGTAGTAGAGCCCTCGGTGTCCGGCGTGTCCTTGGCGGAACTCGCCGTACGCGCGCGCCAGGGCGACTGGAGCGATCCAGCCGTGCAAGAAGTCGGCGCTGAAGTTCAAGAGGAACGAAGCGTTCGCGAGGTCGGGGAAGGGAAGCATCGAGGTACCGAAGAGACGTCGGACGGCTGCGCGCAGCGCGACGAACTCGTCCGGCTCGAGGATGGCATGGCGGACCCCAGTGGCCTCGCGGAAGGCAGCGATCAGGGCAGCTTGCGA
>JBEPZP010000098.1:0-8529 GCA_041640735.1 Thermomicrobium sp.
CCCGGGAACAGGGTGTCTCCCCCGAAGAGCCAGCGCTGCTCCGCCTCGTAGAGCGCGATCTGTTCCGGCGTGTGCCCAGGCGTGTGGATGACGCGGAAGTGCAAGGGAGCGAACTCGAGCACGTCGCGGTCGCGAACCAGCTCGTCCGGTGGGGCCGGCTCGATCTCGAACGGCAGCGGTGTCAGGAGCGGTCGGGGGTGCTCCAGGCGCGCGACCGCTTCGGGGTGCGCGACGATCGGTGCACCGGTCGCCCGCCGGAGTGCCGCCGCATCGACGATATGGTCCCAATGGGTGTGCGTGATGACGATCCGTTCCAGTCGGGCTGCGCGGCGCTCGAGTTCGTCCATGACCGGTCGGAAGGCATCGGGTGGCGCATCGATCAGGAGCGCACGCGCACCAGAGACGAGCAGGTAAGCGTTCGTTTCCAGCGGCCCACAGACCAGCGTTACGACTTCGACTGTCACGGTCGCGTCCTTTCGTCCTCTCCACCCGTCGCTCGATCATACCCGATACCGGTCGAGTGTGAGGACTAAAGGTCGCGGCGCTGGAAGCGGAGCATGGCCAGCAGCAACAGGACGACCGCGTAACCGACGCTGTACCACACGGCGAACGTGCTCGGTGGTACCGTGGTACCGAAGGGGTTGGGGCCGAGGAAGTTGACCGCCAGACGCGGCTGCACGAGGTAACTGGCCAGGCGCCACATGCTGTCGCTCGGCACCAGGATGGAGACGATCACGCCGATCCGGACCAGGACGTCGTTGTCGAGGGCGGTGCCGATCTGCTCGACCAAGCCGCCGGTGATCGCCATCCCGTAGAGCATGAAGACGATGACGCCGTTGGCGACCGTCGAGAACAGGGTGCTGCCGAGGAGCGTCAAACTCAGGAGGATGAGCGAGACGAGCAGAATGAGCCCATACGCGTGCAGCACATTGGGCGGTGTGTAGTCGCCGACGATGCGGGCGGTCAGGACGACGGTCGCGACCATGACGCCGATGTAGAGCGCGAGCATCGTCGCGTAGCCGAGCCACTTGCCGAGGACGATTTCCCAGCGTCGGATCGGCTTGGGGACGATGGCATGGAGTGTGCCCTGCTCGATCTCGCTGGCGATGGTGCCGACCGAGGCGAAGATCGTCATGACACCGGCCAGGAAGTTCACGGTCCACAGCCCGAGCAAGACCATGGCGCTGGCGAAGATCTCGTACGGCAGCATGGGACTCGCCCCGCTGGCCGCTCGCCGCGCTTCCATGGCTCGCCAGTCCTGCACGAAGAGGTGAAAGCCCCAGACGTAGAGCACAGCGAAGACGAGGCTCAAGAGTACGACGCCGAGGACGAGCTTCTTGCGCAGCCCCTCGCGGAAGGTGAGGCGTGCGATGACGAAGGCCTTGCTCATGCCGGTCGCTCCCCGTCCTCGACGAGGCGAACGAAGAGGTCTTCCAGCGAGCGCCGCTCCGGAATCACCCCGTAGATCGGGATACCGGAGGCGACCAGGAGATCGACGGCCCGCGCGATGGCGCTCTCGTCAGTCGCTCGGGCGAGAAGGGAGGGGCGCTCGCCGGGTCGGATGTCCTCGACCTGCAGCAACGGCTCCAACTGTGGCAGGAGCCCGTCCGGAAGCGCGCCGAGCCGGAACTCGACCAAGAGTTCGCCGCGCAGCAGCTCGTCCAGTTTCCCGATGGCGATGACGCGCCCGCGGTTGACGAAAGCGACGCGGTCGCACACTGCCTCGACCTCGCTCAAGAGATGGGAATTGAGGAAGACGGTGACGCCGCGCTCACGCAGTCGCCGGATGAGGTCGCGGACATGACGGCGCCCGAGGGGATCGAGCGCCGAGGTCGGCTCGTCGAGGACTACCAGGCGCGGGTCGGCGAGCAGTGCCTGCGCGATACCGATACGCTGCTGCATTCCTTTGGAGTAGGTGCGGATGCGTCGCCGCGCTGCTTCGGTGAGCCCGACGAGTTCCAGGACTTCCGGGATGCGCTGTCGCCGCTCGGCGCGACTGAGGCCGTAGAGCTGCCCGTGGAAGTCGAGCAGCTCTTCGCCGGTCAGCCAGTCGTGGAAGCGGAAAAGTTCCGGGAGATACCCGATATGGCGACGTGCTCGGTAATCGCCGAGCGGGTACCCGAGCACGCGGCCGTCACCGGCGGTAGGGCGAATGAGCCCGACGAGCATCTTGACAGCGGTCGTCTTGCCCGCGCCGTTGGGACCGAGAAAGCCGAAGACTTCGCCGTATCCGACGGTGATGGAGAGGTCGTGGAGCGCGACGCGGTCTCCGTAGACCTTCCGGAGACCGCGCGTTTCGATCGCCCAGGTCGATACGGGGTTCCGTGGCGCTCGCTCCGTCATGCTGTGCCTGCCGCCCGGTGTTCCACCGTCCAAGGCTAACGCAACGAGCGTGCGACGGCGAGTGCGTGTTCGGCGCTCACGCTTCCGCCGACGATGTGGAGGACACCGCGCTCCTGCCACAACACGGCTGCGCCCTCTGGTGCCTCGATGAGCAGTCCGTTCGTCCCGCGGAGCGAGACCGTGCGCGAGGTCGCCCCCTCGGGCACGGGGATAATGAGCGTCTGGCGCCAATCGCGGATCGCGCGGATCTGAGCCACGACGTCCGGTGGTAAGCCCGGCAGCATCAAGAGGTCCTCGCGGAGGAGCTCGGGATCGATTTCGGCCGGAAGCTCGAGCGTCGGGCTCTCCAGCTCGGCGACCACCAAGACCTGTTCGTCACCGGCACGCCAGACCTGCGCCGCACTGGCCGGGACCGTGAGCCGCACGGTCACCGTCGGGGTCGTCGCTGGATCGGGCAAGCTGGCGAACCGGAGGCCGAGCTGGTCCAACGCCGCGCGCGTGCGTGCGACGTCGACGGTCATCTGGAACTCGCCGGCATCAGCGACGAGATAGCGTGGCTCTACGGCGGAGAACGCCTCGGGAACGCGAGCGGGCACCAGCGGTGGCCGCCCCAAATGCTGGGCGACAGCCTCGAGCGAACCGACTTCACGAGCCTTCTCGCCGTCGACGGGCTGGGAGACGTCGAATGCCTGCATGAACTGTTTGTAGGCAGCGGCGCGTCGCTCTTCCGGGATCGCCTGGAGTTGTTCGCTCACGTTGCGGAGCGTGTCGGCCGGGATCGTGATGGCGGCGAACTGCTGGACGCGGAACCGCTGGACGAGCTGGTCGGCGAGCGCACCCAGCGGGACGAAGGCGAGAACCAGCGCGAGGGTGACAGTTGCGGCGACGAGTGAGGCGGCGAGGCGCAAACGCGGCATGGTCGACTCCTTCCGTACGATCCGATCGGGCACCGGGAGTTCCCGGCTGTGCTCGAGCGCGGCCATGGCCTGGCTGACGAGCCAGGCGTTCTGACGGAGTTCCTCCAACCGCTGCTGACACCGCGGACAAATCTCGACGTGCTGGCGCAGGGTGACGTCGGCTGGCTGGTCCAAAGACCGCCGCAACGCGCCTTCTGGGGGGCACCGGCGAAACGACCATCTCATCGTCCCACCTCCTCCGGTCGTCGGGTGAGCAACTCGTACTGCGTGCGGAATCGTCGCTCGGCGCGGGCGAGCAACGTGCCGACGGAACTCGGTCGGATGCCCACTATCTCGGCGATCTCCTCGTAACTGAGGCCGCTCGTCCGGAGCGCGAGGAGGACGCGATCCCGCTCCGGCAGCCGCTCCAGCACGCTCCGGACGAGGAGCGTGGTTTCCACACTCGCTTCCTCGTGTCTGGTGACTGGCTGGCTCGGTCGCTCGAACCGCAGCCAGCGCAGCCAGTGAAAACGGGCACGCCTCCGGCTGCGCAGCAGGTTCAGGGCGGTGTTGGCCGTTACCCGAGCGAGCCAGCTGGCCAGACTCTTCGGTTCGCTGACGGTCGGGGGATGCTGGTGCAGGCGGAGGAAGACCTCCTGGCAAATATCTTCCGCATCCTCGTGGTGACCGACGATGCCCAGCGCGATGCGGTACACCTGCGCCCGATACCGCTCGTGCAAGGTGGCGAAGGCGCCTTCGTCCCCACGCTGAGCTGCGGCTAAGAGTTCGTGGTCAGTCACGAGAGCCGTCGCGAGCACTGGACGGGTTCACTCCCTTCACCCTATCAAACACCGCTCGTCGGTGTCGTGTGACACTGAGGGCGAGGGAAACGGCACTGAGCGGAGCAGGTCCGGAGGTTCCGGGTCCGTCCATGCCGCAAGGTGCGGGGAACGAGCGGGACAGCGCGGCGAGACCAGCAGGGCGGTGCAGTCGGTGTACGCGCAGGGGTGGGCCGCCGACGTCTGCAGGGTACCGGTGCCCCGTCCTGGCGGGCGATGGGTCACGCCTGTGTGACCCGGCTCGGGCGTGCCTAACCCGGTCGGGTCACGCACGCGTGACCCCTACAGGACGAGGTCGCCCCGTGCCCCGGTCGCGACGGCGCAGCGCGCGGGTGCCTGGCCGTGTAGCAGCGGTGCGAGGTACCGTTTTCTCTGTAGGGGCGCGGCGTGCCGCGCCCAGGCCGCGCCAACCGCGCGGGCGGACCACCGGGACGAATCGGGCACATCGACGGGTGCATGGGCCAGGCGCACGGCATCGGGCGCGTGGCCGATGCATCCACGTGGCAACGACCGGCCCTGTCGGGCCGGCTCGGGTCAGGCACGCCTGACCCGAGCGGGTCACGCACGCGTGTCCCCTACACAACGAGGTTGCCCCCTGCCCTGGTTGGGACGGCACGGCGCGCGGGTGCCTGGCCTGGTCGACCAGGTGCGCAGAACCTGTGTCGGGGCGCGGCGTGCCGCGCCCGGGCCGCGCCGCATGGCGCGGGAATCACCACGATGGGGTGGCCACGTCGACGCGTGCATCGGCCATGTGGGACGACACCGTGGGCATGACCCACGTATGGGCGTGGTGCTGCCCGGCTCTGGTGGGCTGGAACAGGTCAGGCAGGCCTGACCCCTACGACACCCGAGAGGCTCGGCGAGCGCGTGAAGCCGTGGCTGGGTGTGACCGGGAGCCGCACTGATCGCACCGGTGAGGCGTACGCGGTCTGCCCTTTTCGGGGCAGCGTCGGCGTCGGAGCCTGCGCTTGTCCTCAAGCCGCGGCAGAGAGCGCGGCGACCTGCGCGGTGCAGCGCCGCCGGGTTGCGTCGCCTACGCGCTCGTGGTCCAGTGACCGCGGGAAAGCCAGCGCAGCGCGGCGTCCTCCCAGTTGCTCACCGTCTCGTCGCGCACGACCCCCCTCGCTCGCCACGAGCTCTTCGGTCCCCTCGGTGAGCGGCTCACCGGCCACCGTGGGCACGACCGGCGGTGGATCGTCCGCAACAGCGCCGCCCGGCGGAGCGCCCGCTCCACGTCGTAGCGGTCGACCACCGCCGAGACCTCCATCGCCACCCAGACCTCGCCCAGCTCCGGGCGCTGGTGGGGTAGGCCGCGCACCAGGAGAGCGAGCGCCAACGCGTCTCCGGCGTCGCGCTCGCTCAGGCGCTCCCTGATCTCGTCGGCGAAGTCACCAGCCGTGCCGGCACGCGCTTGAGGAAACGGCCGAAGACAGCGCGGGCTCGCTGGTGATAGCGGAGCTCGAGCGTGATCGCGACGGAGTGGTCCAGGCGACTGCGCACGAAGCGCACCTCCTGGGCCAACTCGGCGAGCTGGCCTTCGACCTGCTGCATGCGCCGGGCCAGCGCCTCGATCTACGCCTCCACCCGCTCCATGCGCACGGTGAGGTCGTCGATGCGCTGCGTCAGCGCCGCGATCTCTGCCTCCACGCGGCTGGCGAGCTCGTCGATGCGACGGCTGAGCGCCTCGATCTGCTCGTCGTTCCGCCGCTGGCGCTCCGCCGCTTCCTGCCGCTCGCGCTCCTAGGTGCGGACGAGGCGGTCGAGCGACTCCTCCAGGCGCCGCACGCTCGGAGGAAGTTGCAGAAACTCCTCGCCAAGCAGCGCCTCAAGGAGCTCACGCCGGAAGGCTCGGTCTTCGCGGATCCGCCGGAGCCGTTCCTCCGGCAGCCGATCAGCCGCCACTGCACACCCTCTTCACTCCGCACCGTTCGAGCGGCACGAGTTCTCCGTCATCGCATGCGAACGAATGATCGTTCGGCCAGGGGGCAAGCGCACCCCTCGTCCACGCCGGCACGGAGGCTGCTGACCGCCGCGCTGGGGCAGCGTGCTCGACGCCGGTCAGGCGGTCGCCGGAGCGCACAGGAGCTGCCGCAGTTCCGCCTCGCGCTCCTGCTTGGTGACGATGATCAGTTCGTCGCCCGGCTCGATCGTCGTCTGCCCACTGGGGATGATGACTTGCCCGCGACGCAGGATGGCGGTGATGATCGCCTCGGGTGGTAACGGCAGCTGCCAGATCGGCTGGTGGACGACCGGCGACTGCTCGGCGACCTTGGCCTCGACGATGGCCAGGTCAGCGTGGCGCAGCGCCAGGAGGTGGACGAACGGTCGCTCCGGGATCTGCTGCTCGATCAGGCTGAGGATCACGTTGGTCTGGCTCACCGTCACGTCGATCCCCAGTCGCCGGAACAGCTCTTCGTTCTTCGGGTTGTTGACGCGGGCGATCGTCCGGCGCACGCCGAAGCGCTCGCGTGCCACTTGGCAGATGACCAGGTTGTCCTCGTCGTCACCGGTCACCGCGATGACCACGTCGGCCCGCCCGGCACCGGCCGCCGCCAGCGTCGCGACCTCGGCACCGTCACCCTGCATGACGATCGCCCCGAAGCGGTCCCGGTAGAGCTGCACCTTGACGGGGTTCTTCTCGATGAGGAAGACCTCGTATCCCTCGTTGACCAGCGTCTTCGTGAGGTAGTAGCCGACTTTTCCACCGCCGACGACGATGATGTACATCTGCCTCGCCTCCGTGGCGGCCCCTCGTCGCTCAGCGCACCTCGTCGCTGGTGACGTGACTGCGCACCGCCTGCTCGATCATCTCCGAAACGGTCCGCGTCGGGCAGATCACTGTCAGGCCGAGTTCACGATAGATCTCTGCCCGTTCGGGGTCGTAGATGCGCAGGATCACCTTCGGCACACGGTAGATCACCTGAGCGATCTGCGCCGCCATGATGTTCGTGTTGTCGTTCTCGGTGACCGCGATGAAGACGTCCGCTTCCTGGATACCGGCGTTGCGGAGGACGTCTTCGTCGATACCGGTCCCCAGCACCAGTTGTCCGCGGAAGCCTTGCGGGAGCCGCCGGAACGCCGTCTGCCGGAGATCGACGACCGAGACCTGGTGCCCCTCGTCCGCAAAATCCGTCGCTAGCTTCGCCCCGACTCGACCACAACCGACGATGACGATCTTCACGTTGTCGCCTCACCCTGATCGGCGACGCGGACGACGACCACGTCGCACGGTGCATTGTCAAGGATATACGGAAGGGTCTCGCCCTGCGTGAGCACCCCGAAGGTCCAGCGGCTGTGGGTCGCCATGATGATGGCATCGGCTGCCCGCTCGATCGCCTCGTCGACGATCGCTGCTCCAGCGACCCGCGCCTGCAGGAGTTCCGTCATGACCCGCTTCCATTTGCCGCGCGCCACGCGCTGCGCGTACTCGGCAGCATGTTCGAGGATCTGCGAGCCACGCTCGATCTGTTCGGGGAGTTCTACGTCCAGCGCGTACCGCTGCGGCACCTCGACGACGAAGACGAGGATCAAGGTGGTATCGCTCCCCGCGCAGACGGCCGCAGCCAGGTCGATCGCTCGTTCGTCGTCAGGCGAACCGCTCACCGGGACGATCACCCGGCGGTAGAGCTTCGCCACGTTTCTCCTCCTCGGCCCCGACGAGCGGGGGTCCTTCAATAGCCCAGCGCGAGGCGCTCGATGAGCAGCCGGGGGAGCCCTGCAGCCGCCATCTCGGCCTGCACTGCTTCGATATTGTACGGCACGCGTCGGAACGTTAGTCGCTGTGCGTCCGGCTCCCAAATCGCGAACGCGGCCCGCGGGTCACCGTCGCGCGGTTGGCCGACCGACCCGGGATTGACGAGGAATCGCCCCTCCCGAAGCTCGAAGACCATGCCGTCGTCGGGTCGGAGCGGCGGCTCGCCCCGCGCCGCTCCCGCCTCGCTGAGCACAAAGGGCACGTGGGTGTGGCCGAAGAAGCAGAGCCGAGTGCGGAGCAGCGCGAACGTCGCCCGCGCCTGTTCCGGCGTGAAGAGGTACTCCCAGAGCGGCGCCCGGAGGCTTCCGTGCACCAGCGTCACCTCTTCGAGCACGAGCCGCTCCGGGAGGCTCTCCAGGTACGCCCGGTGTTCCGGCTCGAGCTGCAGCATCGTCCACTGGAGGGCAAAACGTGCTACCGGGTTGAAGCCGTCGAGCGGCAGACGCCCGATGCACACCGCGTCGTGGTTCCCCAGCACGCAGGCGGGGCCGGCCAGTTCGCGCACGCGCTCGACGCACTCGCGCGGCCGCGGGCCGTACCCGACGATATCGCCCAGGCACCAGACGCGGTCGACCGGTCCGGCAGCAGCGAGTACCGCTTCCAAGGCGGCGAGGTTGCCGTGGAGGTCAGCGACGACGAGGACGCGCATCGTACTTCCTCCGCTCAGCCTACTCTACCGCGAACCATCTGGCGACCG
>JBEPZP010000099.1:0-8367 GCA_041640735.1 Thermomicrobium sp.
GAGGACGTCTTCGCCCGCAAGCTCGGTCGCTCCTACACCTTCTACCATACCTACCGAGCATTGGTCGATCGCGTCTTCCAGCTGTACCAGCGACACTTCGAATTTCTCAATATCGGGTACGCGGCCTACCTCACCTTCTTCTCCTTCTGTAAGCAAGCGTTTCCGGAGATTTCCGACCAGACGATCGCGCGGATGGTCGCGGGCATCGACGTCATCCTCTTCCGCCCCGACGACGAACTGCGCAAGCTGGCGACGCGCGCGCATGAGCTGGGTCTCAACCGGCAATTCCTGGAGACGCCGCTCGAGACGATCGACCAGCTCCTGACGACGCTGCAGCTGAGTCCGGAGGGGCGCCAGTGGCTCGCTGCCTTCGAGGCGGCAAAGCACCCGTGGTTCTATTATTCGTCCGGGAGCGGGCTCTACCACGACCACATCGCCTGGATCGACGACCTGCGGCTACCGCTGGGTACGATCCGCGACTATATCAAGCAGCTCCAGGCTGGGCAGACCGTCGAGCGCCCGTTGGAACAACTCCGCGAGGAGCGTGAGCGGATCGCACAAGAATACCGGCAACTCTTGTCCAGCGACGCGGAACGCGAGCAGTTCGACCAGTTGCTCCAGCTCTCGCGGACGGTCTTCCCCTTCGTCGAAGAGCACAACTTCTATATCGAGCACTGGAGCGGCACTGTCTTCTGGCGCCACATCCGCACGCTCGGACGCATCCTCGCTGATGCGGGCGCGATCGAACAACCGAACGACGTCTTCTACTTCAATCCCTACGAGCTGGAGCGCTTCCTGTTCGACGTCACCTCGGCCTGGGCGACCGGTATCCCGGTACGCGGCAAGCAAGAATGGAAGGATCGGATCGCTCGGCGCAAGGAGATCATCGCCGTCCTCCGCGAGTGGACACCCGTCCCCTGCCTCGGGGATGCGCCGGAGACGGTCAGCGATCCCTTCGCCATCATGCTCTGGGGCGTGACGACCGACCGCGTCCGGGAATGGCTCCGTGGTGAGACCGGCGGCGGTGCAGTGCTCTCCGGGATGCCGGCCGCACCGGGAGTGATCGAAGGGCGCGCCCGCGTGGTGCGCGACGAGAGCGAACTACCGACGGTGGAGATCGGCGAGATCCTGGTCTGCCCGATCACTGCGCCGTCGTGGGGGCCGACCCTGGCGAAGGTCAAGGGGGTCGTGACCGATATCGGTGGGATGATGAGTCACGCCGCGATCATCTGCCGCGAGTACGGCGTGCCAGCCGTGGTCGGCACCGCCTATGCCACCTCGACTATCCGCACTGGCCAGCGCATCCGGGTGGACGGCAACCGCGGCGTGGTCGAGGTACTCGCGTGAGCCGAGCGTGGTGGGCACCGACTCGCGCGTCTTGACGGAGGTCTCAGCAGGCCACTACACTTCAGCACTGCAGATATCTCGAGGCATGGTGAAGGGAGCACCTGCATGGCGGCCGAGCGGTTCCCGTATCCGTGGGAAGTCCCGACCCCACCCGGCGCAGAGGGCTGGGAGGAAATGTACCCCTACTATCTCCTCTCTCGACCGGAGACCCGCGACCTGGAACGCAAGCTCTTCTGGATCTGTGACAAGGTCCACAATCCCTACGTCTGTGTCCCCTTCGATATCCTGCCGCACGAAGCTTGGGGCGTCGGTCTCCCACAGTACACGAACCGGAGTTTCGCGATTCCCGGCTCGCGCGGAATCGAACGCCGGATCATCAACGGCTACCTCTACCTCGGCTTCGTTTCCGTCGAGGATCCGGCCGAGGTTGAGCAACGTGTCGCCATCTTTCAGCGTCGAGCTGGGTATTACTTCGAGCACTGGAACGAACTCTACGAGCAGTGGAAGCAAGAACTCGAGGGTGTCATCCGCGAGATGGAGGCCCTCGGCTTCGAGCCGCTCCCGGAGTACGAGCCGGAAGAGGACGTCTTCGCCCGCAAGCTCGGTCGCTCCTACACCTTCTACCATACCTACCGGACTCTCGTCGATCGCTGTTTCTACCTCTACCAGCGGCACTTCGAGCTGCTGAACCTCGGCTACGCGGCTTACCTCACCTTCTTCTCCTTCTGTAAGCAAGCGTTTCCGGAGATCTCGGACCAGACGATCGCGCGGATGGTCGCGGGTATCGACGTCATCCTCTTCCGCCCCGACGACGAGCTGCGCAAGCTGGCCACGCGCGCGCATGAGCTGGGGTTGAGCACGCTCTTCCTCGAAACGCCGATCGAGACGATCGACCAGGTGCTGACGCGCCTGCGCAACACCCCCAACGGACAACAGTGGTTGGCCGAGTTCGAGGCAGCGCAGCATCCCTGGTTCTACTACTCGACGGGCAGCAACCTCTACCACGACCACATGTCGTGGATCGACGACCTGCGGCTACCGCTGGCGACGATCCGGGATTACATCAAGCAGTTGCTCGAAGGCAAGACGGTCCTCCGGCCACTCGAGCGGTTACGCGAGGAGCGTGAGCAGATCGCACAGGAATACCGGCAACTCTTGTCCAGCGACGCAGAGCGCGAGCAGTTCGACCAGTTGCTCACCCTCGCCCGCAAGGTTTTCCCGCACGTCGAAGAGCACAACTTCTACATCGAGCACTGGAGCGGCACCGTCTTCTGGCGCCACATCCGCCAGCTGGCTCGCATCCTGGCCGAGGCTGGCGCCATCGAACAGCCAGAAGACCTCTACTACTTCAACCCGTACGAACTGGAGCGCTTCCTGTTCGACGTCACCTCGGCCTGGGCGACCGGTATCCCGGTACGCGGCAAGCAAGAATGGAAGGACCGCATCGCCCGCCGCAAGGAGATCGTCCGCGTCTTGCGCGAGTGGACCCCGGTCCCCTGCCTGGGCGAACCACCCGAGGTGGTCACTGACCCCATCGCCATCATGTTCTGGGGCGTCACCACCGAACGCGTGCAGGAGTGGCTCCGCGGCGAGGGAGGCGACCGCTCCACGCTCACCGGGATGCCAGCTGCGCCTGGTGTCACTGAGGGGCGAGCGCGCGTCATCCGCGACGAGAGCGAACTACCGACGGTGGAGATCGGCGAGATCCTCGTCTGCCCGATCACCGCACCGTCGTGGGGGCCGACCCTGGCCAAGGTCAAGGGGGTCGTGACCGATATCGGCGGCATGATGTGCCACGCCGCCATCGTCTGCCGCGAGTACGGCGTACCAGCCGTCGTCGGGACCGCCTATGCCACCTCGACCATCCGCACCGGCCAGCGCATCCGGGTGGACGGCAACCGCGGCGTGGTCGAGGTACTGGAGTGACACAGCCGACAGTGCTCTGCGACGGTGAGACCGTCTCGGTGCGACCACCTGCGGCGGCTCGGGGCACCTCCCGCGCCGGCCCCGGAGCGACGTGGAGAGGGCGAACGTCCTGCCCGCGCCCGACGCGCAGTGAGCACGGGGCCCTTCCGCGCTGGTCGCGCCGCAGTGAGCGTCGCGAGACAGAATCGTGTATCAGGACGACGAGCGAGGTAGGCGATCAGTGAACGGACGAGCGATCCTCGACGACCAGTACCCCAACCGGCGGCCATTCGTGTTCGACGTCGACGGCACCCTGATCTTGGCCGACTCCGAACAGTGGAATCGCGTGAAGCCGCTGCCAGGGGCGATCGAACTTCTCCAGTGGTTGCGTCAGCGGCAGCACCCGTTCCTCGTCCTCACGAACGGGACAGCCCGGACGCCAGCCGGGTACGCGGCACAGCTCCGCGCTGCCGGCTTACCGGTCGAGGCAGACCAGGTGGTGACACCGAGCGTCGTGGCTGCACACATCTTGGCGACCCAACGACCCGGCACGCCTGTCTTCGTCCTCGGTGACGAAGGGACCCGTGACCCGTTGCGCCAGCGCGGCGTCCCTCTCGTCGAGCGCGACCAGGCCGACAGCGCAGAGATCGTGTTGGCTGGTTGGGCTCCAGCACTCACCTACGAGGACTTGGCTGCGGCCGCGCGTGCGATCTGGAACGGGGCCGAATTCTGGGTAGCGGTCATGGCCCGTGCGCTCGCCGCCCACGGGGGACGCGCTCCAGCGATGGGCGGAGCGATCGCAGCCGCCGTGGCCCACGTCACTGCGACCGAACCGCGCGTCATCGGCAAGCCCGCACCCGAAGCCTTGGAGGTGACCGCCACACTCCTGGGGGTCACCGTACCGGAACTCGTGATGGTCGGCGACGACCTCGGACTCGACATCGCCATGGCCCGGTTCGCCGGCTGCGGTTCGGTACTCGTCTTGACCGGGACCACCCGGAATGCTCCAGCGGATGCCGCCGACCTCGTGATTCCGGATTTGCGGACGCTCTTGGACACTCTCGAAGGACGCGACAGCGCTGTCCAGCTGCCACGTCCCTGAGTAGAGCTTCTCGAGCGTTTCGTTGGAAGTGACCGAGCGATCGGATGGAAGAGGAGGAACGACCGATGACCGAGCAGACACGTCCGCGCTCGCTCCAGGAGATCATCGACAGCGTGCCCAACATCGTCGATTACCTCTACGGCAACCGCAAAGGATCCGTCGTCCGGGACGCTGTCCTCCGGCAGCCACCACCTCACGTGCAACCGGAGTACACCAACTGGCGGGAGGAACAACGCGCCTGGCGCGAGACGGTCGCCCTCTACGACCAGTCGTATCACATGACCACGAGCATCCTGCGCGGGCCTGATGCGCTCCGCTTGATCTCGTACCTGGCAGTGAATAGCTTCCAGACGTTCGGCCCGCTCCGCGCGCGCCACTTCATGGCCGTGAGCCCGCGCGGCCACGTCATCGGTGACGGCATACTGTACTGCCTCGAGCCGAACGAGCTCTACCTGGTCGGACGCGCCGCTGGTCACAACTGGGTGCAGTTCCACGCCGAAACCGGCAACTGGGACGTCACGTACGAGCGCGACGAAATCTTCACCCAGAACCCGGCCGGGCGGCGCACCTTCTACCGCTTCGAGGTCGAGGGGCCGAACGCGTTCGCGTTGCTCGAATATCTCACCGGCGAACCCTTGCCCGCGACCCGACTCTTCCATATCGTTCCGCTCCGCATCGCAGGGCGTCAGGTGTGGGCGCTCCGTCACACCATGGCCGGTGGCCCAGGCTACGAACTCTTCGGCCCGTGGGACGACGGACCTGAGGTAAAGGCAGCCATCGTCGAAGCCGGCCAGCGGTTCGGACTCCGCCAGGTCGGTTCGCTCGCCTACTTCACGACGGCGCTCGAGATCGGTTGGATCGGGCGCCCACTGCCGGGGATCTACACCGGCGAGGAACTCCGCCCGTTCCGCGAGTGGCTACCAGCGACAGCCAACGAGGCCAGCTGGTCGCTCGGCGGCAGCTTCTATTCGCCGAACGTCGAAGACTACTACTTCACGCCGTGGGAACTCGGCTACGGGCACCTGGTCAAGTTCGACCACGACTTCATCGGTCGTCAGGCCCTCGAGGCGATGGCGAGTCGCCAGCACCGCGTCAAGGTGACCCTCGTCTGGGATGCCGACGACCTGGCTGCGCTCGTCAAGGGGTATTGGGACCCCACCGACCTGCCACCGAAATACATCGACTGGCCGCTCTCGACGTACGCCAACTGGCAGTACGACACGGTCTTGGACGACTCGGGCCGAGTCATCGGCGTCTCCACCTACGCGGGGATGATCTGGCACGAGCGGGCGATGCTCTCGCTCGCTGTCCTCGAGCCCGAGTACGCGACCCCAGGCACGCGCGTCCGCGTCGTGTGGGGCGAACCGGACGGTGGCGCCCGCAGCCGGCCGTGGCTCGAGCCGCACCGCCAGGTCGAAGTCCGCGCGACCGTCGCTCCGGTACCGCTCAGCGAGTACGCGCGGCAGCACCTCGCCGCCGCACGGAGCGGTCGTCGCTGACGTTCCTCCACCGGAAAACACACGCCCGCCAGCGCCGGGGGAGCCGATCTACCCCCGGCGCGCTTCGTCGGGCGCACACGACGTCTCCGGCGACCGGAGTACCTGAGCGAGCCAGTCGATCAAGTCCTCGACGCGCTCGCAGTGCGTGCCGCGCCAGTAGACCTGCCCACACCCTGCACAGCGCCAAAAGGCGTCGGCACGCTCCCAGCTCCGTCGCGGGACGCGGTCGCACACCTCCTCGCGCGGCACCGGCACCAGTGAGGCGTTACAGCGTGGGCACCGCACGAACGGGCGGATACTCCCCAGGAGGTCGAAGCGACGCACGACTTCCACGAGTTGCTCCCGCGGTTGGACAGAGCGGAGCCAGTAGCCATGCGTGACCGCGCGTCGTTTCAGCAGCTCGCGGTCGCGCGTCAGCACGATCCGCCGCTCGGCGCTCGCGCAGCCGGCCAGCGTCTCGTCGTCGGCGTCACGCCGAAACCAGGTATCGAAACCGAGGAGCCGCAGGTAGGCGGCCAGGCGCCCGAGGTGGACATCGCAGACGAAGCGTGGCTCGCGCAACGGCTTGGGTCGCAGGCGCTGCACCGGACTGATATCGATCGCCTCGAACACCGGGTACAGCGCGAGCCGCTGGCCGCTCTGCAGCCTGTACGACCACTCCACCGGTTCACCGTCGACCAAGACGAGGTCGACTTCCACCGGCGGGATACCGATCGCTGCCACGAGATCACGCACCGTCGCCCCGAACGGTAACGCTACCTCGAAGGTGCGCTGGCGTACCGACACGGGGAGGAAATCGTTCAGTTCCGCGTACGCGCGAACGGTCACCGAACCGCAAGACCAGCGCATCGCGCGCCTCCTGGGACTCTGGCGCTCCGAGACCTGTGCGCGGTCACCATCCCTCGTCCACCAGCATACGGTGCAGCAGGTGCTCCGCGTCGCCGACCACGTTGTGCCCATGACGCTGCTGGACGTCTCGGGATGTGACGCGGCCTGCCCCGGGCCTCCCACGTGCCGGGCGCCGACGTCCCTGCCCGGCGACACGCTCGCCCTGGAGATCCATCGCGCCGGGTCTATGGCCGCGCATCGACCGCGCGAGCTGCTGCTGCCTCCGCGGGCACAGCACGAGACGGCCGAGTCGGGATCGACGTACCGCGCGGCAGAGTTGGGCCGTGATCGGCACCGTCGCCTTCCTCCTGCCACGCTCGCTCGCGATGCAGCTCACCCCATGGGGCCGTGCCGACACGTCAGCGCTCGCCCGCCGCGCTGGGTGCCGTCCGTTCGGCCAAGGCCCAGTACTCGTCGAGGTACCGCCGTGCCGCCTCGACAGACACAGGCCAGGCTTCCGCAGCCACCACCTGGACCGGCGCGTCGCGCATGATCGCGCGCTCCGTCGAAATCCAGAGCGCCTGGCGTCGGCTGAGGTCGTGCTCCTGTCCGGTCCGCGCCGCGTACAACCGCTCGAGCGCAATCTCACGCGCGGCCACGCGCGGGTACCACTCCTCCCAGTACCGTTGGGCTCCGAAGACATCGAGGTACGCTGCCAGCCGCGGGTCATCGGTCTTCGCTGCCAACGCGCGGTCACGCTCGACCCGGGCGCGCACGGTCGCGTCGTCGGGCCAGAGTCCTTCTCGCTCAGCCACCGCCTCGAGGGCCCGGTACCGGATCAGGGCGGCCAGCGCGACCGTCGGCGTCCCGTAGCGCTCCGTCACCGCGATCTGCTGCTGGAGCAGGACACGCTGGTGCGGGTCTGCCGTCACGGCCAGCGCCTCGCGCATCCAAGCGAGATTCGCGGCCGTCCAGCGCTCCATCTCGCTGAGTTCAGCGAGCGTCACCGGCTTGCCACTGACCAGCAGCACAGGTTCGTCGCTCCCGTCGCGACGCGCTTCTGCTGCTGACCGGACCTCGTCAAGGCCGGGGACGAACGCGCGCAGCCCACTGTGCCAGGCTGCGACGGTCGCCGCGAGAGCGACAACGAGGAATCCGAGAGCGAGGATCGACCACTGTCGCCGCATGGGGACCTCCTACCAAAGTGTCCAAGTACGATCGCGACTGACGCCACCGTAGCAGCCTGCTACATCACACAAGAAGAATGCCCACACTCCCCGATCCTGCGCCCGTGCAGTACTCGCAAAACCGCCCAGGTACTGCGGATCAGTCGTACATCCGCCGAAGACGGCACCACCTGACGCTATACTTCCACAGCCTGTGGTTCTCCAAGCACTATTCGGGACAATTCTACGCGTCTGACCGTCATGTATAAAGTACAAAGTGGTAGATGGTGTCCTTATATCTCCTGTAGGATTGCGAATATACACCGTGCTAATGTGTCTTGTCAAGGCATTGACACCACGAAAGGAGTTCCACTCCGTGCGACCAAGATAATTTCCCGAGTAATACCATAGTCCTCCCCCCGGCTTGACCCCGCTTGCCGACCATTCATAGAAAAGTTGCCCCGCTCCAGCCCGAACCGAGATCCAACTGAAGACCATTACCGTGAAAACCAAACCGATT
>JBEPZP010000100.1:0-8365 GCA_041640735.1 Thermomicrobium sp.
GGTCCGATATGACGACGTACGCATACCCTCGTGCCAGAGCAGCCTGCACCATGCGTTCGAGGGACTCGTGGCCATCGCTCCAGTCGGTGTGGACGTGCAGATCACCGCGGATCTCCGACAGTTCGACCAGGCGGGGCAGACGGTGTTCGAGTGCGGCGCGGATTTCGCCGCGATTTTCTCGGAGTTCCGGAGGGATCCAGTCCATCCCCAGGGCCGCATAGATCTCCTGTTCGGTTCGACTGGCGATGACGCGGCCTTCCGCATCGAAGAGGCCGTATTCGGAGAGTTTCCAACCGCGATCCTGTACGAAGGATCGGAGGGCGATGTTGTGTTCCTTGGAACCGGTGAAGTAGAGCAGGGCCGAGCCGTACTGCTCCGGCTCGACGACGCGGAGATCGACCTGGAGGTCCTCGCGCGTGAGGATCGACGGGCGTGTCGGGCCGACTGCGAGGACTTCTTTGACGAAGGGGAGATGGACGAAGGCGTCGACGACCTCCTGTGGGCGCTCGCTCGCGACCAAAATGTCGATGTCGCCGATGGTTTCCTTCATGCGTCGGAGGCTCCCGGCGGGATCGATCGCTCGGACGGCGGGAACGGTCCGGAGGGCACGCACGACTTCCTCCGCCACTGGCAGGGCGACGCCGAGCAACAGACGCTTGGTCCGTTGCATCAACCGGGCTGCCTCGCGCGCGATTCGCTCCTCCAGCTTCTCACCGAAGCCAGGGAGCTTGCACAGCTTATGGTTCTGGGCAGCCTCGAGGAGCTGTTGGATCGTCGTGATACCGAGCTGCTCGTACAGAAGATGCGCGCGGGCCGGGCCGATGCCCGGTACTTCGAGGAGATCGACGGCCTGGATCGGTACTTCTCGTTTGAGTTGCTCGTAGTACTCGAGCTTGCCCGTGCGGAGATACTCGTCGATCTTCGCAGCGATCGCCTTACCCACGCCGGGAATCTCGTCGAGCTTGCCCTCGCGCGCGAGTTGTTCGATGTCCACGTCCAGGTCTCGGATGTTCTGCGCGGCAACGGTGTAGGCGCGGATACGGTAGGGGTTCTCGTTCTTGAGCATCAAGAGTTCAGCGATGTTCTCCAGAAGCAGAGCGACTTCCTCATTGCGTCGCATGGTGCTGCTCCTCGGTGGACGGCTCGCCAGCCATCTCGTGGAGCCACTCGTGGAGGAAGTGTGCTGTAGCGCGGACGATGGCACGTACCTCGTCCGGGAGAAGACCGGTCTGGGCAGCGATCCGCTCGTCGTCCCAGCGATCCAAGGCGAAGAGGAGGTAGATCTCGCGCCACCGTTCCGGCAAGCGATCGAGCCAGGAGTCGAGGAGTCGTCGCGCCGTCTCGTCCTCCAGGAGTTCTTCCGCCCAGGGCAGATCCGGGGCAGTCAAGGCAGCCTCGAGGCGAGAGAGCAGCGGCTGCGTCACGGGCCGATGCGCCGCCGTCTCCTGCACTCGGGTTTCACCACGATGACGCTGCGCATGCCGTTCCAGGGCTGCGCGGTGGACGGTGTCTTTGGCCAGGTGCCTGAGCCAAGCGAAGCGGTCACGCGGGAGCTGGGGTAGGGTGCGAAGCTCGGCCGCTGCGCGCTGGTAGGTGGCGAAGGCGAGCTGTTCGGCGTCGAGTTCGTCCGGTTCGACGAGGCCGGCAGCGACCTCGCGAGCGATCGAGCGGTAGATCGTGCGCAGGATCGGAAGATAGAGGTCGAGTCCCTCCTGGAAGAGCCAGCGTTCACGCTCTTCCACTGTCTCTGGCGGGAGGTGCGGCGACCGCGGCAGCCGGCGCGCGGTATCGCGCAGCTGCGTCGTGAGCCGCCGTCGAGCTTCTTCGTACGGCATGGCGGCCATCTGCCTTCGAAAAGCGTGGAAATACGGATCTTGGAAAACCATCGGTATGCTCCCTCCCCTGCACCGGTCGACAGTACAGAGGATAACGGGTCACTCGCCGCTTGTCACCCGAGGTGAAGCCTGCTCAGGCTAGGTATCGGCAAGGGCGTTGGCCGCGCCACGCGGGGACGGTCGAGGTCATCGACCACGAGCGAGTCCCCTTGTGTTCGGACAGAGGGGTGCACTGAGCGCTTACCAGCCGCGGATCTGCAAGAGTTCAGCGCCGATCCGTCCGCGCGCGACGATCGTCGTGCCATCGCTCGACTGACGGTACTCGAGCCGCGCGCGCTCGAAGTACTGCACGGTCGTCCCGTCGGGCGACGCCATAGGCTCACCGATCGGGCGTCCGTTGAGGACGAGCGCGCGCGCTTCGGCGGACGATGCAGTTGCCCAGCGTACCGTCTCCCCGGTGGCGAGCCAGGCGACGAGAAAGCCGCCGCAGGCGGCGTGTTGGGTTTCAGGAAACCAGCGGCACCCTCCGTGCCCCTGAACGGCTGGTTGCTGGGGGCGAAAGGCCCGCGTCTCGGTGAGGGCGAGCCGTTCGGCGAGCTCGAGTCCCAGGTTGTCCAGCGCGACACCGTCGTGTGCATCCGGAGTACCCGGTGACCAGGCGAACCGTGCCCGTTCGAAGTACTGCACAGTGCGGAACTGTCCGGAGGTAGGATCGAGTTCGTCGAACTCTTCCGAGAGCGGGTACCCGAAGACTTCCAGGCCACCGTACCGTTCCCAGAAGGCGAGAAAGCCGTTCGCCGCATAGTGCTGCGTGTGGGGAAAGTAGCGCCAACCGGCTGGGACATCTGCCGAAGCAGGACGGGGAGCGGTCGGCAAAAGATCGTGCACCGGCGATGCCCACACAGCGGTCTCGGCACCAGCGCGGCTGGCCCACACCAGCCAGCCGCCAGCAGCGGCCAGCGCGACGGTCTCCGCGCTACGCGGCACGGCGACGAAGCGACTCCCGCTCAGGAGATCGAACGCGACGATCGCGGGCTCGGGCTGACCTGGGGCGGCAGGATCGAGCCAAAACAGGTAGCGTCCGTCGCACGCGAAAAGGTGCGGGTCGGCGATGGCGCCGAGGGTGATCGGGGTGGCGGCTTGAGGGAAACCGTGCAGGACGACGCGCTCCCCAGCGGTGACGAGAACCGGCCCGGCGAGGTGGAACACAGGAGGTACGCCACGACCTGCCAGCAGCGTCTCGACGCCGTCCGGTGCGAGAAGCGCTTGTCGCCGAAGGTGCCAGACACCGTCTGGGAAGACCTCGATCCAGGCGAGGTAACCACCGTCCAGTGTCAGGGACTCGATCGCAACCCGATCGCTCGCGACGTGCTCGATGGTGACCGCTACGGGCCGCTGGCGGATGTCGGCGAGGTAGATACGATCGTGCCCGGATCTGGACACCCAGACGATCCGGTTATCGGCGAGGCGCGGAAGACGCTCGTCGTTGGTCGTGGCTGCGAACAGATCCTCTCTCGCGTCGACTCCGCGCACGCGGACACGACCTGGGCAGTCGGGACAGTCCCGTTCCTGCCAGGCGACGAGACCGTTCGCGATCGTCACCGCTTCGATACTGCGCGAGGTCGCGAAGACCAGCTCTTCTCCGGTCACGAGCGAGCGCACGACGAGTTCCATGGCCTCCCCAGCTGGTCGGCTGTAGCCGACGACGCGCCCGTCGGTCGCGAGCCTGCCCACGTCCGGGACGAGAGCGAGGAGGAGCGGCCCCTCGGCTCCAACGGAGCGGTCCTGCCAGTTGAACGCAAGGGAAGCGATGACGGTCACCACCACGACAGGCACTATCGCGGCACGCAAGGCCGAACGCACGAGTCGACGGCCCGGGCGACCGCGCCCAAGGTGCTGGACGGGGAGTGTCCCCGGTCCGTCGACGGGCCTCGGGTGTAGTCGTCTCAGGACCACTCGTGGTTCGTCGTGCACACCGACCCTCCCGAGGGGGAAGATCGGTATGCACGATCTGAACCCGGAGAGCACGACAGGACTAGGCGCGCAGTACCGTGGATCGCAGCAGTGCAAGTACGCGGGTTCCGGTCAGGCTGCTTCCTCGGCCTCAGGACGCTGCGAGCACGTGGGTTCCGGCGTGGCCCTCCAGTGCAGCGCGTGCCTGGTCGAGCGCGGCGATGATGGCTCGGCGTCCGGTTCCGCCGCTCACGAAGCGGATGGCTGCTTCGACCTTGGGGCCCATGCTCCCCGAGGCGAAGTGGCCTTCGGCCTGGTAGCGACGGAGTTCGTCGGCGGTTACCCGATGGAGCGGTCGGGCAGTCGGTTTCCCATAGTCGAGCATGACGGACGGGACATCGGTGAGGATGAGGAGGCCGTCCGCGCCGAGTTCGTGGGCGAGCAGCGCGGCGGCCAGGTCCTTGTCCACCACCGCTTCGACTCCCTCGTAGCGGCCGTCAGCCCGCCGGACGACCGGGATGCCGCCACCACCGCAGGCGACGACGATCGCTCCAGCGGCGAGCATCAGCTCGATCGCCGGGCGATCGACGATCGCGACCGGATCAGGCGATGGGACGACACGCCGCCAACCGCGCGAACCCTGCGGTTTCCAGACCTGGCCGGTCGCTGCCATGATCTCCCGGGCGCGTTCTTCGGGGTAGTACAGACCGATCGGCTTGGTCGGATCCTGCCAAGCCGGATCGTCGGGGCTCACCTCAGTGCGGGTCACGAGGGTAGCGACGACGCGGTCGATACCGCGTTGACGCAGCTCGGCACCGAGCGCCTGTTGGATCATGAATCCGATCGTGGCTTGGGTCTGAGCGACGCACCAGTGGAGCGGGACAGGCGGGACCACCTCGCGAGCGAGCTCGTTCTTGACCAAGAGGTTGCCGACCTGTGGTCCGTTCCCGTGCGTGATGATGAGTTCATAGCCAGCGACGACGAGCTCAGCGAGTTGCCGGCAAGTGAGGTCGACGTTCGCTTGCTGTTCCTCGGCTGTGCCACGCTGACCGGCCTGAATGATCGCGTTGCCGCCCAATGCAACGACGATGCGCCTCATTGCGCTGTCCTTTCCGCTGCCTCCATACCTGGTCGGGCTGCGGTGAGGTAGTGCCGTTCGAAGGCGCGGTAGGCTTCGACGAAGCACCGCTCCGGTGGCCGGACGATGCCGGCGCCGACCTGACCGATACCCGGTTCGCGGTGCGCGATGCCGGTATCGATGACCGGTAAGATCCCGGTACGGATGACCGAGCGGAGGTCGATTCCGACGGGGGTACCGCGGAAATCGAGAGCGGGGATGCGGAAAACCTCGTGCTCCGCCACCGTGATTTCGTACATCTCCAGCGTCGCCCGGACGGCATCGGCCGGGGTTCCCCCGATGAACTGGACGATCGCGGGGGCTCCAGCCAGGGCGAAGCCACCGAACCCGGCTGTCTCGGTGATCGCGCTGTCGCCGATGTCAGGGTTAGCGTCGTCCGGACCGAACCCGGCGAAGTAGAGACCGCGCGGGACATTGGCTGGTCCGGTGAACCAGCGATCCCCGAGACCGGAGACGCGGATGCCGAACTCGGTCCCGTTGCGGGAGAGCGTCGTGACGAGCGAACTGCCGGGTATGCCGTGGGCAGCGTCGGCCATCACCTTGGCCGCGACCATGGCCAGATTGACGAAGAAGTGGTCGTTCGAGTTGATGAACCGCAGGACAGCGGCGATGTCGGAGGCGGGAGCGTCGCACTCCACCAAGTAGGGTGCGATCTCGCGATAGAAGAGCGAGGTAGCGGCTTTGTTCCGGTTGTGGCACTCGTCGCCCATCTGCAGCGCTTGAGCGATGATGTTCCGGAGGTCGATACCACCGCTCCGCTCCAGCGCTCGGCCGACCAATGGCGCCAGGACTGAACTGATCCAGCGTAAGCGGTCGATCACTTCGGGAGCGTACGCGCCCATCCGCATCACTTTGCCGATGCCTTCGTTGAAGTTCGTGTAGGCGCGGTTCTCACCGTTGGCGTTGACCGCGATATAGACAGGCATGGAGGGAGAGATCACGCCGGCCATCGGCCCCACCGCGCTGTGCTCGTGGTTGGGGGCGAGTTCGACGAAGCCAGCCTCCAACTTGCGGATCGCTTCTTCCGGCGTGGCCGCGAAACCCTCGAAGAGCATCGCGCCGATCAGCGCGCCGCGCAGCGGACCGGAGGCGTGTGCCCAGTCGATCGGTGGTCCGGCGTGGAGAAACGTGCGTTCGGTCATGCCGGGGATGACGTCGCGGGCGCGGGCGACGCCGATCACCACCGGCTGGGCGCGCATCATCCTGGTGACCGCCTCCTGGTTGGCCTGAGCGATGGCAGGGTCGTTGAACAGCGGAAGTGCAGCAGTAGCGGGCTCGACCATCGGTGGCTTCCATTCCACCGAATGGACCGCGCCTCCTTGTTCGCGTATGGCTCGTGCGAAGAGCTCGAGGCCGACGTTGACGACTTCCGGTGTCCCTCGCAGCAGCTCTTGGATCTTCTCGCTCATCTTCCGTCTTCCCTCCGACTCAAGCGACGAGGTACGCGGCGAGTTCCGCGGCCAACGCATTGCTCGGTACGACGATGGCACCGGCCTGCTCCAAGCGCTCGCGTTGCCGGTCGTACCCCTGTGGGTCCGCGCGCGTGCCGATGAGCGCGACGATCACCGGTAGCGCGCGACCCCCTGCACGCGCTTGCGCGCGTGCTGCCTCGATCGCCGGCCCCAGTTCCGCCGCCGGATCGGGGGCTGCACCGTAACCGAGCACGACGTCCATGACGATGCCGGCGACGCTCGGATCGGCCGCCTCGCGCTGGAGCCGCTCGATACGCAGCGTCTGATCGATCATCGGGTGCGGACGACCGACCGTGAACTCGTCCGAGCCGAGGTCGACGAAGGTGTGCCCGACGCTCGTGCGCGGGTCGGTGAGTCGCAGTTCTGGGCTGAGGGGGACGTTGGAATGGATCGCGCCGATCTTCGGCGTCAGGATCGTCATCGCTTCGTCGCAGAGCGTGCCACCGCTGTAGAGACCGCGCAGGTACAGCTGACCCGGTGCGCGTTGGTTGCGCTCTGCGAGCACTCGAGCCCGTGCCTCCTCGAGCGCCGGCAGCGCGATGTCGTCGAGCGGGCGGCCGGTCGCGCGTTGCACCGCAGCGCGTGCCGCCTCCGTCAAGTCGCGCGTGACCAGGACACCGTCGCATGTTCCGGCCGCTCCGCCGACGAAGCAGGCGACGGCCGGTTTGCCGCAGGTAGCGACCTGGGTGAGGATGCGCTCGGCGACCTCGGGGGCAGGGGGTTTGGAGATCACCACGATGACTTCGGTCGCTGGGTCGGTAGCCAACGCAGCGATGCCAGCCGCCATCGTCAGTCCACCGACCCGCCGGTCGAGGTCGCGTCCGCCTGTCCCGATGCCGTGGCTGATTCCGCTGCCGAACCAATCGATGAGGCTGGCGACCTGTTGCAGCCCGGTACCGGCGGCGGCGACGATGCCGATCGGGCCGCGCCGGACAGCGTTCATGAATCCGAGGCCGAGCCCACCGATACAGGCGGTCCCGCAGTCGGGTCCCATGAGGAGCAGGCCGAGCTCCTGAGCGAGCCGCTTGAGGCGGATTTCTTCCTCGATGGGCACGTTGTCGCTAAAGAGAAAAACGTGGCGGCCGGCGCGCAGTGCTTCCTCTGCCTCGATCGGTGCGTACGGTCCGGGAACGGAGATAGCGACGACGTTCGCCTGAGGCGCGGTTCGCAGCACCGTGCGCAGCGTGCGCGGTGCCAGCGTCGCCTGCTCCGACGCAGGCGCCGGTGTGGCGCTGCGCAGCTGGTCGAGCGCGAAACGGATCGTCTCGTCGGCCGTGGCCTCGTCGCGCGCCCGCACGGCGATGATGAGGTCACTCGGGGCGACCTGCTCGAGGCGATCGCCCCACACGCCGGAGTCGCGGAGCAGCTCCACGTTCGCGCTCGTCCCCATGACTAGCGCGGCGAGGTCGACCCCCTCGCGCCGGTTCGCGGCAGCCGCGACGACCATGAGGGCTACCGAATCGAAGTACGAGTTCCGCTCGATATGGATCCGGACGACCATCGCATCCTCCTCGCTCGCACCGGGGAAAAAGTGACCCGGCCAACCTGGCTCGATTCCAGGTTGGCCAGTCCGTCGCTCCTCGCTCGTTCTCGACCTGCTCGGTTTCCGGTACCGTCCTCCCTCGCCCGCCGGGAAGCCGAACCGGACGCGTTGACACGTCCTGCTCACCCAGACTATACTGCTCGCGTCGTCCGAGGGCAAGAGGAGCTCAGTGAGGAGCTCCTCTCGGCTTTTTCGGCCAAACGAGGCGTGCAGTCGGCAAGCCATCGGCAAGGAGTCGATGGCGTGGATCGCTTCTTTTTCCGGAAGGCAGGAGCGTCTCGTCTCTCCGCCAGAGGCGCGGCTGTCCCGGTGGCCGTCGTCCGCGGCTCAAGGCGGCGCGGCGTGCCGGTGGACGAGTGGCTGCAGTTGCTGTACGGTGGCCAGAAAACCGTAGGCCACACCCCAGCCGGAGGAGGAACCGATC
>JBEPZP010000101.1:0-8356 GCA_041640735.1 Thermomicrobium sp.
TTGCCATCGATCCACGGTCGGGTGCGATCCGGGCGTTGGTGAGTAACCCGAGTTTCGATCCGAACCGCTTCGTCCTCGGCTTGCGACCAGAGGAGTGGCAGGCGCTGAACGACCCCGAGAAGCGACCGCTGATCGACCGTGCTGTCCAGGTGGGGTATCCGACCGGTTCGACCTTCAAGGTGGTTACCATGGCGGCCGGTCTGGAGTATCTCGGGTTCGATGCCCGCACCGTGTTCGAGTGCCCGCCGACCTTCACCTTGCCTGGCAGCTCCGTGGTGTGGCGCGACTGGAACCCGCAAGGCCAAGGCCAACTGACGCTGCACGACGCGCTCGTCCAGTCCTGCAACACGGTGTTCTTCCAGATCGGCGCCCGGCTGGACGAGCGCGATCCGAACCTCCTACCCCAGATGGCCCGCGGGTTCGGCTTCGGTTCGCAAACTGGGCTGGCCGAACTACCGGAGGCAGCTGGGCTGGTCCCTGACCCAGCCTGGAAGCTCCGCGAGCGCGGCGACTATTGGGCGCGGGGCGATGCCGTGAACCTTTCGATCGGGCAGGGCTTTTTCCTAGCGACGCCCCTGCAGGTCGCTGATGCCTACGCGGCGCTCACGAACGGTGGCACGCTCTGGCGTCCCTACCTGGTGGAGCGTGTCGTCGCGATCGACGGCAGCGATCGTCTCTCGACCACACCGGTCCAACGTGGGACTCTCCCGGTTTCGGCTGACCATATCGCTGCCATCCGCTCGGCCTTGCGCGATGTCGTCGCCCGGCCGAATGGCACGGCCTACGGCGCGTTTCTCGGTTTCGCTCTGCCAGTAGCGGGGAAGACCGGGACGGCGGAGTCCGGACGCGAGACGCCTCACGCCTGGTTCGTGGCCCTCGCCCCGGCCGACGACCCGCAACTCGTCCTCGTCGTCATGGTCGAGCACGGTGGGGAAGGTTCGCGCGTCGCGGCACCGATCGCCCGGCAGATCCTGGACGCTGCGGTCCGCTCGGGCGTCTTCGACTGAGGCAGCGTCGCTGGTTTGCCCGCTCCTCCTCACGCGGTGATCTCCCCCCGTCCTAGCCGGAGTCGCTGTGGGACTGCGCCGGCGTCGAGTACAGGACTGTGCGGTGCGATCCGGAGGTCGGTCCCCAGCGTGCGCGCGATGCGTCGAGCGACCCGTAGGCCGCTCAATGCCGTGGCCGGTATGGACTGGCCGGGGAAGACACTGTCACCGACCAGCCACAGACCCGGCGCGATCGTCGTCGGCCACCCGATGAAAGGGTGCCGCTGCGGGAACCCGCCGACCCACCCCCACGGACGACGGGTGTAGCGAGCGAAGGAGCGCGGCGTACCGGGGACGACGAACCGGAGGGCACTGGGGAGCCAGGGGAGCGCACGCCGCGCAGTTTCGAGGACACGATCGGTGTACTCGCTGACGAGCGCTCGGTATTCCTCAGGCCCGCGACGGAACGCCTCCCACCACAGGTGCCAGCGCGTGTGCGTGCTCAGCGTTGCTGCGCGGTAGCCGGTGGGGGCTCGCGAGCTGTCCCAAGCAGGACTCAGCGAAACGAAGACCGAAAAGCCCTCGGCCAGCCGACCGTCGCGCAACACCTGATGGTGCAGCGGCAGTTCTGCGGGAACGAGAGTGCTGTCGAGACTCAGGTAGAGCACGAACGCACCCCATCCGTCAGGTGGCCGGCTCGTTTTGCGTCGTAGCCAGCTGGGGGGCGTCTCGAGCATCCCGGCGAGCGTCCACGGGGTGACGGCGGCGACCACGAGGTCGACCTCGCACTCGAGCCCCTGGCGGGTAGAGAGCCGCCACCTGCGGCCGATCGCTCGCAGCTGTGTGACCTCCTGGCGGAAGAGGACACGGCCGCCGTGTCGCTCGATGGCGTCGACCAGCGCCCAGCTCAGGCTACCGATACCGCCAGCGACTTCGACGACGCCGCGGTTCGGGAGATCGAGTGCCGCCGCGGCATACGCGCTGTACACCTCGCGGGAGGTCGCTTGAGCGGCGATGAGGAGCTGGCCGTCGACGAAGCGGCGGAATCGAGGATCTGCAGGCAAGCGACGATCGATCGGCTGCCAGAGATCGAGCCAGAGACTCAGCGGCGGCGGTCTGCGCCGCACGCACCGCAGCGCCGCCGCGACGAGTTCTCCCAGTTCGCCGAGTGTGCGCGGATGCAACTCGGGAAGCTCGAGCGCGAGGTTCCAGAGCCAGCGTGCTGTCTCCTCCTGCCAGCGCCAGAAGCGAGCGCTCGTCGGGAACAGCCGCCCGAGTACCTCCCAACGGGTGTCGTCTCCTCGTCGTTCGGCGGTGGAACCGTCGTCGAGGTGCACGACCATGGCTGGCTCACAGCGGCGCACCGGCCAGGCAGTGACGCCGGTGGCGCGGCCGACACGGTCCATCACGCCGTCCGCATCGAAGCCGGCAGCCAGCGTCGCTCCGGCATCGAACCAATGGCCACGGTGGCGGAAGGTCGCTGCGCAGCCGCCCGGATAGATGTGCGCTTCCAAAACGGTCACCGAAAGGCCAGCATGTGCCAGCGCAGCAGCGGTGACCAAGCCGCTCACCCCTGCACCGATGACGACGACTTCCGGTGTGCGGGTCATCGATCGGTCCTTCGCTTTTCCTCGGTAACTTGAGGGCCGATCACCGAGCGGTACCAGGCCAACGCCGCCTGGCGGGCCGGTTCGTACTCGACGATCGGCGCCGGATAGGTGACACCGATGCGACAGCCGGTCATCCGCTGGAGATCCGGAGGCATCGTCCAGGGTTGGAAGATGTACGGCACCGGCACCGTCGCGAGTTCCGGAACCCACAGCCGGATCCAGTCCCCGGCTGGATCGAATTGTGCTGCTTGCAGCGTAGGGTTGAAGATCCGGAAATACGGTGCTGCATCGGTACCCGTGCCGGCTGACCACTGCCAGCCGCCGACGTTCGCCGCGAGGTCACCGTCGATGAGATGCTGGCGGAACCAGCGCTCGCCACGCCGCCAGTCGACGAGGAGGATACGGCTCAGGAAGTTGGCCACTACCATCCGCGCGCGGTTGCTCATCCACCCTTCCTGGGCGAGCTGGCGCATCGCGACATCGATGACCGGATATCCCGTGTGTCCCTCGCACCAGGCAGCGAAGGCCGCGGTGTTCCCGGGCCACTCGACCGTGCGGAAGGCCGGGCGCAAGCTGGTCCGAACGCTTTCCGGGTAAGCGGCGAGAAGGTGCTGGTAGAACTCGCGCCACAGGAGTTCGTTCAGCCAGGCACGGGCTCCAGTGGCCGCTTCCGCCACGTGGAGCAACTCGACAGCGCGGTTCCAGGCCTCGCGGACGCTCAGGAGTCCGAAGCGGAAGTACGGCGAGAGCTGGGAGCTTCCGCTGCCGTCGAGAAGATTCCGCTGGCCAGCGTAGGCAGCGATGGGTCCGTCGAGGAAACGGTCGAGAGCCGCTCGTGCCGCTCGCTCGGTGGGTTCCCAGCGTGTACGGAGCGACGCCAGGGCATCCGGGATCGGTTCGCTCGGTACCTCAGGTGCTGGGGGGAGGCGCTCGGGTGGTACCCAGGCCCGGCCCAGGTGCTGGGCTGCTCGGGTCCAGAATGCGCGGGCGAAGTGGCTGAAGACGGTGAACGGTCGACCGTCTGCCGTGCGCAAGCTCCCAGGGGCGGTCAGAGTGAGACCAGAGGTCAAGCGGAGGGGAACGCGTTGGATCAGTGATCCATCGCGTCGCCGCGCGTAGGGAGTGTAGTCCGCCTCTGCGACGACGATGCTCGCCTGGCACTCGGCGACCACGCGGGGAAGTACCTCCCGGGGATCGCCGGATCGAACGATGAGACGACTGCCGCGCCGGCGCAGTTCCTGGTCGAGCTCGCGCAGCGCGGCGAAGAGGAAGGCGTTCCGGCGTGGGCTCGCCGTGCTCCCGCTCGTCAAGCGGGGATCGACGATAAAGAGTGGCAACACCACGTTGGCCGAACGCAGGGCCGTCGCGAGCGCCTGGTTGTCGAAGAGGCGTACATCGCGGCGGATCCACCAGATCGCGGTCGCCATCGCTCGTCCCATCCAGCGAGTAGCGTCAGGCGGTGTGCGTCGACCGGGGCGGGCGCCGGTTCACGCGCGGCGAGCGCCTGTCGTGTGGGGCGGTGCGGCTCCGCCCGAGCTCAGTAGTGGATGCTGACGACCGACCCGATGTTCAAGAAATTCCAGAACCACTCGGCATCGCGGTTCAAGAGACCGACGCACCCGTTGGAGGTGAAACCACCGAACTGCGACGGTGGTGTCCAGTAGTTGCCGTGGATGGCGTAGCCGCCGGCCTTGAAATACTGGGTGAACTCGACGTTCGTCAGATAGTAGTACCCGGGCGAGCCGCGCGGGATGCCGACGGTAGCCGCATCCATCGTTTCGCTGCGCACACGGTAGAAGATTCGGTAGACGCCAGTCGGCGTCTTGCCGTCCCGTCCGGCGGTAATGATGGCGACGTAGACCGGACGGTCACCGTCGTAGGCTACGGCATAGAACGAGCTGAGACTCACGTCGACCCAGCGGCCGCCGAACCGCTGGGGTGGGATGTCCGGTACGAGCGGTTCGACCCAGGCGGCTGCGACGTACCGTCCGTCGCCCAGTTCGTACCAGACCGGATTGCCCTCTACCGGTTCCCCGAGAGTCAAACCGCGGATCGCTACCGGGTGGCGGCGATAGGTCCAGGCAACGATGGAGGCGCTGTTGCTCGGGGCGCTCCGGATCGCGAGCGTCGAGGCGGTCACTTTGCCGAAGATGGCTCCGTCATCGGTCGAGACAGCGCGCGACCAGCGGTAATCCAGGAGCTGCGGTGGCACCTCGATCGCATCCGGGCGCTTGGGGACCGGGCTGGTATCGATGCCGCGCGCTTGTGCGTACTGGACGCCCAGCCGGCCGAGCAGTACCTCGAAGGGGGTGCCCTTGTTTTCGGGGTGATATTCGAAACGGGCTCGTTCGAAGTACTGCACCGTGTAGTACTCGCCGGTATCGGGGTTTCGCTCCGTGAACTCTTCCGAGATCGGATAACCGAACGTGTAGAGCCCGCCGTGGGCTTCCCAGTAGGCCTTGAATCCATAGGCGATGGTGTGACCGGTCTCGGGGAAGTAGCGGCGCTGCGGGTCGTTGTTCACGCTTTGCGGATCGATCTGCACCGGACGGAACGCTGGCTCATGGCGTCGCCCCTCGGCGATCCAGTTACCGAGGAGGGTGGCGAGGACGACGAAGCGCGTCCCGCGATGCTGCGGATGATACTCGAGGCGTGCTCGCTCAAAATACTGGACGACGAGCCCGTCTTCGGTGAACGGTTCTGTGATCGGGTAGCCGAAAACCATCAAGCCGCCATTGCTGATCCATGCCCACAGGAAGTCTCCGCTCAGGTGATGCCCCGTCTGCGGAAAGTACAAGACGAGACCATGCCAGTTCGCCGCGTGCGCGTTCCTGGTCGCGGGCGCGAGCGTTACCAAGAACAGTGCCAAAGCGACGACCGCGGTGAAGGTGAGCTGCAGCGAGCGAGGCATCCGCGACCCCTTCCCTACCCTGTCATCTGTCGCGCCGCAGGGCGACGACCTCTTCCTAAGAGTCTAACGCACGATCGTGTCGAACGGTTCCATTTCGATCAGGGCGAGGTAGCGAACTCGCGCAGCTGTGCAGCGTAGCGATCGGACGTCCACTGGACGATCCCGAGGCCCGGGCTGAACCAGAGCGTGCTCTCCAGATACGGCAGAACCAGCGTCGGCGGGTCGCTCGAGTCGATCGTCAGGCGCCAAGCCGGGACGACGCCGTATGGTGTCCCGACGAGCGTTCGTTCGTCGACCGAGACGCGGAGCGTGATCGGGTGACCACTGACACGCGTCGACAGGTATGTCGCTGTCGATTCCCATTGTCTACCTTCGACGAGATCGTTCGTCCCGACCACATGCAGGGCCGGCCAGAAGACGACGGTCTCGATGAAGGTGCCGGCACGGGTGAAACGCTCCCACCCGCAGAGAGCCAAACCGCGCTCCGTGACGGTCCAGTAGGTGTACCAGCGACTCGAACCCCGCTGTTCTTCCCGTACGAGGAGCGTCGCCCCGGTGAGGAACGTAGTATGCGGCTCCAGAACGGTCCAGGTCTCGTCCTGCCGGCTCGTCGTGGCGTAGACCGCGCGTGACCCAGTGCGCAGGCCGTACAGGCTCGGGTCGCCGAGCGGCTGGGACGGCGGTGCGTGGTTGTAGCGCCAGCGAAGGTAGTGTTGACCGATGTTCCCCATTTCGACACGCCAGCCGGGAGGGTTGCTCGGGGTGTAGGTCAGGATCCGCCGTTCGAACGGCTGTACCAGTACCCATGTCGGCTGGCCGCCCACCCGCACCTGCACCCAAAAGGGATCAGCGATCGGGTAGCCGAGGACGAAGAGCCAGTCGAAGAGCGGGGTCGCCTCGCGGAGGTTGCCGTCCTGCCAGATCAGCCCGCGCTGGTTCATGAACGACCAGAAGGCTTCGGGAATGTTGTAGCCGACCGGCTCACCGAAGGGGCCCGGATAGGAAATGTAGCGGACGAACTGTGCGCCGGGATCCTGTGCAGCCTCGGGCCGCTCCCGCCAGCCCTCTGGTGTCAGGACAGCCGTAGCGGCCTGCCCTGTGCGGTCGGGTTGCGCCCGATCGACGAGAGCCGCGAGGTCGGCGTAGGTGGGGAACGGGTTGTCGGGGTCGCCGGCGACGGGGATGCGGGCACCTTCGCCGGCATCGAGAAAGAGCTGATCACCGAGCTGAATGCGGCCGCTCACGAGCTCGCGGGTCAGAAGACCACCGGTCACGAACCAGGGCGCGTTCGGATCGCCGTCCGGGTACGTGCGCTCCATGCGGCCCTTGTCGAAGTACTGCACCAGGCGCACGCGATCCGGCGACTCCTGGTAGCGCTCGCCGAGTCCACCGGTCAGGGGTGCTGGACCCCAAATCCACGACCGGTGCAGTAGCCCAGCGGCTACCGGACGATCGACGGTTTCCCAGCGTGCAGCGAAGGCTGCGTCGGCGAACGGGGACGACTCGGCGTGGGCCGACGGTCGGAGAACGAGCGGCACGGTGAGGCATGCGAGAATCGTCACGAGCGTGACGGCACCGAGTCTCGCCATCGTTCGCTTCTCCCGGTTCAGACCCATACGCGCAGTCCATCGTACGCGAGTGCGACGTGCTTCGGCAGTCGCAGGCTCCAGTCGGCGTGGAACACTTCATGGCTGACATGAGTCAAATAGGTGCGACGCGGCCGAAGTTCCTCGACAATCGCGAGCGCTTCGGCCAGACTCAGGTGTGTCGGATGGGGACGGTCGCGCAATGCGTTGAGGACGAGGACCTCGACGCCGCGGAGGAGTTCCAGGGACGATGCGGGGATCGTTTTCGCGTCGGTCACGTAGGCCAGGGGACCGATGCGGAAACCGTAGACAGTCCAGACGCCGTGGCGGACCGGAACAGGAACGACACAGTGGCCGAACAGCTCGAACGGTCCGTCGAACACGTGGAGATCGATATCGGGTTTGCCACCGTAGAACGGGAGCGGATGACTGAAGGCGTAGCCGAAGCGCGTTTTCAGCTCCTGTGCTGTCTCGGCGTCAGCGTAGACGGGTATCGTCGCCTGGCGGAGGTAGTTGAATTGACGGATGTCGTCGAAGCCTCCGACGTGGTCAGCGTGCGCGTGAGTGAAAAGCACCGCGTCGACGCGGGTCAGTCCTACGTCCAGCGCCTGCAGACGAAGTTCCGGCGCTGTGTCGATCAAGACGTTGTGCTTGCCGATATGGACGACCGCCGAGCAGCGCGTCCGGCGGTCGCGTGGGTCGACCGAGGTACAGGTACGGCACCGGCAGCCGATCACTGGTATCCCGTTGGACGTTCCTGTACCCAGGAAGGTGAGCCCCAACACGACTCCGCTTCGTCTCTCTTCCCGAACCTGTACGGCTCCGGCGACCGATCGGGGACCACTCTCCCTCACGGATCGGTACCGATGATACTCGTCCAGCCGACCTTCGCTGTCGAAGGTTTCGACGAGTGCAGGGTGGCGCGCCCGAGGAGTCGCTATGGGTAACGGGCGTCTGCGCTGGTTGACGAGACACAACGCTGAATCGCTACCCTCGTCGCGCGGAGCCAGCGAGCGGCTCGTGCCCGTTTGGCTCGAGGCGCTGCTCGGGGCCGTCGCCCGCACCCCAGCTGACGCACGGGCATGGACCGAGGTCGTCTCGATCGTCCGGCAGGTGACCGGGGCCGAGGTCGTGCGGATCTGGAGCCTCACCGCGCCGGGACAGCTGCACCTGGTGGCCGCGGAAGGGCTCTCGTCCCCCTCACTACCAGAGCGTTCCACCCCTGAGGGTCTGGAGCGGTGCTCCTCCGAGGAACAGGTCACC
>JBEPZP010000102.1:0-8332 GCA_041640735.1 Thermomicrobium sp.
GGGACTCCTCGCGATCGCTGATGCCCTCCGCGGTCCGCTTTCGCCGGCTCGTCTCGGCCTGGACCTGCACCCGAACATCGCGGCGACGAGCGAACCCGTCGTGACCGCCAGCATCCTCGTCGCGGCAGCACTGGTGGCCGGTCGTCTGTTCGGTCGCCGCTGGCGCGGGGCAGCGGTCGCGGCGGCGTTGCTCATCGTGGCCTATGCGCTCCCCGCCGTCCTCCCCGATGCTGCACTCGTCGTCAGTTGGCTGGCGCTCGCGGTCGCGCTCGGCCATACCGTCAGCGCCCGCCAACGCGGTCGCTAAGTCCACGCGCACGCGAAAGCTCGGCTGCGTTCTCATCCGTTCACGCCACCGGTGCGCTCCAGAACAGCACTGTGCACAGACGGAGTCGGACTCTTCCTGGCACACGGCACGGCGAAAAATTGGCACACTCTTTCGTTGTGGTGCGACGCCGTATCGGCGTTCACCACACTGAACACGGTACACTTTAGGAGCGAAACGATCATCTCGCTGGTCGTTGGACGAAGGGGAGAAGGATGACGAGAACAGCACACGTAACGGGAAGGCCCATCAGGCAGGCACGACTCCACCAGCGAGTCGTGGAAGAACTCCTCAAGCAGATCGTCAGCGGCGCGATCCCACCAGGGACGGTACTACCCTCGGAACCGGAGTTGGCACGCCAGTTCGGCGTGAGCCGTATCGTCATCCGCGAGGCGATTCGGATCCTCGTTGAGAAGGGGCTGGTGGCTGTCCGCCACGGGAGCGGGATGTGGATCCAACCGCCCGAGCAGTGGGATCAGCTGGACCCGATGGTCCTCTTCGAGCAACTCCGCTCGCAGCGTGATCCGAGCCGGCTCGAAGAGATCCTGGAGCTCCGGAAGATCCTCGAGCTGGCCGCCGCCGAGCTCGCTGCCCAGCGCCGGACACCGGAGCACGTGGCACGACTCGGCGAGGTGCTCGAGCGGATGCGTGCGGCAGTCTCCGATCCTTCGGTGTACGTCGACCTGGACGTCGCCTTCCACGAGGCGCTCTTCGAGGCGGCCGGCAACCGGCTCCTGCGCGACGTCCGGCGCCCCCTGAGCGATGTCCTCTTCAGCGGGTGGTTGCTGACCAGCCGCTCGGCAGAGCGCCTCGCCCGCACGCACCAGGGACACGAGGAGATCTACGCGGCGATCGTGGCCGGTGACCCCGCCGCTGCTCGCGAGGCGATGCGCCGCCACCTCGAGCAGTTCGAGGAGGCGATCCGCGCCGAGCTCGAGCTGCCGAGCCGCGAGGCAGTCGCCACGAGCAACGGCCGCCAGGCTGCCGGCTGACCAGCCTGGGGCACAGGTCGCTCGACCTGTGCCCCAGCGCGCTCCCTCACCGCCTCAGAGGATGCCCGCCTTCAGGAAGGCCAGGACGAAGAGCGCCGCAACGAGGCCGAGTGCGAGCACGACACCGAGAAGGCGCAGCAGCCAGGGCAACATCGCTCGGCCTCCCGATCAGCCGATACCGCGCTGCTCTGCGAGTTGACGCGTCAAGAGGGCCTGCCCGATATGCTCGCGGTTATGCTGGACGGCATGGAGCAGCCACCGGACCCCGGTGTAGCGCCGGCCCAGCCGGTCGTTCGGCGGTGAGAACTCGGTGACCAAGGACTCCGCAGTGACCCGCGACAGACGCTCGCGCGTCTCCGCTTCGGTGCGGTCGATGAGTTCGAGCAGCGCTGCGTCGCTCTCCGCCTGGTACCGGAACCAGCGCTCGCGATCGCGCTCCACCACTTCGCCCAGCGCCGCCGCGACGAGGTACCGCTCGGCATCGAGGAGGTGCCCGACCAAGACGGCGATCGAGTTCATGTCCGGCCCCGGCGACCAGTTGAGGACGGCGGGGTTAAGTCCGCGGACGAGTTCCCGCAGCACGTCGTGCTGCTCCCGCAGCGTCGACTCCACCGCCGCGCGCACTGTAGCGACCAGATCCGCACTCACCGTGTCCCCCTTCCGCGCCGCAACCGCTCGATCTCCCAACGCCCGTAGCGCTCGGCTTCCTCCTCCAGGTCGCGATAGATCGCGCGATAGCGCTCGTAGCGCCCGCGGTCGATCTCGCCCGCTTCCACGGCCGCGCGTACAGCGCAGTCCGGTTCGTCCAGATGCCGGCAGTCACGATAGGCACAGGCAGTCAGATAGGGACGGAACTCGCGGAAGCACCTCCCCAGCTCCTCCGGGAGGATCGCCCACAGGTGGAGCACGCCGATGCCGGGAGTATCGACGAGGAACGTACGCTCGTCGAGCTGGATGAGTTCGCTCGCAGTCGTGGTATGCCGGCCTCGCCCGGTCGCCTCGCTCACCGCACCGATCCGCAGATCGAGTTCGGGCCGGAAAGCTTTGACGAGACTCGTCTTCCCCACTCCCGAGGGGCCAGCGAGCGCCGAGAGCTTCCCCTCCAACACTCCCCACAACTCGCGCAGTCCAGCACCCGTCACCACGCTCGTCTCGACCACCGGGTAACCGATGGCCTGGTACGGGGCGAGCGCTGCCCGGGCCTGTCCCTCCGGGTCCAGATCAACCTTGTTCAGGCAGATCACCGTCGGGAGCTCCTGCGACTCGGCGACGACTAGGAATCGGTCCAGCATCCCGAGGCTCAACTCGGGCTGCGCGGCGGCCATCACGACCACCAGCTGGTCGAGGTTGGCCACGATCACCTGCGCCGCCTCGCGGTCGCGCGCGCGTCGGACGAGCGCCCGCCGGCGCGGGGCGACCGCCTCGATGACCCCTTCACCCGGCGCAACGATCCGCACCTCGACCCGATCCCCGACCACGACGAGGTCCTCGCGCCGGCGCTCCTTCTTCAAGGCCCCGCGGACGACGCACCGGACGATCCCCTCGGGCGTGAGCACGTCGTAGAACGGTCCGCGCACGCGGACGACGATGTTGGCTGGCCACTGCTCCGTCGAATGATCCGCCTCTTCGGTCACAGTCCCCTCCTGATTCCGTCGCTTTTCGTCAACGTGAAAGCTGTACCGGCTCACGCAGCGGCGCGTGCCGCCGCGCGAACCCGAGCGGAGCGGGCAGCGACTGGTACGCGAGCACCGCCAACACTCCGAACAGGAGCGTCACGACTGCAGCGTGGGACAGGACGCTCACCAGACTCATGCGGCTGAAGACGACGAACGCGCCGGTGGCCGACTGGACGAGCAGCAGGACGAGCGCGAGCATCCCGTAGCGGACGAGGTCGGGCCGCGCGTTCCGGACGAACGCGTCGCGCCACAGTCGCCAGACGAGTCCGAGGAGGGCCACCGTCAACAGAAGCGCGCCGAGCCGATGCACGAAGACCACACCGGTGGGGCCGCTGAGTTCGGGGAAGAGCCGTCCTTGACAGAGCGGCCAGTCGAGACAAGCCAGGCTGGCATTGGAGTGGCGAACGTACGCACCCAGGTACACGACGACGTAGGTACCGAACAGGAGCCCCCAGCTGCTCCAGGTGATCCAACTCGGCACCCCCGTGCGGCGACGCTGGTAGAGCGCCTCGGCGCGGGTCAGCACCAGCGCCAGGAGAAGCGCACTCGCGAAGACCGTGAGCGACACGCCGAAGTGGACAGCCATCACGAGCGGATGCCGCGGTGCGAGGACGGCTGCCGCGCCGAGCGCCGACTGGAGCAGTAGCGTGACCACGAGTAGACCGGCGACGATCCGCGTTTCCCAGCGGGCGAAGACCTGTCGCCGCTCCAGGGCCACCAGCACCAGCAAGGCGACCAGGACGAGCCCACTCACGAGCGTCGCCAGGCGATGGCTGTACTCGATGATTCCCTCCATCGTCAGCGGCGGCAGGAGCCGTCCATGGCAGAGCGGCCACGACTCACCGCACCCGAATCCGGAACCGGTCGCCGTGACGGTGGCACCGAGGAGCAGCACCAGTCCCATCGCCACGGCGTTCGCCCAGGCCAACCAGCTGATCCAACGTGCTCGCCGTCCCATGCGCTCCACCCTTCGCTTCCGGCGGCACCGACTCGACATCTCTTCGGGGAAGGATAACCGAGATCGCCGCGGCGGGCACTCTCGCTCGAGAGAGCGACAGCCTCGCAGGCCCGGCACCCAGGCACCCCGGGGCGCAGTTCGCATACGATTTGTCGCAAGTGTTAGAGTACCGTCGGTGACCGACTACGCCGTCAGCATTAGGAGGAAAGCGGCGTTGCGAGCGATGCACCCATACGAAACACTTCACTCGTGGCCGAACCCGACGGCGAGCCACCGTGCGCCTACCGGGAGGAGGTACCCGCGATGGCCGAACGCCGGACCACCTCACCAGCACCGGCTCGCGAGGCGACTCGACACTGCTGCGCACCGGAAGAGTCCCCCTCTGAGACCCGATCGGATGGCCCGCCGCCACGGCCGGAAGACGACGCGTACTGCTCCGTGCCGAGCGAAACGAGCGACCGGGGGAAGGTCGCGCCAGGCTGGATCCGCGAGTACGGTCCCTTCGACGCCGACCTCATCGTCGTCGGCGGAGGCAGTGCCGGTTTCGCGGCCGCGATCGAGGCGACGCTCCTCGGCGCCCGCGTGATCATGGTCGAGCGCGGGGCGCTCGGCGGAACCTGCGTCAATGTGGGCTGTATCCCCAGCAAGTTTTTCCTGCGTGCTGCGGAAGTCGCGCACCTGGCTGCACACCCTCCCTATCGCGGCATCCAGACTCGCCTCACTGGACTCGACCTCCACGCGCTCCGCCAGCAGCAGCGGGAACTCGTAGCCGCCCTACGCCGCGAAAAGTACGAGGACCTCGTCGCCTACTACGGCTGGGAACTCCTCCGCGGCACGGCGCGTTTCCTCGACGCGGAAACGGTCGCCGTCGACGACCGACGCCTGCGGGCTCGCGCCGTCGTGCTCGCCACGGGAGCGCGGCCGACCGTGCCCGACATCCCCGGCCTGGCGAGCGCCCCCTATCTGACGAGCACTACTGCCCTCGACCTCGAGCGCGCACCAGCGTCGCTCCTCGTGCTCGGCGCCGGGTATGTGGCGCTGGAACTCGGGCAAGCGTTCCAACGACTCGGCTCCGCGGTCACCCTCGTCCAGCGGCGCCCGCGCCTGCTTCCTGACCTCGCGGAACCGCTGGCAGCCGATCTGCAGAGGGCTCTGGAACAGGAAGGGATGCGCTTTGCACTCGGCGCGACCGTGCAGCGAATCGAGCGGACGGCGGGCGGTGTACGCCTCGTCGTCCAGCGCGCTGGTCACGACGAGAGGTTGGAAGCCGAAGCGTTGCTCGTCGCCACCGGTCGCTCGCCGAACACCGAAGACCTGGCTCTAGCGGCAGCCGGCATCGCGACCGACGCGCGCGGCGCCCCCCTCATCGACGCGACCCTCGCGACGACGAACCCGCGTGTCTTCGCTGCCGGTGACGTGGCACTGACACCCCAGTTCGTCGCGGTGGCGGCCGCAGCCGGGCGGTTGGCTGCGCGGAACGCCTTGCTCGGGGAGCGCCGCGCGCTCGACCTCCGCGCTGTCCCCGCCGTTATCTTCACCGACCCCCAGGTCGCGACGGTCGGCGCTTCGCCATACCAGGCAGCGGCTGAGGGCCACACCATTGTGACCGGTTTCGCCCCAGCGGCGACGATCGCGCGCGAGCGGGTCAACCTGCAGCACGTCGGCGGTGTCCTCGTGGTCGCCGACGCGCGCACGGAGCGGGTGATCGGGGTCCAGGCGGTGGCCAGTGCCGCCGGCGAACTGATCGAGGCGGCAACGCTGGCAGTGGCACACGGTCTCACCCTCGCCGATCTCCGCGACCACCTGGCGCCGTACCTCACGACGGCCGAGGGATTGCGCTTGGCCGCGCTGGCAGCATCCACCGATCTGATGCACCTCTCCTGTTGTGCCTGAGCGATGGGCGATCACCCACCAGAGAAGCTACCGCGCGCGGCGTCTGCCCGGTGCTCCGGACCGTTGGGGCCGGGTGTGCCCGGCCCCAACGCGGGTTCCGCGCCGTCACTCCTTGTACGAGGGTAGAAAGCGCGTGCGCCGGCTGAAGGTGAGGGACGGTGGTTCCGATCCGGGCCCTGGCAGGCCCGCCCGGATCAGGCACGCCTGACCGCTACACACGACGTGCGTGGGTACCGCGTGCAGGTGACCGTGGTGCGCGGAGGCGTAGGACCAGGGCTGCGGCATCCGCGGTCGTCGTGTCGGGGCGCCGCGTGCCGCGCCCGAACCGCTCGGACAGGGGCGGTCATATACGCGACCGTGGCGGATGCCCCACGTTCACGGATCCCTCGACCACTGGTACAGCATCGTGCGCGTGACACGTTTATCGAGGTGGCGATGCCCGGCCTTTGCGGGACGCCCCGGGTCAGGCACGCCCGCGCAGACGCAACGGGGTTGACCCGGCCGCACGAGCTGCGGCACGGCACCCGGCCAGGCCCCCGGGTGCTGGAGGGCGGATGCCCATTGCTGTGTGGGGACGCGGCATGCCGCGCCCGCCGCGCCGGTGGTGCGTGGATCACCCGGGCATCAGTGCCAACCGCGACGAGGACGGTATCCTGGGCCACCCGTGGGCATACACTGCACGTCGGTGCAGGTGGCGCATCCCCGGCCCTGGCGGGCCAGATCGGGTCGGGCACGCCCGACCCCGACACAGGGTGTGCATCGGTGACGCGTGCAGGTGGCCGTGGTGCGCGGAGGCGTAGGACCAGGGCTGCGGCATCCGCGGTCGTATCGGGGCGCGGCGCGGGGGATCACCGTGATGGGGCAGCGACCTTGCTTACAGGATCGATCGGGTACACGGCACGACGTGCGTGGCCGGGGCTGTGGGGTGCGAATGACCGGCCCTGCAGGCCGGCGGGTCGGGCACGCCCGACCCCGACAAGACGGGGATGACCCCACACCGGGTCGACGAGAGTCCGGCGCACGGGCGCTCGGCCAGGTCGACCTGCCATGGACCATTCGTGTCAGGGCGCGGCGTGCCACGCCCCGAACCGCTCGGACAGGGGCGGCCCGGGCCACCGATCCGACGATGCGACGACGTACACGACACCGTGCGGGTGATATGTGCGTCGGCGAGGTGATTCCCGGCCCTCGCGGGCCGGCGGGTCGGGCACGCCCGACCCCGACAAGACGGAGGTCGTCGCGTGCCGTGCAGGTGACGGCGCGGTGTCCGTGCGCCGCCTCGTGCACAGCGAGGTGCGATGCCACTGTGCAGGCGCGCCTGATCCGAACCGGTTGTGCACGCGTGCTCTCCACAGGCTCGCCCGTGCCGCGGGCAGCACATCGGCGCGTTTGCCGCAGGCGCAGAGACTGAACGCTGCCGGAACGACCTGACCACTCAGGGCTCGTCGTGCTACCTGCACCGAGCGGAATCCGGGGTCCGCTGTCACCCGCGGCGAAACCGACCGCTGACCGCCACGTGTGCGCCGCTGCACGGCAGCGCCCACGCGACACCGGTCCGGACGGTGCGCTGCGAGGAAACGCTCAGGATCGGCGGAAGGTATGCCACTCGCAACAGGCCCTTGCTCTCGGCGCTCACCCCTCCGGACGTCCTCCCTCACCCACATCTCCCAGAACCCCCAACAACCGGAAGAACGCCTCGATCTTGGCCAAGTCCCAAGCCGTCAGATCGACCGTCACCGTCACGGAGACAGCGAGGTGACGCTCCCCTTCGAGCGTTCGCCGCCGGACCGCTACGGGGCTCGCCTGCGGTTCGGCCGTCGCCGTCACGCTTTCGAGCTCGGGTGCTGCAGCACTGGCAGCGCTGTCTGCACCCCGCACCGGTTCCGGTTGCGCCAGGAGCGGGCGCAGAGCGCGCACCTGTTCCTCGATATCGGGCGCGAGGATGAGCCGTGACGGCTGCCCGCGCACGCCGCGCCGGAAGACACCCAAGCCAGCTTCCTCCGCCAACTTGAAGAAGAAGGTGCGCGCCTCCTCGACCCGATTGCGCGGTTGACCGAGACGCATCTCCACCTGCCACACCCGCTCCACCCAGGGTCCGTCGATCACCGCGAGCCCCTCGCGGAGCGCTCGCTCGATCGCACCAGCGTACGGGGGGTAACTCAGCACGACGCGGGCCAACTCCCGTCGGCGCTCGGTCGCATCGGTGGCATAGGCCAGACGCCTGCCCAGCTCGGTCAAGCGGATTTCGGCATCGTCGCGCTCGATCAAGCCCAGTTGCTCGAGGGCATTGAGTGTCTCCCGCAGCGGCTCGCCACCCCCCAGACGAGCCTCCAGCACGCTCCGATCGACGCCGCGACCTTTCGCGTACTCCAGCACTTGGAACAGCAAGCGCGGATCCGTCCGATACGGTAGCAGAATGTCCATCGGTCTCCTCCAGCACGATCGTCACGCAACCATGCTAGCATGGCTCCATGCAACTCGTCAAGCA
>JBEPZP010000103.1:0-8263 GCA_041640735.1 Thermomicrobium sp.
GGGTGTGCATAAACTGCGCCTGAACCCGGGGAACATCCGCAAGCCGGAAGAGGTCCGGGAAGTCGTCAAGAAGGCGAAGGAGCGCGGTGTCCCGATCCGCATCGGCGTCAACTTCGGCTCGCTCCCACCGATGACACGCGAGTTCGTCGACGAAATGGCCGCCCAAGGTGCGACACAAACCGAGTTGATCGCCGAGCACATGGTGCGGACAGCACTGCACCACGTGAAGATCCTCGAGGATCTCGACTTCGGCGACATCGTCATCTCGCTGAAGGCTTTCGAGGTCCCGGTGATGATCGAAGCCTATCGCCGTATGGCGAAGCTCAACGACTACCCGCTGCACCTCGGCGTCACCGAGGCGGGTACCCCGAAGGCGGGAGCCATCCGCTCGGCGATCGGTATCGGCACACTGTTGCACGAGGGAATCGGCGACACGATCCGTGTCTCCCTGACGACCGACCCCGTCGAGGAAGTGTGGGTCGCCTACGAGATCCTCAAGAGCCTCGGGGTGCGCGAGCGCGGCGCGACCCTCGTCGCCTGCCCGACCTGCGGTCGCGTGGAGGTCGATCTCTTCCGGCTCGCGAACGAAATCGACGAGTATCTTCGGACGATCAAGGAGCCGATCAAGGTCGCGGTGATGGGTTGCGTGGTCAATGGCCCGGGCGAGGCCCGCGACTCCGACGTCGGTGTCGCAGCCGGTCGCGGAAAAGGGGTCATCTTCCGTAAAGGGAAGATCGTCCGGCGCGTAGAGGAGCACGAGATCGTTCCGGCACTCAAGGCGGAGATCGAGTCGATCCTCGCCGAGCGCCGGGCCGGAACCGACCAGCGCTCTCGGCGCGAGATCAGTATCCCCATCGTGGGAGCATAAGGTCGGGGTCAGCACCATGTCGCACAGGACGGCTACGGAGCGACGCGAAGCCGTCGCCGTCCTGGGAACGACCTCCTGGGACGAACTGTTGATCCTCGACGCATTCCCTGCCGCCGGCTCGACGACCGTCGCGCGACGTCGCGTCGAGGCCGGCGGTGGTACCGCCGCAAACCTCGCCGTCGCACTCGCGCGCCTCGGTGTGAGGCCATTGCTCGTGACCGCACTCGGTGATGACCGATACGGTCGGCAACTCCTCGAGGAGTTGTCGCGAGAAGACGTGGATCTCCACCTCGTGCCGCAGCCTCCCGGGACACCGACCGATCGCTGCACGATCCTGGTCACACCTGGACCGGAACGAACGATCCTGTGGTCTCCCGGCGCACGCCTGCGGCGCGGCGATCTCTTGCCGCTCGACCGAGTCTTTCAGGCCCGTATCGTCGTCCTGGACGTAGAAGATGCTGACCTCCGACGTTTTCTGTTGGACCTGCCAGCCCACATCGCTCCGCGGGTGCAACTGGTCGGACCGCTGACTCACCTAGCGACACTCCCGTCCGAGGTAGCACTGCAACTGGCGATCCGCCACGACATCCTGGTCGGCGGCACAGAGGAACTGTGTCGCCTCACTGCATGCGGCACGCTGGAGGACGCTCTCGACACCATGCGACGGTGGATGCCGCTCGGAGCGACACGCCTCGTCGCGGTGACCCGGGGCGCAGCAGGATGCATCCTCATGACACTCGAGGAGCGGGTCGAGTATGCTGCCTTTCCGATCGCGGCGGTCGACCCGACCGGGGCAGGGGATGCCTTCGCCGCTGGGCTCATCGCTGCCGCACTCGCCCGCCTCCCCCTCCAGGACATGGCACGCTTCGCCAATGCAGTCGGTGCCTTGGCGACCCGCGACGTCGGCGCACGGAGCGCGCTGCCGACGCGCGAGGAAGTCGAACGCTTCTTAGCAGAGGCCAACGCGCCATGCAACTGAGCAAGGAAGAGCTTCGGCGACTCTCTGCCCAGGCAGGCCTTTCGTTGGTGGCCGTCACTACTCCGCAGCCCTTCCCCGACCTCGCTGAACTCCTTCGAGAGCGCATCCGCGCAGGCTTTCTCCGCGGCATGGACTGGTTCGACGAGCAGCGAGCCGAGATCGCCGCAGACCCGCGTCGCCTCCACCCCACAGCACGCAGTATCGTCGCCGTCGCCCTCCCGTACTGGCTCCCCGACATCCAACCTCCAGCGGACGGCATCGTTCGTGGCCGCATCGCCCGCTACGCCTGGGGTATCGACTACCACCGCGTGCTCCGCGAGCGTATGGAACAGCTCCACGCTCTCCTCCAAGCCCGCGTGGGTCGGACGATCGAGGCGCGTTTTCTGGTCGATACAGCCCGTATCGTCGACCGCGAAGTCGCCGCTCGGGCCGGACTGGGCTGGCAGGGAAAAAACACGATGCTGCTCGTCCCGCGACACGGCTCGTGGGTGCTGCTCGGTGAGCTCCTGCTCGACATCGACCTCGAGCCGGATCAGCCACTTCGACCTCGCTGCGGTCGCTGTCGAAGGTGTCTCGACGCGTGTCCGACCGGCGCGCTCGTCGCTCCCTACCAGCTCTACGCTCCGCGCTGCATCTCGTACCTCACGATCGAGCACCGCGGACCGATCCCCTGGGAGCTCCGACCGCTGATGGGAAACTGGGTCTTCGGCTGCGATATCTGCCAGGAAGTCTGTCCCTACACCAAAGCAGCCGAACCGGCCGACGACCCAGTCGTGCGACCGGAGCGGATCGAGCACTGCTTCCCGGCCCTCGACTGGTTGCTCCGAATGAGCGAGGAGGAGTTTCGACTCGTCTATCGCCGGCGACCGGTGCTGCGGGCAAAGCGCGTTGGGCTCGCACGGAATGCGGCCGTCGCCCTCGGGAACGTTGGCGACGTTCGGCATCTGGCTGAGCTCGAAGAGGCAGTGCTCGCACACGATCAGCCGCTGGTCCGCAGCCACGCTGCCTGGGCTATGGCCCGCATCGACTACCACGCGAGCGCTCCAGTGCTCGAGCGTGCACTGCACCGCGAAACGGACTCCCATGTCCGGGAAGAACTTCAGCGTCTCCTCGAGAACCCGCCCGAGCCGCTCACCCAGTCGTCTGGAGCCCTGCAGCGATCGCGTTGATACTGTGGTGTATCGCATCCAACAGGCGCGCTCGCCTTTCCTGGTTCTCTTCGGGCAATCCTCGGTAGCGGCGCAGGAGTTCGAGCTGCGCGACATGCAGGACGTCGACGTACGGGTTGCGCAACTTCACCAACCTCGCCAGTACCGGTGATCGCGCGAGCAGTTCTCGCTGGTTCGAGACGACTAACACCGCGTGTACCGTCCGCACGTATTCCGCAGCGATCCGCTCGAACACCTCGGGCATGTCCGCGAGCTCCGCGTACAGCGAAGCGACGGCGAGATCTGCGGTGGCCAGACTGATCTGCGCGTTGTCGATCAACGTCGTGAAGAACGGCCACTGCTGGTACATCTCGTGGAGCACAGCCGTTCGCCCCTCCTGCATGGCCTTCTCCAGCGCCGCCCCGAGCCCGTACCATCCGGGCAAGTTGACGCGACTCTGCGTCCAGCTGAACACCCAAGGGATCGCACGCAGATCCTCGAAACGGACACCCTCCGGAGACGTCGCACGCCGAGCGACCGGTCGCGACGCTAAGTTCAGCGTCGCCAACTCGGGAAACGGCGTCGCCGCGGTGAAATACCGAACGAACCCGGGCACACGCTTGACGAGATCTTCGTACTCTCGCTGCGCCCACTCGGCGAGACGATCCATCGTCTCGCTCCAGAGCGGCGGAACGACCGGCTCTGGCTCCCCGAGCGTCGAGATGAGGAGCGCATACAACATCTGCTCCCAATGCCGTAGAGCGATCGCTGGATTGCTGTACCGTGCGAAGATCACCTCTCCCTGTTCCGTGACTTTGAGCACAGGAGTACGGGCTGCCCCGGGGCGCGCCCGGATCGCGCGCCCCATCGGGCCACCCCCACGGCCGATCGCTCCGCCGCGACCGTGGAAGATCCGCAGACGGACGCCGAAGCGTGACGCGCTCGCGAAGAGCTTCTGCTGCGCGCGGTAGATCCGCCAGTTTGCCGAAACGTACCCACCGTCCTTGTTGCTGTCCGAGTATCCGACCATGACTTCCTGTATGTCCCCGCGCGAGGCCACGACCTGCCGGTAGGCAGGAAGCGCGAGCACGCGTCCGAGGATCTCGCCGCAGCGATCGAGTTCCGCGATCTGCTCGAACAGCGGGACCACGTCGATGCGGCTCCACACACGCTCGCCTCTACCCCCGGTCAGACCTGCCTCGCGCGCCAGGAGCAACGTCCCCAGGATATCCGCTGTCTCCGAGGTCATCGAAACGATGACGGTATGACACGCCCGTTCTCCGTTGAAGCGTTGGATCCGCGCGATCGCCTCGAAGGTATCCAACACTTCTCGCGTCTCCGGACTGAGCGCTCCCCGCGGCGCCCCGAACGCCCCGGTTGCCCAACGCTCGAGGACGAGCTGCTCGCGGCCATGGGAAGATAACCCAGTATAGTCCGGCACTCCGACGAGCGCGAAGAGTTCGGCCAGAGCATCACGATGTCGGGCGGCGTCTTGACGCACCTCGAGTTCCGCGAGGTGGAAGCCGAACACCCGAGCACGTTCGATCAGGTCAGCCACGCGCCCCGCCGCGATCCGCTCCCCCGCCTCCGCTCGCAGCGAGTCTGCGATCAAACGTAGGTGCCCCAAAAACTCGTCCGGCGTGAAATACCCCCCGAACTCGCCATCCTCGGCCCGGCGCAACCGTTCCTCGACGATACCGAGCATGCGGCGATACGGCTCGTCCGACCAGGCCCGCACCGGCGCGAGGCCGAGCGACTCGCGCTCCCGATCGATTACATCGAGCAACGTTCGGCTCACTGGCCGGAGGCGAGCCGACACGCTGAGGGCGCGGCGCAGCGTTACCACCTCTTCTCGATACCGCCGAAGGATCGCCTGGCGGAGGAGACGCGCGGTCGCTTCCGTCACGGCCGGTGTCACGCTCGGGTTACCGTCACGGTCGCCCCCGACCCACGTTCCCAGTCGCACCGGCACTGGCCAGTCACGATCGGCAAGTTCAGGGTATGCGCGCGCGAGCGCTCGGCGCAATGCACGACGCAGAGTCGGGATCACCTCGTAGACCGGTCCGACGAGCATCGCGATAGTGCTTCGAACTTCGTCCAGCGGCGTCGGCCGAGCGACGCGCGTCTCTGCCGTCTGCCAGAGGAGCGTGATGTCTTCCCGGAGACGGTCGAGTAGCCAGTCCCGTTCGCGTGGGGAGAGGCGGCTGTCGTCCAGTTGCTGGATCGACTCGGCCAACTCGGCCAGCCGTTGGAGCACGGTGCGGCGACGCGGTTCCGACGGATGAGCCGTGAAGACCGGAAACACCAACGTTTCGCCGAGCACCTCGGCAACCGCCTGCGGTGGTACCCCGCGCTCGCGCAGGGAGAGAAACGCTGCTTCCAACGACTCGTGGAGCGCCGGCTCCACCGTTTCGCGCTGGCGCAGCGTGCGTACGCGGTGGTGTTGCTCCGCCAGATTGATGAGGTGGAAGTAGATGCCGAACGCCCGGACCAAGCCGAAGAGGTCTTCGTCAGGGAGCTCGGAAAACCAGGCGAGCAGCCGAGGTAACCGCGCGTGCACGTCCCCCTGTGTGCGTCCCGCGATCGTCTCGCGACGCGCCCGCTCCACGAGATCATACAGGTGGTCACCCCCCTGCTCGCGTAGCACGTCGCCGAGAAGGGTCCCGAGCAGGTTGACTTCGTGGCGTAACCCGTCGATCGGTTCCGCACGCGGAACGCTGCTCCCCTCACCCTCGAGGGGTGACCGCACCGTCGTCATCGCTCTCCCTCGCTCTCCGTCGAGCCTCGCGCTCCATTGCGCGATCGGCAGTCCTGTTCCAGACTTGCCAGGCAAGCAACGGGTCTCTCTGGTCGGTTCCTCTCGGTCGTTCCGTGGAAAGGGTACGCGCGATGTTACTCGCTGTCGACATCGGAAACACGAACGTGGTGATCGGTCTCTTCGCGGGAACTCACCTGCGGACCCGTTGGAGACTCACGACCGCGCGTCATCGCATGCCGGACGAGTGGTGGGTGCAGTTGGTCACACTCAGTCAGAGCGAGGGGCTCTGCCTCGACGCAGTCGAGGCGATCGCGATCGCCAGCGTCGTCCCCAGCCTCACTGCTGTGTTCAGCGAGCTAGCACTCCAGCGACTGCAACGCGAACCGTTCGTCGTCAACGGTGCACTGGACGTGGGCCTTGCACTCCAGGTCGACTACCCGGCTGAAGTCGGAGCTGACCGCATCTGTAACGCACTCGCTGCTGTGGAGGCCTACGGCGCACCAGTGATCGTCGTCGATTTTGGAACGGGTACGACGTTCGACGTCGTCGACCCGACAGGTGCATACGTCGGCGGGGCGATCGCTCCAGGCATTGTCGTCGCCTTCGAGGCACTCACGCAGCGGGCCGCCCGGCTGTACACGGTCGCGCTCGAAGCGCCCACACGTACCATCGGTCGGAACACGCGCGAAAGTCTGCAAGCCGGCACCGTCATCGGGTACGCCGAACTCGTCCGCGGGCTCATCCGTCGCATCCAGGAGGAACTGGGCCAGCCAGCGCCGGTCATCGCGACAGGCGGACTCGCTCCGCTGGTCGCGCCGCTCGTTCCCGAGTTCCGCGCCATCGAGCCGGACCTCACCTTACACGGCCTGCGCCTCGCCTACGAACGGGCGCAAAGACGGAAAGCTCACCCGTCGTAACGGGAACCAGCCAAGAAATCGAAGTTGACCCCGCTGTGGAAGGAGCGGACAGCTGCCTCGAGAAGCTGGAGCGTCGCGATCACATCGTCGAGATCGAGTGTCTCGACCGGACTATGGGCATACCGGCGCGGTATGTTGACCACCATCGACGGAATGCCGCCCTGTTGCAGGTGGACAGCCGCGAGATCGGACGTGCTGCGCGGGAAGAGAGCGCACTGGACCGGTATCCCATGGTCTGCAGCGACACGCAGGAGAAAATCGCGCATGCCAGGATGGGCGAGATGCCCACGCGTACCGCCCATCCCACTCGCCAGTGCCAAGACCGGCCCACCGCCGATGCGGATACCGAGATCACGCACGAGGTCGGTGTCCGGCGTTCCGCCGGCGGGAACGGTATCGACGACGAGCGCAGCGTCGGGTGAGAGTCGGACGGTAGCGATCTGCGCACCACGCAAGCCGACCTCCTCCTGCACGGTAACGACGAGCACGGGCCGGCAGCGGAGATCAGCACCGCGCAGCCGCTCGGCCAGCGCCACCAGCAAAGCACAGGAGACGCGATTGTCGAGCGCCTTCCCACTGATCCGACGCGGATTGGCGAGCCGCTCGACCGGTTCTTCGTAGGCGACCGGATCACCGACACGGATACCGAGTGCAGCGACCTCCTCAGCCGAGTCGAAACCGAGGTCGACGTAGAGCTCCCGCACCGGCGGGACGGTGCGTTGCTCTTCATTCGTCATCAGGTGTCCTGGCCGCACTCCGATCACACCCCGATAGCCGCGCACGCGCACGTGCCGTCCCGGCAGGAGACTATCGATCACTCCGCCGAGCTTCTCGACGCGCAAGAAGCCGTTCGGCTCGATCCCCTTGACGAGCAGCCCGATTTCGTCCGAGTGTGCCGAGATCATCAGCACAGGCCGCTCGACCGGCGATGCCAGGCTCGCATACAGGTTCCCGAACGAGTCGACCTCCACTGTGTCCGCCACAGGGCGCAGCAACTCGCACAACCGTTTGACGACCGGTTGCTCGTGTCCAGCGACGCCATCGAGCGCAGCGAGATCTCGGATCAACGTGTAGAGTCGCTCGAACTCGCGCTCATCCCAGGCTACCGTCGTATTCGCCATTCCGTCAGCCTCCGCTCTCCGTATACAGACGACACGTGAGCCGATATACTATCAACTGCAGTCTCCGAATGCCGAGGTGCACGATGCACCGGACGCATCACAGTCCGAGCTCGATCCGGATATCCCGCACGCGCGGGAAGGTTCGGGTTTGGCGAGTGAGGAGGGTACCGTGAAGACCTATCCCCCAGAACGGATCCGCAATGTTGGGTTGTTTTCGCACGGAGGGGCCGGCAAGACGTCGTTGACCGAGGCACTTCTCTTCGCGACCGGCACCACTTCCCGAATGGGACGTGTCGAGGACGGCACCACTGTCTCCGACTGGGACCCGGATGAACACAAGCGGCGGATCTCGATCCTCCTCAGTGTCATTCCCATCGAATGGCGCGACCACAAAGTCAACCTCCTCGACACACCCGGATACTTCGACTTCGCCGGTGAAGTGCGGAGCGCGCTGCGCGTCGTCGATGCTGCC
>JBEPZP010000104.1:0-8247 GCA_041640735.1 Thermomicrobium sp.
CTCTGCATCACCACGCCGGCCCAGCCGCCGCGCGCGATCCCCTGCGCCAAGGCCGGGTAGCGCCGGGCGATCGCCGCGCGCGCCAGCGGTACCAGCTCGGCATCGGCCGTCTCGGCGTACCGGTCGGGGTCGGCGGGCACGACGCCTGCCTCCAGGCCGACGAGGGTGCTCGTGGTGCCCTCCCGCCGGTACCACATCCCCACGGCAGTATCGATCCCACAGCAGTGACGGGGCGCCGGGTCGGCTGGCCAGCGGAAGATCGTCACCTGCACGCGCCGGGGAACCAGCCCGTAGTCGAGCCCGAGCGGCGCCAGCAACGCGTTCGCCCACGGGCCGACGGCGAGTACCACAGCCTCCGCGGCGATCCGTCCCTGAGCCGTGCGCACCCCGACGACCCGTCCCCCGGCCACCTCGAGCGCGGTGACCGGCTCGCCGGTGCGGACTTCCACCCCGCGCTGCTGCGCGCGCTGGAGGAGCCCCAGCGTGGTCGCTACCGGGTCGGCGTAGCCGCTCTCCGGCTCGTAGGCCGCGACCGTGAGTGCGGAGACGTCGCGCCACGGTTCGAGTTCCGCCACCTCGGCCGACGTGACGAGCTGCACCGGTGCGCCGAGCGCTTGCTGCATGGCCACGTTGGCGCGAAGCCGGGCTTCGTCCTCCGGCGCCACCACCTGCAGAAAGCCGGTGCGCACGAACGGCGAGGGCGTCCCGACGCGTTCCTCCCATGCCTGGAAGAAGCGCAGGCTCTCGAGCGCCAGCCGCGTCTCGTGCGGGTTGGTGTAGTGGAGCCGTACCAGTGCGCCTGATTTCCCGGTCGCCCCGCTCGCCGGGACGGCGCGTTCCAGGACGACGACCTCGCGGAGACCGACCTCGCTGAGCCAGTAGGCCGTGCTCGCGCCGACGACGCCGGCCCCCACCACGACCACCGCAGCCCGTGTGCGCATGGGACCCCCTTTCGGCAGGAGCGAAGCAGCTGGTGCACGGGCTGTCAAGGGGTCGCGATCGAGGCGGAGGCCGCCCGACCGGTGCCGGTCACGCCAGGCAGATTTCCGCTTCGCGATGCTAGAATTGCAGCGGTACAGCAGCAAAGGCCGAGCGGCCGCGGGACGAGCCGTGCGGTCAGGTGAGGTGAGGACGACGTGCCGAAGCAACTCGGAATCGACCTAGGGACTGCCAACGTTCTCGTCTACGTGCGGGGGCGCGGCATCGTGATCAACGAGCCGTCCGTCGTCGCGATCTCCGCCAAGGACGGACGTGTCAAGGCGGTGGGCATCGAAGCGCGCAACATGCTGGGCCGCGAGCCGCGCGACACCATCGAGGTCGTCCGGCCGATGCGGAACGGGGTCATCGCTGACTACGAGATCACGCAGGAGATGCTCCGCTACTTCATCAACAAGGCGGTCGGCCGTTTCTCGCTCATCCGACCCGAAGTGATGATTTCGGTGCCGGCCGGGGTCACGAACGTGGAGCGTCGGGCAGTGCGCGACGCCGCGCTCAACGCCGGTGCGCGCCGCGCCTACCTCATCGCCGAGCCGCTGGCGGCGGCGATCGGGGCCCGCATCCCCATCGCCGACCCGAGCGGCAACATGGTCATCGACATCGGTGGCGGGACGACGGAAGTCGCGGTCATCTCGCTGAACGGCATCGTCGTGGCCAAGTCGGTGCGGATCGGCGGCAACCACCTCGACGACGCCATCGCCGCCTACGTGAAGCGCAAGCACAACCTGCGCATCGGCGAGCGGACCGCCGAGGAGATCAAGATCGCGATCGGCTCGGCGCTGCCGGTCGAGGACGACCTGGTGATGGACGTCCGCGGTCGGGACGAGGTGACCGGGCTACCGCGCACGATCCAGCTGCACGCCAACGAGGTGGTGGAAGCGATCGCTGAGCCGCTCGAGGCCATCCTGGCGACGGTGCGCGCGGTCCTGGAGGAGACGCCGCCCGAGCTGGCCTCCGACATCATCGACAAGGGGATGGTGCTCACCGGTGGCGGCGCGCTCCTGCGTAACCTCGACCGGTTGCTCAGCGAGGTCACTGGCGTCCCCTGCTTCGTCGCCGACGACCCGCTGAGCTGCGTGGCGATCGGTACCGGCCTGGCGCTCGAATACTTCGACGTGATCCGCGACAGCCTGGAAGAACTCTAGGTGAGCGCGTAGTACTCCGCTTCCTCACCGCCGCAGGCGATGACGGCGTGGATGTGGCGCACGGCCCAGCGCTGGCTGGTCCACAGGAGCCGGGCGACGGCCTCCTCGAGGTCACACCAGGCATAGTCGTCGTGGGCCGGCGAGAGGCGCACGGCAGCGCGCGGTTCGACGAGGGCAGCGAACGCCGGCGCCAGGACGATCGTGTCGTTCGTATGGTCGTAGAACTGCGAGACGTAGTCGGCAGAATAGAGGCGCTGCGGCACCAGCCCGGTCTGCTCGAGCAACTCGCGGACTGCAGCGTCGATCGCCCGTTCGTCCGGGAGGACCCGGCCGTGGACAGCGTGCCACGTCCCGCCGAGTGGCCCGTCACTGCGGCGTCGTAGCAGGAGGAACTGCACCTCGTACGGCGGGCGCTGCGGCAGCCGGCGGAAGACGTAGACGTCGACGAGATCGCTGACGACCTGCGGCATCCCTTCCGGTTCCCTCTCGACCATCGGCGTTCAGCCTGCCGTCCCCCGACACCATACCGCCAGCATAGCACTGGCGCGCCCTGCGCGACACGTCCCTTCGACACAGCCCGCCAGTCCGGGACCGAGTGACGGTAGTACCACCGGGTGCGGGGTTGGCCGGCCCTGGCGGGCAGGCCGGTCAGGCACGCCTGACCCGGACGGGTCACGCACGCGTGACCCCTCCACAACGGGAGCTGCCCCGCACCGCGCCGCCACGGCACGGCGCCCGGGTACCTGGCCGGGTGTGGCAGGTATGGCGCCCATGTCCTGTGTAGGGGCGCGGCGTGCCGCGCCCGGGCCGCGCCGAAAGGCGCGGACGGACCCCGGCGACGACTCTCCGGACCACCGCCTCACCACCGGCGCCGCAGTCGCCACCACTGGAAGCGGAGCCAACCAGCGAGCCCGCGCCGCGGCGGCGGAAGATCGATATCCCGGCCGCGCCAGCGCCGCGGCGCATCGGGCGTCCAGCCGCGACCGCGCACGAGCTGCCGGACCACCGGGGTGAAGAACGAGACCAGACTGGCGATCGCTACCGCCAGGGCCAGCGTGCGCGACCAGTCCCGCACCAGGAGCGCGACCAGCGCGAGCAGGAACGCTGCCGCCAAGAGCGCCGTGTCCTGCGGGAGCGTCAGCCGCGGCCAGCGCCGCCGCGGCCGTGGCGGGCGCACGCGCGGGCGACGGATCCGCCACCACAACCGCCGCCACGCCGGTTCCCGTTCGGCCTTTTCCAGGATCTCCAAGATCTGTTCTTCGAGGCGCGACGTCCGTTGCTCCTGCGGCATGGTCGCCCTCCTCAGTCGGCCCGACCGGGCGTTCGCGCGAGCTCCGCGACTGCCTCGAGCACGCGGTCCACGTCCTCTTCGGTCGTCCTCCAGCCGGGTGAAAAACGCACCGTCCCGTGGGGGAACGCTCCGAGACTGCGGCACGCGTCCGCAGCACCGTGGAGTCCGGTACTACAAAGGATACCGTAACCGCGCTCCAAGCGCTCCCCGACGTCGGACGCGCGCCATCCCTCCACGACGACGGAGACGAGCGGCGCCCGCTGGGTCGCCTGGCCCACGACGGTGACGCCGGGAATCCGCTCCAGACCGCGCACCAACCGCTCGGTCAAAGCCTGCAACCGCCCCCAGAGCGCTGCCCCCTGGCAGGCGCGCCAGTCGAGTGCAGCCCCCAAGGCAGCGATCCCTACCGTGTTGAGTGTGCCCGACTCGTACCGCTCGGGGAGCGCCCAGGGTTGGAACACCTCGGGGAACTCGCTGGCCGTCGCTCCCTCGCGCAGCGGTACCAGGTCCGAGGGCTCGACCCGCGGCCCCAGGAGGAGCGCGCCGGTGCCGGGTGGACCGAGCAGCCACTTATGCCCGCTCATCGCCACCAAGTCGGCGTCGAGCTCGCTGAGCGTGAACGGCAGTGCCCCAGCGGTCTGCCCGGCATCGACCAGGAGCAACGCCCCCTGCGCGTGAGCGAAGGCGGCGATCTCGCGGACCGGCTGGACCGCGCCCGTCACGTGCGAGGCATGGCTCACCACGACGAGCCTCGTGTTGGGCCGCAGCGCGCGCCGCACGGCGTCCGGATCGACGACCCCGTCGGCGCCGACCGGCACGACGCTCGTCGTGACCCCCACCGCTTCCAGCGCCCGCAGGGCACGCCGCACCGCGATGTGCTCGAGGACGGTCGTGACCGCGTGGTCGCCGGAACCGAGCAGCCCCTTGATCGCCAGGTTGAGGGCGTCGGTGCCGCTGGCGGTGAAGACCACCCGCTCGGGGCCGAGCCCGAACAGCGCGGCCAGCCGCTCGCGCGTCCGCTCCATCGCTTCCCAGGTCGCCACGGCCAGCCGGTGCCCCGTCCGCCGCGGTACGCCGCTGGCTTCCCCGAGGAACGAGCCCAGCACCCGCAGGACCGGTTCCGGCTTGGGCCAGCTCGTCGTCGCGTTGTCGAAGTACAGCACCATGCCGCTCACATCCCGATGTAGCGCGCATACAACGCCCGGGCGACGGCCGGATCGGTCGTCCCGCGGACGATCGCGCGCCCGTCCCGGAAGACGGTCACTTCATAACCGTCCACCGTGAATCGTATCAGGTACGGGTTATGCTGTATCGTACCGAGCGGTGCCAGGCGGGCGGCGAGTGCTGCGAGGTCGAGCTCGACCCGCGGCTGGAGCGAGACCTGCACCGCGTCGCGCCCGCAGAGCGCCACGGTCCGGCTGGGCGCTGGCTGGCGCAGGAACCGCCGCTCGCCCCGACCGCACGCCGGACAGTCCTCGCGCCGCTGGGCCGGCAACCGCGCTACCTCCAGCGTCCAGAGGTCGATCGAGAGCAGCGCACGGTTGACGCTCGCGCGGTCGCCGACCAGGAGCTTGATCGCCTCGCTCGCCTGCAGGGCACCCACGAGCGCTGCCGCCGGGCCCAAGACACCAGCGGTGTCGCAGGTCGGGGCGACGCCGGGCGGTGGAGGATCGGGGAAGAGGCAGCGCAGGCAGGCGGTCTTGCCCGGGAGGACTGTCATGGTCGTTCCGATCGTCCCCACTGCGCCGCCGTACACCCAGGGACGACCCAGTTCCAGCGCGGCATCGTTGAGGAGGTACCGCAGCTCGAAGTTGTCGCTGCCGTCGACCACCACGTCGACGTCCTCGAGGAGCGCGAGGATCGACGAGGCGTCGACGTCCTGCACTACCGGTTCGACCGCGACCTCGTGGTTGACACGGGCCAGTGCCCGGGCTGCCGCGACCGCTTTGGGCAGCCCGGCGGCGACGTCAGCTTCTTCGTAGAGAACCTGGCGCTGCAGGTTGGTCCACTCGAGCACGTCGCGGTCGACGAGGCGGAGGAAACCGACGCCGGCCCGCGCCAAGAGCTGCGCCACCTGGCTCCCCAGCGCGCCGACCCCGAGGAGACAGACGCGCCCGCGCCGCAATCGCTCCTGCCCGCTCGCACCGATCGCCGGAAGCAGCACCTGCCGGTGGTAACGGCCGTACGCCTCTTCTTGCGTCATCGCGTAGACCCCGCCCTCTTCCGTTCTATGGTACAGTTGCCAACCGGCGCGCCCCAAGGCGCCTCCGCCCCGCGCGTCGCCGGTCGCTGCAGGCGTCCGGTGGCGGACCGCCGGGCGAGGAGAGGCGCGACCTGAGCGATGACGAGGTGGTCTTCAGTGGAAACCGTCCGTTTGACTGTCGTCGACGAGGAAGGGGCGGTGAGCTTTCTCGGCCCCGGCCACGCGATCAAGATGCTCACGGCAGCCTGCAGCCGCAACCCCCGCACTGTCGGGGAACTGCTCGACCTGGCGGCACCCTACGACGGCGACTTCGTGGCCAGCGTCCAGGCCGGCCTGGCCGTCTTCGACGAGCACAACACGCCCGAGAACGCAGCCGCCTTCCACGCCGTCGCGCACGCCGTCAGCCCGGACCGGCTGCCGCCCTTCCGCGTCGTCGACGAGCTGACGCGCACGCTCAGTCTCCAGCCGGTCGGTGTCGGCCTCGTCCTCTACAACCTGGCGGCACGCCGCATCGTGCAACTGGTCAACCGGTACGGGGAACTGTTGCGGCAGGACCGCGGCCGCATCCGCCGCGGCGGGGAACCGACCCGTCTCCTCTACTCGTACCGCCTCCCGGACGACTGGCGCATCCTCCCCTAGCGCTGGCCGCGCTGGTCACGCTCGCGCGGCCGGCGCCGGCTGGCCAACCCGCCGAGGAAGAGGTGCTGCAGGCTGCGCCCGAGCGAGAGCTGCGCCAGCTCGTCGCTCGCCGCGCTGGCCGGTTCGCCTGGCCGCTGCTCGCGCGTCGCCCATTCCAGGCGCGCATCGCGCGCCTTGTCGAAGATCTCCTCCAGCTGCGCCAAGGCTTCCTCCGAGCCGGCCGCGACGAGCTCCCGCAGTCCCTCCAGCTCGGCGATAGCGGCATCCAGCCAGCGGACGATCGGGCCGGCGTTGGTCGCGCAGATGTCGCGGTACATACGGGGGCTCCCCGTCGCCAGCCGGGTGGTATCGCGGTAGCCGCCGGCCGCGAGTTGCGCCATCTCGCGCCAGGCCACGTCGCGCGTCGTCGCCCGCACCAGCGCCACCGAGAGCAGGAACGGGAGGTGGCTGATCGCGGCCACGTAGGCGTCGTGCTCCTCGGGGTCGAGGAAGCGCGGTTCGGCGCCCAGCAGCTGCACCAGCCCCAGCACCGTCTCGATCGCCTCCCGGCTGGCCGTCAGCGAGGGCGTCACCACCCAGACGGCGCCGCGGAAGAGGTCGGCATCGGCCCCCTCGATGCTCTGCGTCTTGCCGGCCATCGGGTGCCCGCCGACGAACTGGACGCGGTCGGGGAGCCGCTCCTTCGCCCAGCGGAGGACGGCGGCCTTGGTGCTGCAGGTGTCGGTGACGATCGCGCCGTCGGGCGCATGCTCGGCGATGGCGTCGAACACCTCGGGCACTGCCGAGGGCGGGGTCGCCACCACGATGAGGTCCGCTCCGCGCAACGCCTCGGCCAACGTCCAGGTGGTACGGTCGACCGCCTTGATCCGCTTGGCCTCGTTCTGGTGCAGGAGCTCGATATCGAAGCCGACTACCTCGAGCGCGCGGCGCTGCCCCTGCTCGGCCACCCACTTGCGTAACCCGAGCCCGATGGAGGCCCCGATCAACCCCAAACCGACGATCGTCACCTGTTGCATCGCTCGCCTCCCGGCCGCATCCTCTGTTCTGTCGATCGTAGCACACCGGGACGTCACGGTCGGACCAGCTCCAGGTCGACCGTCCTGATCCAGCCGTCGCGCCCGTCGCGCAACTCGAGGTGGAGCCAGATGGCGTTCCCCACCTGCTCCTGCTCGCCGAGGAAGCGGAGCTCCGTCCCCGGCGGCAGCGTGTCGACGATCGGATAGTTCGTCCCTGGCCCGCCCCGGAAGTTGACCGGCGTCCCCTGGGCGACCCGGTGCGTGGGGCGCCAGGACGGCGTCGCCGTCGGCGTCGCCTCGGCGCGCTGGGCCGGCGTGGGCGTCGCCAGCGGGGCCGCTCCCGCCACCGGCGTCGCCGCCGGGGTCGCGGTCGCGGTGGCGGTCGGGGTCGCCGGGAGCCGGGAGACGAAGTCGCTGAACACCGGCGCCAGGCGGGCGTAGATCCAGATGAACCCCGCCAGCGCGATGAAGATCGCCAGCGCCATCGCCAGCCCCAGCCACACCCCCGACTGCCGGGAGCGCTGCCGGAGCCGTGCCGCGAGTTCCTGATCGACCACGCTCTCGCTCCTCGTCCGGCGGTCTACCGCTCGACTCTGCAGCGCAGTATAGCGTAGGCTGCAGTAGACTCGTGCCGGAGAGGTCGCAACGGAAGGGAGCCAGCGATGGCCGATTTCAAGAACTATATCGACGGCAAGTGGGTCGACGCCAAGAGCGGTGCCACCTACGAGCGCCGCAACCCGGCCACCGGTGAACTCATCGGCACCTACGCCGCCAGCGGCCCGGAAGACGTAGCTGCCGCCGTCGAGGCGGCCAAGAAGGCGTTCGACCGCTGGCGCAAGGTACCGGCGCCCAAACGGGGCGAGATCCTCTACCGCGTGGGCCAGCTCCTGGTCGAGCGCAAGGAGCAGCTGGCGCGCGAGATGACCGAAGAGATGGGGAAGGTGCTCACCGAGGCGC
>JBEPZP010000105.1:0-8162 GCA_041640735.1 Thermomicrobium sp.
GTGGAGCGGCCCCTGCTCGCCGCAGTAGACAGACAGCGCGCGGTTGCCTGTCACATCGTGCAGAAGGAGCGGGCCGTGTCCGATACGCTGCAGTCGAGCATGGAAGCACCGACATTGGGCAACGACGAGCGTCTCTCGTTGGAAAGGGGGTGAGAATGGACGGGGAGTGTGACGATGAGCCCGGAGACCGGACGGGCAGCGCTCGCCAGCGCGTTGTTCGTCACGCTCGTCGCGGCTGGCCTCGTGTTCCTGCTGCCAAGGGATTCGCCGGAATTCGTCGTCGCACTCCTGAGTCTTGTGGTCGGTCTGGTGTTCCTCGTTGTCGTTGTCGTCATGATTCGTCGGTTCACCCGGTGACTGGGTCATCATGAACGTGAAGGAGGAGTTCGATGCGATCGTCCGATGCGCTGCGTCTTTCCCGCCGCCGCCTGCTCGCTCTGGCGAGTGGTGCGCTCGCCGGTGGCCTGCTCGCTGCCTGCCGCGGCGAACAAGCGACCCCGACCGCTGCACCCGCTCAAGCCCCTGGTTCCGGACAAACCCCGGTTGCTGCTGCCTCGCCGACCGCAAAGCAAGTCGTTCCTGCACCCGGAGGCGGCAAGGCATTCCACGGTGCCTGGCCGTACCAAATGCCACCGACCGGACACTTCAACCTGCTCGAGGGTGTTACGCAAGCGATTCTCGGTGCCGGGATCTACCACGACTTCATCTTGGCGCCGAGCGCGATGTACTACTGGGCCGACAAGAAGTGGTTACCGCTGCTCGCGGAAAGCTGGGAGTTCGATCGCACGGCCAACGAGTTCGTCCTCACGCTCAAACCCGGACTCAAGTGGAGTGACGGCTCTCCCTTGACCGCGCAGGACGTCCTGACGACAGTGTGGGCAGTGCGGGCCCTGCGTAACGTGATCTGGCGCTACATCGATCGCGTCCAGGCGGTGGATGACCGTACGGTCCGCTTCCATATGAGCACCCCCTCCACAGTCGTCGAGCGCTACGTGCTCAAGCTCCGTATCGTTTCGACGAAGCAATATGGTGAGTTTGCCAAGAAGGTGCAGGACCTATTCGCTGCAGGCAAGGACATGGATTCTCCCGAGGGTACTGCTCTCCTCGATGAAATCAAGAACTTCCGGCCGCAGCAGATTTTGGCCAGTGGCCCGTTCCAGTTCGACTACAACAGCATCACCAATGCGCAGCTGACCCTGGTCAAGAACCCGAACGGTGTCGGGGCAGATCAGGTTCTCTTCGATCGCCTGGTGATTTACAACGGTGAGACGCCGGACGTAACCCCGCTCGTCCTCGCCGGCGACGTGGATTACGCGACGCATGGCTTCCCGCCTGCCACTGAGAAGGCGTTCCAGCAACAAGGGCTACGGATCGTCCGTCCGCCGGTCTACTCCGGACCAGCTCTGCTTTTCAATCTGGACAAGCTGCCGGAGTTCCGTGACAAGCGTGCCCGCCAGGCGCTCGCCTACGCGATCGATCGTGCCCAGAACGGCACGGTCGCACTCGGTGACTCCGGCAAAGCGGTCAAGTACATGGCCGGCTTCTCCGATATCCTCGTGCCCGACTGGATTCCGCAGTCGGAGATCGCAAAGCTCAACACCTATAACCATGACCCGGACCGTGCAGCCCAGCTCCTCACGCAGGCTGGCTGGCGCAAGAGCGGCGATACCTGGCAGACGCCGGACGGCAAGAACGCGGAATACGAGTTGCTGTTCCCAGCCGAGTTTGCCGACTGGTCAGCGAGTGCCCAGAATGTCGCTGACCAGTTGACCCGTTTCGGCATCAAGGTGGCACCCCGAAGCGTGACGTACTCCCAGCAACCGATCGAGGTTGACAAGGGGAATTTCCAGCTCGCGATTCAGGCCTGGGGTTCGACGACCAACCCGCACCCACACTTTGCCTTCGTCCAGGACCTCTTCACCCACAACATTCCGATCGCCGCGAACCAAGGTGGCCGCGGCATGGCCTTCGAGCTGAAGCAGCAGACCGACGTGCTCGGCGAAGTCGATCTCGAGCGCATGGTCGTCGATGCCGGCCTCGGGCTCGATGTCGAGGCACAACGGCAGAACGTGACTAAGCTCGCGCTGGCGTTCAATGAACTGTTACCTATGATCCCGCTGTTCGAGCGCTATGGCAACAACCCTGTTCGCGAGGGGGTGCGTGTCCAACCGTGGCCGCCCGACAGCGACCCGATCTACCTCAATGCTCCCTACGGGGATAACTTCGCGGTCATGATGATCTGGACCGGTCAGCTCAAGCCGGTGTGAGTCTTTTCCAAGCCCATCTCACTCGGCCCTTCGCGGATGGGTCGGGTGGGGTGGGCTTGGTCCTCTTCCCGTCCAGTGCATGCGGGAGCGGGCGATTCATCGGGGAAGGAAGACACAGGATGCAGCAACCTGTCGAAGCTGTCCTGGTCGGTGCTGGCAACCGGGGAACTTTAGCCTACGGAACTTTCGCGCTCCGTGCTCCCTGGGATCTGCGCTTCGTTGCGGTTGCCGAGCCGAACGACGAACGCCGTACGCGCTTCGCACAGCAGCACGGAATCCCGCCGGAGCGCCAGTTCCGCTCCTGGCAGGAACTCGCCGAGCAACCGCAACTTGCGCCGGCTCTCATCAACGCGACGATGGACCGCGATCACTTTCCGAGTACCATCGCGTTCCTCGAGAAGGGCTACCATGTCCTCCTCGAAAAGCCGATGGCGACGACTCCGGAAGAGTGCCTCACCCTCGCCACGACCGCTGAGCGGACTGGGCGCGTGCTCCAAGTGGCGCACGTGCTGCGCTATGCGCCCTTCTTCCGCACGATCTACGATCTGGTCCACAGTGGGCGTCTGGGTGAGATCGTGTCTGTCGACTGGCGCGAGAACCTGTCCTATTTCCACTTCGCGCACAGCTTTATCCGCGGGAATTGGGCGAATACGGAGCGGTCAAGCCCGATGATCCTTACGAAGTGCTGCCACGATCTCGATCTTCTGGTCTGGATACTCGACCGCTCGTGCCAGCGTGTCGCCTCCTTCGGGTCTCTCACCCACTTCACCCCAGCAAAGGCGCCACCAGGCGCTCCAGAGCGCTGTACCGATGGTTGCCCGATCGCCGACGAATGCCCTTACTTCGCTCCGCGGATCTATCTCTTCACGGCTGCGGGCAGTTCCTTCCAGCACGCAGTATCTCCAGATCCCGATCCAGAAGCGATCCTGCGGGCACTTGCGACCGGACCCTATGGCCGCTGTGTCTACCACTGCGACAATACAGCGGTGGATCACCAGGTGGTGTTGATGGAGTTCGCTGGCCAGCTTGCGGTCTCGCTCACCATGCAGGGTGCCTCCCACGTCGAAGGACGGACTGTCCGCATTGACGGTACGCGTGCGACGCTTCTCGCGAACGAATCGCGCCGTGAACTCCTCATAGCCGATCACCTCACGGGCACCGTCGAGACGATGCGCTTGGCGCCCCCGATCGGTGGGCATGGCGGTGGCGATGTCGGCCTCATCCGTGCGTTCGTCCAAGCTGTCCGCGGTGAACGGGCCGATGTGCTGACAAGCGCCCGTCAGGCGGTCGAAAGCCATCTTCTCGCCTTCGCGGCCGAGGACGCACGGGTCGCGGGTCGTATCCTCGACATAGCTGCGTATCGTGCACAGTGGGAGCGCCAGAATGTCAATACTCGCAGCTGAGATCGCTGAGCAGCCGACTGTCCTCGAGCGTCTCCTCGACGAGGGATTCCCACTCGTCGAGGAGGTGGCAGGGCGCATCCAGGCTGCTGCACCGCGCTACGTGGTGATCGCTGCCCGCGGCAGTTCCGACAACGCCGCACGGTATGCCCAGTACCTCTTCGGGGCGTACAACCGACTGCCTGTCGCCCTGGCGACCCCTTCCCTGTTCACGCTGTACCTGCGCCCCCCGTTGCTCGCCGAAAGCCTGGTTATCGCAATCAGCCAGAGTGGCCGATCGCCCGATATCATCGCGGTTATCGAGGAAGGCCGTCGCCAGGGTGCGCTCACCCTTGCCGTCACCAATGATCTCGCTTCGCCGCTTGCCCAGGCTGCCGAGCTCGTTCTTCCGCTCTTGGCTGGGGAGGAACGTGCTATCGCCGCGACCAAGACCTACACGGCAGAGCTCTTCGTGCTCGCCCTCCTCAGCACCGCGCTCGCTGGAGACCGCACGCGCTTGAGGCAGCTTGCCGAGGTGCCTTTGGCGCTCCGCAGGACGCTCGAGCGCAACCGGGATCTCGCCCAGCAGCTCGGTCCCTTCCGTGACGCACGCCTCCTCGCCGTCATCGGCCGGGGTTTCAACTACGCCACGGCGTTCGAGGTGGCCCTGAAACTCCAGGAGACGTGCCTCGTGCTGGCGCAGCCGTATTCTTCCGCCGACTTCCGCCACGGCCCGATCGCACTGGTCGAGCCCGGCTTTCCGATTGTCCTGATTGCTCCTTCCGGTGCGGTCTTCCCCGACCTCGCATCGCTCACCGAGGATCTGGCTGGGCGCGAGGCAGCACTTGCGATCGTGAGCGATGCTCCCACGCTCCTCGCCCGGGCCGATCTCCCCTTGCCGCTGCCGCCCGATGTCCCCGAGTGGCTCTCACCGTTGGTCGCTGTCGTGCCCGGACAACTCCTCGCACTCGCACTGGCGCGGGCCCGTGGGCTCGACCCGGATCGGCCACGCGGCCTCGTCAAGGTCACCCAGACAGTCTGAGGGGGCAGCGATGGAGCTGGCATTCGTCGGTGCTGAACTCGTCGATGTTGGCACCCGTCGGAAGGGGTGGCAACTCACCATCGCTGGCTCACGGATCGTCGCGGTCGACCACGAGCGTCCTCGTGCCGGTACGGCTGCCGATCTCAGCGGTTTCCTCGTGGTACCCGGCTTTATCGATCTCCATACGCACGGTGGTGGCGGCTTCGCGCTCCATACGACCGAACCAGACGAGATCCTGGCCTACGCGCGCTGGATCACGCGCACTGGCACGACCGCGTTCCTCGTGAACATCGTCGGCGTTCCGGAAGGCCTCCCCGAGCGGCAGCTCATCGCCGCTGTTCAAGCCATGACAGCACATGAGCAGGGTGCCCTGCCCCTCGGCATCTACCTTGAGGGACCGTTCCTGAACCCGTCGCGACGGGGTGCGCACCATCCATCCTGGCTCCGCGTGCCCGATCGCTCGCTCGCCGAGCGGCTCCTCTCCCTCGCAGGTGGATACCTGCGCGTCGTCACGCTCGCTCCTGAACTCCCCGGTGCACTGGACGTTCTTGACCGCCTGGTCGCTGCCGGAGTGACCGTCGCGCTTGGTCACACCGACGCGACCTACGAGGTCGCACGCCGGGCCTTCGCGCGCGGCGCGCGGCTCCTCACCCACTGCTTCAACGCCATGCCACCGCTGCTTCACCGCGCTCCTGGCCCGCTCGGTGCTCTCGTGGAGTGCCCGGAGGCCTACGGTGAACTTGTCGCCGACGGCCACCATGTCCTGCCGCCGGTGATGCGTGTCCTTACCCGTGCGCTCGGCCCCGAGCGGACGGTCGTGGTCACCGATGCACAGCCGGGTGCTGGCTTGCCGGCCGGCACGACCTTCGCCTTCGCTGGCCTGGTGGCCCGGGTCGACGGCGACCTGGCGCGCCTCGTCGACGGCACCATCGCTGGCAGCCTGCTCACGATGGATCGCGCGCTCCGGAACCTCGTTGAGCTCGTCGACGTACCCGTCGAACAGGCAGTGCGCATGCTCAGCGAGACGCCCGCTCGGGTGCTCGGGCTCGCTGACCGTAAGGGCAGGCTCGCACCCGGTTACGATGCCGACCTCGTCGTGCTCAATCCCTCCCTGCGTGTGCACGGGACGATCTGCCGCGGCCGGGTCGCGTATGCTAGTCCGGCGTTCGCCGAACGGCTCGTTGCTGCTGGAGTCCCGCTTGAGCGAGACGTCGTGGAACCAGCCTACGCCCCTTCGTCCACTTCGTGATGGGAGCGAGACGATGCGCTATCCAGTCGAGAAACCGAGCGGCCAAGCGAGCGAAACGGGACATCCGGACCCACGCGTGCGCGATCTCGACCGGCTCTCGAGCCAGGAACTCGTCGACCTCATGCTCGAGGAGGAGGCCCGCGTCGTCCCGGCGCTCCAGCGTGAGCGCGGACGGCTCGCTGCGCTCGTCGATGCGGTGGCCGAACGGCTCGAGCGTGGTGGCCGGCTCGTCTACGTCGGCGCGGGTACGTCCGGTCGGCTCGCCGTGCTCGATGCGCTCGAGTGTCGACCGACCTTCGGTCTCGAGCCCGGTCGCGTCGTGGCGCTCCTGGCTGGTGGCATGCGTGCCTTGGGCGAACCGGTCGAGGAAGCCGAGGACGACGAGGCAGCGGGTGCCCGCGACATGGCGGCCCTTGGTGTTGGCCCCGACGACGCGGTGCTCGGCATCAGCGCCAGTGGGCGCACTCCCTATGTGCTTGGTGCGCTCGCCCATGCACGCCAGCACGGCGCGTTGGTCGCGGCGCTCGTCTGCCAGTGTCCGTCTCCGATCGAGCAGCTGGCTGATCTCGTTGTCGCGCCGCTTGTCGGTCGCGAAGTGCTTGCTGGCTCGACCCGCATGAAGGCTGGGACCGCGCAGAAGATCGCGCTCACGACCCTGAGCACCGCGGTCATGGTCCGGCTGGGCCGGACGTACGGCAACCTCATGGTCGAAGTGCGACCGCTCAACCGCAAGCTGTGGTGGCGAGCCGTGCACATCGTCGCGGAAGTCACTGGGCTCGAACCGGAAGACGCAGCGCGCTATCTGGAACGAGCCGGGGGCGAGGCCAAGACGGCCATCCTGATGGCGCTCACCGGTGTCGATGCCGTGCAGGCGCGTGCCCGGCTCGCCGCTGCAGGCGGTCGCTTGCGCCCGGCACTCGCACTGGATTCCCCGGCTGACCCCTCGTCCACGTCGAGCCGGTCCGGCGAGTGACTAACTGAGAGGAGCTGTGGAATGTGGGAAGTACTCCCGCTTCTGCCCCCACCACGTGAGATCACCCCTGGCCCTGCTGAGGATGCCTGGCTTCTCGACTGGGATAGCGAACTCGTCGTCCCGGCGTCGGAAGCCGCCTCGCTTGATTTCGCCGCTCGCCAGCTGCAGGCCACCGTTCGTGCGGTGACCGGCCTGCCCCTCCCGCTCCAGGTGGCGCTCGACCCGCTCGATGGCCTCAACCGCATCGTCCTGTTGCGGGGTGCGCTGGCACCGGACCTCGAGATCCAGGGCGACGAGGGATACGTGATCGAGTGCAGCGCTCGCCGGCTCGTCCTCGCGGCGACGACGCCGGCTGGTCTCTTCTACGGGATCCAGACCCTCCGCCAGCTCGTCCGTGCCTGCGGTCGGCGCCTCCCCGCTCTCACCATACGGGACTGGCCGGTGCTCCCCAACCGCGGCGTCATGCTGGACGTTTCGCGCGGCAAGGTGCCGACGCGCCAGACGCTCTACCAGCTCATCGACCTCCTGGCGCACTACAAGTACAACCACTTCCAGCTTTACGTCGAGCACACGTACCACTTCACGCGCCACCCCGATATTTCCGCCGGTTCCGATCCGCTCACGTCCGACGATATCGTGGCGCTCGACCGCTATGCCCGCCAGCGATTCGTCGACCTCGTGCCGAACTTCCAGTCGTTCGGTCACCAGCGGCGCTTGCTCTCGCTCCCGCGCTACGCGCACCTGGACGAAGTCGGCTGGCGCTGGAGCCTCACGCCAGCGCGGGAGGAGACGTACCAGCTTCTGGACGAGCTCTACGCTGAGTTTCTCCCCAACTTCTCCTCCCCCTGGTTCAACGTCGACTGCGACGAGACGTGGGACCTCGGCACCGGTCAAGCGCGGGAGCTGGCGCGCCAGCTCGGCAAGGGGCGCCTCTACCTCCGCCATATCCTGCGCCTGCGCGAGCTCGCTGCCCGCTACGGGCGACGCATCATGATCTGGGCCGATATCCTGCTCCATTATCCGGAGTTGGTGCACGAGCTCCCTGAAGACGTCCTCCTGCTCGACTGGCACTACGAGGCGCAGGAGCAGTACCCCTCAGCTGCGCTGCTCGGTTCCCTCGGGCGCGCCTTCTGGGTCTGCCCCGGGACCTCGAGCTGGAACACCCTCTTCCCGCGCATCGAGAACGCGATCGGCAATATCCGCAGCTTCGTGCGCGACGGCATCGCCGCCGGGGCGAGCGGCATGCTCCTCA
>JBEPZP010000106.1:0-8101 GCA_041640735.1 Thermomicrobium sp.
GCATCGCTCGGAACGCTGATGACCGGAGGGGAGACGATGAGCGAGCGCTTGATCATCTTCGATACGACACTGCGCGACGGGGAGCAGTCCCCCGGTGCGACCATGACCGAGGACGAGAAGATCGAGGTCGCACGGCAACTGGTCAAGCTGGGCGTCGACGTCATCGAGGCTGGCTTCCCGGCCGCGTCACCAGGTGACCTGCGAGCCGTACAGCGCATCAGCCGCGAGGTGCGCGGCGTCACGGTCTGCGCGCTGGCCCGCGCCAACCAGCAAGACATCGACGCCGCCTGGGAAGGCGTGCGCGAGGCCGAGCAGCCACGCATCCATACCTTCATCGCTACCTCGCCGATCCACATGGAATACAAGCTCCGCAAGACTCCGGAGCAGGTCTTGGAGGCTGCCCGCTTCGCCGTGCGCGCCGCCAAGCGGTACGTGAGCGACGTGGAGTTCTCGGCCGAGGACGCCACCCGCTCCGACTGGGACTTCCTCTGCCGCGTCTTCGCCGCCGCCATCGAGGAAGGAGCGACGACGATCAATATCCCGGACACGGTCGGCTACGCGGTACCGCACGAGTTCGCCGAACTCGTCCGCTACGTCATGGAGCACACCCCGGGTATCGAGAAGGTAACGGTGAGCGTCCACTGTCACAACGACCTCGGCCTGGCCACCGCCAACACCCTGGCCGCCATCCGGGTCGGCGCCCGCCAGGCCGAGGTGACGATCAACGGGATCGGCGAGCGGGCCGGGAACACCGCTCTGGAAGAGGTGGTGATGGCGCTGCACGTCCGGCGCGACGTGTTCGGCGATATCCAGCCGCGCGTCGTCACCGAGCAGATCGTCCCCACCTCCAAGCTGGTCCAGCGCATCACCGGTATCCAGGTCCAGCCCAACAAGGCGATCGTCGGTGCCAACGCCTTCGCCCACGAAGCGGGGATCCACCAGGACGGGATGCTCAAGCACCGCCTGACGTACGAGATCATGACGCCGCAGTCGGTCGGCTGGGAAGCGAGCCGCTTGGTCCTGGGCAAGCACTCGGGCCGGGCCGGCTTCAGCGCGCGGCTCAAGGAACTCGGCTACACCGATCTCTCGCGCGAGCGGATCGAGCAGCTCTACCAGCGCTTCATCGAGCTGTGCGACCGCAAGAAGACGGTCACCGATGCCGATATCGTCGCGATCGTCGAGGACCAGCTGGCGCAAGTGCCGCAACGGTACGTCCTCAAGGGCTGGCGCGCCCACTCGGGCTCCGACGGTCGCGCCGAAGCCTGGGTGAAGCTGGAGATCGACGGGATCGAGCGCGAGGCGTCAGCGGTCGGCAACGGGCAGATCGACGCGCTCTTCAAGGCGATCGATCGGCTCGTCGGCCGGCGCTGCGAGCTGGAAGCGTTCCACGTCGACGCGGTGACACCCGGCGAGGACGCCCAGGGACAGGTCACTGTCCATCTCCGGTGTGGGACGCAAGTCTATAATGGCCGCGGCGTCGCGACGGACGTCATCGAGGCCAGTCTCCGCGCCTATCTGATGGCGCTGAACCGCGCAGCCTTGACCGCATCGGTTCCAGTGAGTGGAGGTGAGTGAGTCGCTATGGGTATGACGATGGCCGAAAAGATCCTGGCCCGTGCGGCTGGCCGGAGCCGCGTCGAGCCGGGAGAGATCGTCGAAGTCGCCGTCGACCTGGTGATGACCAACGACATTACGGCGCCGCTCTCGATCGCCGAGTTCAAGAAGCTCGGCGTGGAGCGCGTCTTCGACCCCAAGAAGGTGGTCTTCGTCCCCGACCACTTTGTGCCGGCCAAGGACATCAAGGCGGCCGAACAGTCCAAGATCATGCGCGAGTTCGCACTCGAGCAGGGCGCCATCTACTTCGAGATCGGGCGCGCCGGGATCGAGCACGTGGTGCTGCCGGAACACGGCCTGACCCGACCCGGCATGGTGATCATCGGGGCCGACTCCCATACCTGCACCTACGGTGCGTTCAACGCCTTCGCCACCGGTATGGGCTCGACCGATATCGCCGCCGCGATGGCGACCGGGACGACCTGGATGCGCGTGCCACCGACGATCAAGTTCGTCTACACCGGGAAGCTCCCGCCGTTCGTGACCGGTAAGGACTTGATCCTCTATACCATCGGGCAGATCGGGGTCGACGGCGCCCTGTACGCCTGCATGGAGTTCACCGGGCCGGTCATCGACGAGCTGCCGATGGACGACCGGATCACGATGGCGAACATGGCGATCGAGGCCGGTGCCAAGACGGGGATCTTCGCCTGCGACGAGAAGACGCACGCCTGGCTGGCGCAGGTGACGACTGAGCCGTACGAGCCGGTCGAGAGCGACCCGGACGCGCACTACGCCCAGGTGATCGAGTTCGACGTCTCCAACTTGCGTCCGCTAGTGGCGCTCCCGCACCTGCCGTCCAACGTGCGTCCGGCCGACGAAGTGCGCGACCTGCCGATCGACCAGGTGGTGATCGGTTCCTGCACGAACGGCCGGCTGAGCGACCTGCGGATCGCGGCAGAGATCCTCAAGGGCCGCCAGGTGCACCCGCGGGTGCGCTGCATCGTGATCCCGGGCAGCCAGGAAGTGGCCAAGCAGGCGACCAAGGAAGGGTTGGTCGACATCTTCCTGGAGGCCGGCGCGGTCTTCTCCGTCTCGACCTGCGGCCCCTGCCTGGGCGGGTACATGGGCGTCCTGGCCAAGGGCGAGCGCTGCGTCTCGACGACCAACCGGAACTTCCGCGGCCGCATGGGGCACCGCGAGTCGGAGGTGATCCTGGCCAGCCCAGCCGTCGCGGCTGCGAGCGCGGTGCTCGGTCGCGTCGCTTCTCCCTTCGAGTTGAACTGACCCGTGCGGCGGGGAGCGGCGCTCGCCGCTCCCCGCAAACGTCAGCTGGACCGACGAACGGACGAACAAGCGAGGAGGGCAGTACCCGTGCCGATGCGCGGGCGCGTGTGGAAGTTCGGCGACAACATCGATACCGACGTCATCATTCCCGCACGCTACCTGGTGACGATCGATCCCCAGGAGCTGGCACAGCACGTCATGGAGGACATCGACCCGGAGTTCGCGAGCAAGGTGCGACCGGGCGACATCATCGTCGCCGGCCGCAACTTCGGCTGCGGCTCCTCGCGCGAGCACGCGCCGATCGCGATCAAGGCGGCCGGTGTCCAGGCAGTCGTCGCGGAGTCGTTCGCCCGCATCTTCTTCCGCAACGCCATCAACATCGGTCTCCCCGTCGTCGAGGCGCCGGAGGCGGTGCGCGAGACCGAGACCGGTGACGAGCTGGAGATCGATACCGAGAACGGTATCGTCCGCAATCTCCGTACCGGGAAGACGTACAAGGCGACGCAGTACGACGAGTTCATCCAGCACATCATCCGCGCCGGCGGTCTCCTCAACGCGGTCCGCGAGCGCTTGGCCGCGCGCAAGGCAGCGGAGGCCGGACAGTGACCGAGGTACAGGTCCTGCTCTTACCCGGTGACGGCATCGGTCCGGAGGTCGTGGCAGCAGCACGACGCGTGCTGGAGACGGTGGCCGCTCACCGCGGCTACCGCTTCCAGTTCGAAGAGGACGCAGTCGGTGGAGCCGCGATCGACGCCTACGGGACGCCGCTCCGCGAGGAGACGATCGCCCGCGCCCGCCAGGTCGACGCGGTCTTCCTCGGTGCGGTGGGCGGCCCCAAATGGGACCACCTGCCGAAGTCGACGCGGCCGGAAGCCGGACTCCTCCGTCTCCGCAAGGAACTGGGGCTCTTCGCGAACCTGCGCCCCGTCCGCGTCTTCGACGCGTTGGCCGATGCGACCCCGCTCAAGCCGGAGGTCGTGCGCGGCGTCGACCTGATCGTCGTCCGCGAGTTGACCGGTGGACTCTACTTCGGCCAGCCCTCCGAACTCCACCGCGACCCGGGTGGCCGGTGGGCGGTCGATACCCTGCCCTATCGGGAGGAGGAGATTGCCCGCATCGTGGACCTGGCGTTCCAGCTGGCGCGCGCGCGACGGCGCAAGGTCACGAGCGTGGACAAGGCGAACGTCCTCAATACGTCCGCGTTGTGGCGTGAAGTCGCATCCGAAGTGGCCAGCCGGTATCCGGACGTGACGCTCGAGCACCAGCTCGTCGATTCCTGCGCCATGCGCTTGGTCGCTCGCCCGCGCGACTTCGACGTGCTGGTCATGGAGAACCTCTTCGGAGACATCCTCAGCGACGAGGCCGCTGTGCTCGCCGGATCGCTCGGCATGTTGCCCTCAGCGAGTCTGCACGGTCGACCGCCGGAGCGACCGGGATCGCCAGCGATCCGGTTCGGTCTCTACGAGCCGGTGCACGGCTCGGCCCCGGACATCGCCGGCAAGGGGATCGCTAACCCCATCGGCGCGATCCTGAGCGCAGCCATGCTGCTCCGCTGGTCGCTCGGCGACGAGGTGGCCGCCAGCGCAGTCGAGCAGGCAATCGACGCAACGTTGGCGAGCGGTGCACGGACGGCAGACCTCGCGCGACCGGGCGAGACACCCCTCAGTACCGAGGCCTTCACCGAGCGCGTCATCGCAGCGCTCGAGCGCACGCTCGCGTGAACCGTCTGCGGAAGGGGGTGAGCCGGTTCCTGCCCCCTTCCGCTCTCTTCCTCTTCTCTACAACCTGTGTCGCTCCATGCCGCGCCCAGCCTCGGGCGTCCCTCCCGCAGCCGGAGCGCTCGCCGTGTCCCCGGTCGGGACAGTGATGGTACCCTCTTCTTCCAGAGGGAAGGGGGGACCGTGCCACGCAGTCGTCAGCACTCGCGATCGCGTTCGTCTCGTCCCGCCGCTCGTCCGTCGCGCGCTCCCATCGCGTTCGGCGCAGCGGCGCTCCTCGTCATGCTGGCGCTGGCCGTCTGGGCGGCACGTGGTCTTCCACGTACGCAACCGGTAGCGTCCGAGCAACCCACCCCCACACCAGCAACGAGCGGGCTCCCGGTCGTCACGCCGGCCGAGCAACCAGCCGAGCGACCGGAGACGCCAGTTGCGGGGATGGAGACGCCTACGCTGGAGGCGACACCCACCCCGACACCACCGCCACCGGTCGTGGTCGGCGCGTTCGGGGAACTACCAGCGGCGAACCTTCCCCAGTCGCCGTTCCCGCCGGGCCAAGTCGCCGTGACCTTCGAACGGGCCTTCGACCTCGCGGGCATCCCGCGCGAGGCTCCCGTCTACCGGCTGGTTCCCCCGCAGTGGAACGAAACGCGCGTCGGCGAACTCGCCCGAGAACTCGGCATCGAGGGTGCGGTCGAGCGCACCGGGGCAGGAAGCTTCGTCGTCCGCAGTCCGGCCGGGCAGCTGATCGTGACCGATTTCACCGTCCAGTACCAGGCCGCAGAGCCGGCACCCACACCGTCGCCCGCGGAAACCGAAGCAGAGACGCCGGAGCCGACACCGACCGAGCAGGCGCTTCCACCGGACAGCTTCTTCGTCCAGGCAGCCAGAGACTGGCTGGAGCGGCACCGACTCGTCTCCACACCGCTCGATGCCGGGAGAGTCCGCGAACGTATCGAGTCGCGCGGTGTGGCGATCGTCACGTTCGGTCCGGCCGAGCCGTCACCGGTGCTCTCGGCCGTCCCGGGAGCGACGCTCGCAGTCGCACGTGACGGCTCGGTCCGCCAGGCCTTCGTCTCCTGGCCAGCAGCTATGGAATCCTCGACCTACAGCCTGCGACCGGTCGACGCACTCTGGCAGGACGTCGAGAACAATCGGGGCACGCTCGACATCGACGAGTCCGTGTTCCGGCAGGCCAGCCTGCCGCTCCGCGGCACGGCCCGGATCACGCAGGTGGAGCTGGCCTGGGTCGACGCGGGTCACGGCACGGAACGCTACCTCACGCCGGTCGTCCGCTTCCGAGGCACCGCAACCTTCGAGGGCTACCCGGAGCCAGTACCCGTGACCGTCACGGTTCCGGCCGTGGCTGCACAGGCGACACCGCGCGGCTGAAGGGACGGAAAGGAGGAACAGTGAGAGAAAGGCAGCACGCGCCCGGCACTGTACACCTGCTCGTCGTCCTCAGCTTCGCTCTCGGCCTCGTCAGCCCCTTCCTCGTCGCGCCGACTCCAGCGGCAGCCGCGACTCCCTTCGTCCGTTGGGGCTACTACGTGACCTACGACCGCACCTCGTGGAGGACACTCCAGGCCCAGATCGGCACGCTCGATATCGTCTCCCCGTACTTTTTCCAACTCCGTGCCGACGGCACGATCGAGGAACTGAGCGATCCCACGGCGGATGCGTTCCTCCGGCAGAGCGGTCTTCCGGTCGTGCCGATGATCAAGAACGTCCCGCGCTGGGACGAGATGACCCCGCTTCTCGCCGATCCACAGCGCCGCGCCGCGGTGATCGGCCGCTTGGTCGACCTGGTCGAGCGGCGGGGTTACGCGGGCATCCACATCGACTTCGAGGCGGTCAACGCGAGCGATGCCCCCCACCTCACCGCTTTCATGCGCGAACTCGCTGCACAACTCCGGCCGCGCGGCAAACTCGTGACACAGGCCGTCATCGCCCGCACCTCGGACGTCCCCACTACCTGGGGTGGCGCCTACGATTACCGGTCGCTCGCCGAGGTCAACGACTACATCGTCGTCATGGCCTACGACTTCCACTACGCTGGAGGAAAGCCGGGCCCGGTGGCCCCGCTCACCTGGGTGCAGCGCGTCGTCGCCTACGTGACGACGCAGGTCCCGCCGGACAAGCTGATCCTCGGCATTCCGCTCTACGGCTACGACTGGGACATCACCGCCGGACCACCGGCTCGCTCGGTCCGCTACGACCAGGTCCAGGAACTCCTCCGTCGGCCCGGCGCGACCAGCGGCTACGACGCGACGGAGCAAGAGGCGTGGGTCCGTTACACCGACGAGCAGGGACATCAACACGAGGTCTGGCACGCTGACGTGCGCAGCGTCACGGCCCGTCTGAACCTGGCGCTCGACCGCGGGCTGGCTGGTGTGGCGCTCTGGCGCCTCGGGCACGAGGACCCGGCTGTCTGGCCGGAACTCGCCCGCCTGAACACCCCGGCGACGCGGATCCCCGCCTTCCCCTCGACGCCGGAACGACGCTACTTCCCGGAGACCGGACACTCGCTCTCCTACGGGTTCAAAGCGTTCTGGGAACGGAGCGGAGGCCTGCCGGTCTTCGGTTACCCGCTCACCGAGGAGTTCACCGAGATGAATGCCGACCTCGGCCGGCCCTTCACCGTCCAGTACTTCGAGCGGCAACGGTTCGAATACCATCCGGAACTGGCCGGGACACCCTACGAAGTCCAACTCGGACGGCTGGGCGTGGAGGACGCCCGCCGGCGCGGACTGCTCGAGACACCACCCTTCCGGCCGATACCGCCGGAAGCGGTCGGCCCGGGCTGCGTGTACTTCCCCAAGACGGGACACAGCCTGTGCGGGGCGTTCCTCGCCTACTGGCAGTCCTACGGCGTCGAGTTCGGTGACCCCGGCGTGTCTTTCCGCGAATCGCTCGCGCTCTTCGGCTACCCGATCTCCGAACCCTTCATCGACCCGGTGACCGGACTGCGCGTCCAATACTTCGAGCGCGCGCGTTTCGAGGAGCACCCGCAGAATCCCGAACCCTACCGAGTCCTTCTCGGACTCCTGGGAACCGACTTGGTACGCGCGAAGGGGTGGATCCGGTGACCGACACCAAGCGTATCCTGGTCCTACACGGTCCGAACCTCAACCTGCTCGGCCGACGTGAGCCGGAGATCTACGGCTCCACGACGCTGGCCGAGATCGACGAGCGCCTGCGTCAGCTGGGAGCCGCGCACGGCTACGAGATCGTCGCTGCGCAGTCGAACCACGAGGGCGAACTGGTCGACCTCCTCCAGCGTTACGGCTGGGACGTGGCAGGAGTCGTCTTGAACCCCGGCGCGCTCACCCATTACAGTATCGCCTTGCGCGACGCGGTGGCGGCGATCCCAGCGCCTGTCGTCGAGGTACACCTCTCGAACATCCACGCCCGCGAACCGTTCCGGCACCGCTCGGTGATCGCGCCGGTCGCGGTGGGGCAGATCTGCGGTCTGGGGCCGATGAGTTACGAACTCGCTCTCCTCTATTTGATCCGGCGAGCGGAAGGAGCAGGAGCGTGAACAT
>JBEPZP010000107.1:0-8053 GCA_041640735.1 Thermomicrobium sp.
CGGGCGAGGGCGAACTCTTGTTCGGTCACGCGCAAGTGATCGAGCGCACAGCCATCGAAGGCGAGTGTGAACTGTCGCAGCGCTTCGTCGCCGCGCTCGCGTACGGCGCGCAGGATATGCTCCACGACTGCCAGCGCCGACAAGTCCTGTCCGAAAACGTCGCGGATGCGCTCGCGGACGGGCGCAGGCAGTTCGGTCGGTAGCTGCCGTGGTCGGGTGAGAAAACGCTCGGCGGTCGTCAGATCGTCGATGACGCGGATCGCGAGTGTCATTCGTTTTCCTCCAGTGCGCGGCACAAGCGCTCGTACGCGTGCGAACGAGAATCGAAGACGTAGTCGGGCGAGGTCACCGTGATTCCGGTGCTTCCCGCCAAACGCAGGTGATCGACCGCTTGCATGAGGAGATGCGCTGGCACGATGATGGTGACCTCGTACCAGCCGGACTCAGCCTCTCCTGACTTGGGGTAGACGCGTGCCACGGTCGGGCCGAGTTCACCAGTGGTGGCGACGTGGGCAGTGACGTGCCGGACGACCTCTTCTTCGTTTTGTCCACGAACGTTCGCGGTGATGAGACGGTAGCGCCGGGAGCGGAGGCGGGCCTCGATCAATTCGATGATGACGCGGGCACGTTCGATCTTCTCGCGTGCCTGGCGTAACGTCCGTCGGCAGGCGATGAGGCAGGCCTGGGCCTTGAGGATGACCCCTCCCTCGAGCACGCGAAGTCGGTTCTCTCGCAAGGTGACGCCGGTTTCCGTGAGATCAGCGATCAGGTCGGCATACCCGAGCGCCGGCGCGACCTCGAGTGCGCCGTGACCCTCGACGAGGGTGAAATAGTTCACGCCGTTGCGGAGCAGGAACTCGCGTGTCAGGTTGGGGAACTTGGTCGCGATACGCAACGTGCGTCCCCGGCGCTTCCACTCGACGGCGAGGTCGGCGAGATCAGCGATGGTGGCGACGTCTACCCAACTTTCGGGTACGGCGAGGACGAGCTCGCAGCGCCGAAAGCCGAGGTCCTCGATGACGACGAGCAGGTTCGGATCGTCACCGGCCAACTCAGCTACCAGGTCGTAGCCGGTGATGCCGAGATCAGCTCCACCGGAAGCCACTTGCTGGACGATGTCGGCCGTGCGTTGAAAGAGGACTTCGACGCCGTCGACGCCGGCGAGGCGGCCCACGTACTGCCGGGGATTGGGGCGCCAGACGCTCAAGCCGGCGCTCTCCAGAAAGCGCAGCGTCGCCTCCTCGTAGGCCCCCTTCGACGCGATCGCGAGGCGCAATGGCTCAGGCATCGTCATCTCGTCCCTCGTGGAGCACGCGCTCGTCCCGGCGACCGGCCGCATCGACGACGACGAGGCGTTGAATTCCCCGGCGCCGGGCGTAGCGCACGTTCGCGCTGAGCGAACGCTGCCGGACATCCAGTTCGACGATAGCACCCTGTGCGCGCAGCTCTTCGGCGACGCGTTCAGCGAGGGGCAGAGCGTCCGGCGTCGCGGCGGCGACGAGGATCCGAGGGGCAGTCGGCGGATCGGGCACGGTGGCAGCATCGGTGATCCGCTCGAGACCGCCGGCGAAGCCGCACGCCGGCAGGGGATGGCGCGCCCCGAGCAGCTGAGCGAGATCGTCGTAGCGACCGCCGCCGCACAGCTGCAGGTCAGCGTGCGATTCGGCGTAGATTTCGAAAAGAATGCCGGTGTAATAATGCAGGCCCCGCGCCATGCCGGGGGCGAGCACGATCCGATCGATCGCGATGCCGTATCCGGCCAAGAGCGACAGCAGGTCGTCGAGCTGAGCCAGGGGAGCGGGGTCGAGGTCGTATCGATTGATCAGAGCGTGGAGCTCTCGGAGGACTGCTTCGGGACTGCCCTGGAGTGCAGCGAGTTCGCGTACGAAGGCGAAACCGCGCTGCAACGTTTCTGCGTCAGTACCGCGCTCCAGCTTGGCGAGCACGCCGCGGACGATCTCGTCCGGTGTGCGCGAGCCACCGCTCACCTGCACGCCGACCTCGCTCAAGAGAGCGAGGACGAGTCGTTCCAATTCGGCACGGTCGAGCGGACGCAGTTTTTCCCCGAGTTCCCGTGTAAGACGGTTGAGTGCGCTTCCGTCGCTCAGACCGGCGAGTTCACGCTCCACGTCGACGTCCTGGCCTTTGCGCAGTCGTTCCATCGACCAGAGTAGCCAGTCGCGGGCGCGCTGGCGCAGCGGCAGTCGCTCGAGGTAATCGAGCACGATACCGACGTGGCCGATGACGATACGCGGCTGGATGCCGACTGCCTCGAGCACTTCGCTCGCGAGATGGATCACTTCAGCATCGCCACTGGCGCCGGGGGCGCCGAGCAACTCGCAACCGATTTCGGTAAACTGCCGCGTTCGACCGGCCTGCGGTCGCTCGTAACGGAAGACCGGACCGGCGTAGGCGAAGCGGAGCGGTAAGGGGTCGTTCTGACGCGACTCGATGTAGTAGCGCAAGATCGACGCCGTATGTTCCGGTCGCAGTGCGATGTCGCGGTTGCGGTAACTGAAGGCGTACAGCTGGGCGATCCGCTCCGGGCCGGACTTCCGCAAGAAGAGCTCGGTGGGTTCGAGGATCGGTGTGGCGACGAACTCGTAACCGTGTCGCTCGAGAATGCGCTGAATGCGACGCTGGACAGCTTGCAAGCGCTGGTAGCGCCTCGGACCGGCGTCCTGCATCCCGCGGAGTCGCTCGAGCGGCTGGAGCGGTTCGGGTGACTGGTAGGTGGTCACCGACGGAACTCTCCTTTGACGCGTCGCTTCACCTGCTGCTCGATCCGCTCACGCAGCCGCTGGATTTCCTCCTCGCTCAGCGCCCGGTCCGGGGCCGAGAAGATGACGCGGAAGGCGAGGCTCTTCTTCCCCTCCGGGATCGCCGGACCGCGGTAGACGTCGAAGAGACGGATCGAGACTGCCAGCGGTCCGGCACCGGCGCGGAGTGCCGCTTCGACCTCGGCGGCGGGTACGTTCTCGTCGACGACGATGGCGAAGTCCTGTTCCACCGGTTGATAGCGAGAGACCGGACGCACGGTGACAGGTTCGATACCCGATTCGAGGAGGAGCGGCACGTCGAACTCGGCGACGACGGTGCGGTGCTGTGGCGGAATGCCGAAGCGCTCCGCCACCGTCACCAGAACCTCGCCGAGGATACCGATCGTGCGGTCGTGATGCACGATCTCCGCGCTGCGTCCGGGGTGGAGCGAGGGGTGCGCGAGCGGGCGGAAAACGAGCGGCCGTACACCGAGGCGCGGAAGGACTTCTTCGAGGATGCCTTTGAGGTCGAAAAAGTCGACCGGCCGCTCCTCGTGATAGAGGTCACGGAGAGTGGCTGAGCCGGCCAAGAGGCAACCCACGGCCCGACGCTCGTCTGGCAGTTCGTCGCTGCCGCGCGGGAGGTACACCTTCCCTGTCTCGAAAATGGCGACGCGGTCATTGAACTTGAGCTGCTCCGCGGCATTCCGCAGCAGGGTGGCGATCAGGGTCGGACGCATGATCGACCATTCCGGTCGGATGGGATTGCGCGCGCGGACGAAATCGATGGGTGGTCGGGTATAGAATCCGAGCCGTTCAGGAACTTCTTCGCCAGAGGCCGAGAGCGCTCGCAAACTTTCGTCGTCGACCATCGGATAGGTGATAACCTCGTGCACTCCGGCAGCGACGAGGCCGTTCTGGATCTGACGGATCAAGCGCAGTTCCGGATCGATCTCCACCGGTACAGTCTGGCCGACCGGTAGTCGTTCCGGTAACGTGTCGTAGCCGACCACCCGCGCCACTTCCTCGACGAGATCGGCCGGGATCGTCACGTCGCTGCGGTAGGTCGGGACTTCGACGACCCAGACGGAGCGTCCGTCGGTGCGCTCGGACAAGACGGAGAAGCCGAGGCGTTGAAAGACGCCACGCACCACATCGTCCGGGTAGTCCACACCGAGCAACCGTTGGATCTCGCCGCGCGGGAAGTCGATCCGCGCTGGACGGCGCGGGTGCGGGTAATGGTCGACAAAGGCGATGACGCGGCAAGAAGGGATCAACTCGGTCAGCAGGCGGACAGCTCGTTGCGCTGCCGGTAGCGCCAGGTTCGGATCCAGTCCGCGTTCGAAGCGTGCAGAGGCTTCGGTGCGCAAGCGCTGGGCGCGGGCGGTGCGGCGGATGCTCAGCATGTCGAAGTTCGCTGTCTCGAGAAGGACACTGGTCGTTTCGTCGGTGATCTCGCTGTCCAGGCCGCCCATGACGCCCGCGATTCCGACTGGGCGTTCCGCGTCAGCGATGACGAGCGTGTCCACAGAGAGTGCGCGTCGCACGTGGTCGAGCGTCTCCAGCTCTTCGCCCGGTCGCGCGCGCCGCACGACGAGGCGGCCGCCACGCAGCTTGGCCCGGTCGAAGGCGTGTTGCGGTTGTCCCCACTCGACCATGACGTAGTTCGTGACGTCGACGACGTTGTTGATGGGGCGAATACCGACGAGTTGCAGGCGGCGGCGCAACCACCACGGTGACGGAGCGACGCGAATCCCCTCCAGTGCGACCCCGACGAAGCGGTAGCACAGGTCGGTTGCCTCGATGGTCGCCAGCGTCGGGTCCACCGGTGCTTCGAGTGGCGCGAGTTCTGGGAGACGAAGGGGAGCACCGGTGAGCGCAGCCACCTCCCGAGCGATTCCCACGATGGAGAAGGCATCGACACGATTCGGCGTGATCGCGACCTCGAGGATCTCGTCACCGAGGTAGTCCCGCAGGGGCATGCCGATCGGAGCGTCGGGATCGAGGACCATGATGCCTTCATGTTCCTCGGAGAGTCCGAGTTCTTTTTCGGAACAGACCATACCCTCCGAGCGCACCCCGCGGATGGTAGCCGGTTTCAGGGTGACTAACCGCCAGTCGGCGCTGTGTCCGTCGTAGAGCTTGGCACCGGCGAGTGCGAGCGCTACTTTCTGCCCCACGGCGATGTTCGGTGCCCCGGTGACCACCGTCAGACGGTGTTGGCCGGCATCGACGGTCGCGAGCACGAGCCGGTCAGCGTTCGGATGTGGCTCGACGCGCTCGACGACTCCGACGTAGATGTGTTCCCAATGCGCACCGATACGCTCGATCGCCTCGACCTCCAACCCGGCCAAGGTCAACCGCTCGGCGATCTCCTCGGTCGAGAGGTCGGTGGCGACGAGCTCGCGCAGCCACCGCATCGGTACCTTCATCGATCTCCGCCCACCTTCCGTGCGAGGCGCTCGTCAGACCGGTATGCGGTCGAATTGTTCCAGGAACCGGAGGTCTCCCTGGTAGAAGTACCGGATGTCCGGCACGCCGTACTTGAGCATGACCAGCCGCTCGACCCCCATGCCGAACGCCCATCCAGTGTAGCGGTCGGGGTCGTACCCGACGTTGCGGAGTACTTGCGGGTGTACCATACCGGCTCCCAGAATCTCGATCCACCCGCTGCCTCCGCAGACGCGGCATCCCTCACCCCGACAGAACATGCAGTCGATCGCGAAGTCGACCCCCGGCTCGACGAAGGGGAAAAAGTCGCAGCGGAAGCGGACGCGTCGCTCCCGGCCGAAGAGCTGTCGCGCGAACTCGGCGAGGGTGCCTTTCAAGTCGGCCATGGTGATCCGTTCGTCGACGGCCAGGCCCTCGATTTGGTGGAAGTGCCATTCATGGGTCGCGTCGACCGCCTCGTAGCGGTAGCAGCGTCCGGGTACGACGACGCGAACCGGAGGCTTGCGCCGTTCCATGACGCGGATCTGCATGGGCGAGGTATGGGGTCGTAGGACGATTTCCTTCTGCTCGGATCGAATGAAAATCGTATCCCAGACGTCACGGGCTGGATGTTCCGGTGGGATATTCAGCGCGTCGAAGGCGTAATAGCCGTATTCGACCTCGGGGCCCTCGACGACTTGGAATCCCAGATGCGCGAAGATATCGGTTACCTCGCGGATCATCTGTGTGACGGGGTGCAGAGTGCCGATGGACGGCTTTCGTCCCGGGAGCGTGACGTCGACCGCTTCGGCGCGGAGACGGGCGGCGAGTTCTAACTCTCGTACCTGCCGCTCACGCGATTCGTAGGCGGCCTCCAGCGCCTCCTTGAGTTCGTTGAGTGCGCGACCGACGGCTGGCCGCTCCTCCGCGGGTAGCGTTCCCAACTCACGCAGTTGTTGCGTGATTTCCCCGCGGCGCCCGAGGTAGCGAGCATGCCACCGAGCGAGGTCCTCTTGCGACGACGCCTCGTGAAGTTCCCGGAGGGCACGTTCCCGCAGTTGTTCTGTCCGTTCGCTGCCCACGCGATCTCCTCCCGGGGTTCGCCACACCCTCTCGGTTTGCCACCCTGCCCTTTGCAGGCAGGACGCGGCCTGAGCATAAGGATGCGTGAGGAGACGTGTCAAGCGACTGGGGGCTCCCCAGCACCCGGCGCCGAGAACGTCGTCCGCCCCGGAGCCCGCCGCTGGGCGGCGTGAGTGCCCGCTCGCCGGAAACAGCAGCGCACTCGTCTCCGTTCCCTGGCGCGAACTCGGTACACTTCCGGCTGGTCGGTGTGTCTGTGCGTTTTCCGGGAAGGCGTGGCGATGGGCGAGACGACGATTGTCGCTGTACACGGGCGAGAGGTGTTGGACTCGCGCGGCAATCCCACTGTCGAGGTGGAGGTGCGCCTGGCTTGCGGTGCAGTCGGCCGCGCTGCCGTGCCGTCTGGTGCTTCCACTGGCCGTCACGAGGCGGTCGAGTTGCGCGACGGCGAGGCTCGGTACGGCGGAAAAGGTGTCCGCAAGGCTGTCGCGAACGTCAACGGTCCGATCGCCGAAGCGATCCGTGGCATGGACGCACTCGAGCAGCGACGGATCGATCGCACACTGATCGAACTCGACGGTACACCCAATAAAGGACGGTTGGGGGCGAACGCCCTGTTAGGGGTTTCACTCGCGGTCGCGCGGGCCGCTGCCGCCGGAGTCGGGTTGCCGCTCTATCGATACCTCGGAGGGCCGGACGCGCACGTGCTGCCCACGCCGATGTTGAACATCCTCAACGGTGGGAAGCACGCTGCCGGTTCGGGCGTCGACATGCAGGAGTTCATGGTCGTTCCGATCGGAGCTCCCACGTTCAGCGAGGCGCTGCGCTGGGGGGTAGAGATCTATCACGCGCTGCGGAAGGTGCTCGCCGAGCGTGGCGCTGCGACGACGGTGGGCGACGAGGGAGGCTATGCGCCACGGTTGGCGAGCAATCGCGACGCTGTGGAGGTGGTGCTAGCGGCGATCGAGCGGGCTGGTTATCGACCGGGTGAAGACGTGGTGCTGGCGCTCGATCCGGCGATGAGCGAGCTGTACGACGAGGGAACGTATCAGTTGCCGGGCGAGGGCCGGACGTTATCGCCGGACGAACTGATCGACTTCTGGAGCGACTGGGTCGAGCGCTATCCGATCGTCTCTATCGAGGACGCGTTGGCCGAAGACGATTGGGATCATTGGCAGCGCTTGACGCAGCGGCTGGGCCAGCGGATTCAGCTCGTCGGGGACGACCTCTTTGTGACCAATCCGCAGCGTGTGCGGCACGGCATCCTGTTCGGCGCGGCCAACGCAGTCCTGGTCAAACTCAACCAGATCGGCACGCTGAGCGAGACGCTGGAGACGATCCGTCTCGCTCAGACGCACGGCTACGCAACAGTCATCTCGCATCGGAGCGGTGAGACGGCGGACAGCTTCATCGCTGACCTGGCGGTCGCTGTCAACGCAGGGCAAATCAAGACCGGCGCTCCGGCGCGCATGGACCGCGTCGAGAAGTACAACCAGCTGCTGCGCATCGAGGAAGAACTCGGCCCGGACGCCGCGTACGCCGGGTGGAGTGGCTTCCCCGCTGGCCTACGGCGACTCGGCTGACTGTGTGCCCACTCACCTCGGGCAATCGTTATGCAGGGCAGGCGGTATCCAGCCTGCCCTGCGGTTTGCGTGCTTTCCAGCGTGTCTCCGCGCGGGATGGTCAGTGCCGAACCAGCAGGCTCCGGCCGGTCATCTCCTCGGGTTGGGTGAGTCCCATGACCTCGAGCACGGTCGGAGCGACGTCGGCGAGCCGCCCAC
>JBEPZP010000108.1:0-8040 GCA_041640735.1 Thermomicrobium sp.
CGGCTCACGCCCGCGGGGCCAGAGGGCCGGGCGGGGCCGCGCTCCCCGGGCGGAGCGCTCGGCCAGCCTGCTGACGCAGGGGCGCCGCTGTCCCCGGCGCCGCGCGTCGCGCGCAGCGCTCCGCCGTGTGCCGCGCACGTCGACCCTCAGCTCAGTGCCACCAGGAGCGTCCCGGCCGGGACGCTCCACCGGCCGCGCTGGGTCGGTGTCCTCGTGCTCGGATCCGCCCAGCGGGAGACGGAAGCGCTCGGGTGAGCGGCCTGCGCCAGCGGCTGCCGGGCTTTACAATGGGACTTTCCTGCGGTACGAGGAGAGGCAGGAGCATCCCACGGTGTGGCGAGGGAGAGGCGAACGAGGCGCGCGGAAAGGAGCGGAGGATGAGTCGCGACGTCCTGGCACCACCGCCGGCCACCCACCAGACCGATACCCTGAGCCCTTAGACGGTGCGGGCCCTGGTCGAGATCGGCGAGCGCAAAGCGGTCCTGCCCGTCTCCACGATGGTCTCGCGCGGCGTCTTCAGCGCTGGCCTCCTGGGCATCGCGACCATGCTCGCGGTGACTGCCTGGGCGCAGGGGCTCCCGCACTTGGTCGGTGCCCTCGTCTTCCCGGTCGGCTTCTGTCTCCTGGTGCTCTTCGGTTTCGAGCTCGCGACCGGCAACTTCGGCATCCTGCCCGCCAGTTGGCTGGCCGGACGGGTGACCGGCCGCCAGATGCTGCGCAGCTGGACCTGGGTCTACCTCGGGAACCTGCTCGGTGGCGTCGCCTTCGCGGTCGCCGCGGCCGTGACCGTGACCGCCTGGTGGAGCACCGACGGCGGCGCAGTCGGCGAGCAGTTGCGCCAGGTCGCGGTGGCCAAGACCCAGGGGTACGCCGAGTACGGGCTGCGCGGCTGGCTCACCGTCTTCACCAAAGGGATCTTAGCCAACTGGCTCGTCGCACTGGGAGCCACCATCGCCTTCGTCTCGCGCTCGACCAGCGGCAAGGGTGGTAGTGATGTGGTTGCCTATCATGAGTTTCGTCGCGCTGGGCTACGAGCACTCCATCGTCAACCTGTTCGTCATCCCGGCCGGAATGCTGGTCGGCGCGCCGGTGACGCTCGCCGACTGGTGGCTCTGGAACCAGGTCCCCTCCACGCTGGGCAACGTGGTCGGCGGCGCCGTCCTGACCGGTCTCGCGCTCGTCTGGACGCAGGGGCTGCACGTCGAGCGGTGAGCCGGAGCCGCGAGTCGGTCGCGTCGAACTCGCGGCGCGGCTGCTGCGGCCAGCCGGCGGTCGCCCCAGTCAGGACGCTGCCGTGTCGTGCGGGGAGCGGCTGGAGGCGCGGCCGATGCGACCCGGTACGCGCTCGCTCGAGGAGAGCCAGACGGCGCGGCAGCCCCACGAGCCGCTCGGCCGACTCGCGGTGGGACTGGTACGTCTCAGCGACGGCGCGTCAGCGCTTTGACGGCGAGGACGACGATGACAGCCCCGATCGTGGCGACGACGATGCTCCCGATCAGCCCAGCACTGCCGCTGATGCCGAGGAGCGAGAAGAGAAACCCGCCGACGAACGCGCCGATGAGGCCCAAGACCAGGTCACCGACGATGCCGCGGTCCGTCCCGGTCAGGCGACCGGCTAACCAGCCCGAGACGATCCCCACGATGATCCAGCCGATGATCCCGCCCGGATTGAGCTGCATAACCCTACCCCTCCCTTCCTCTGTACACGAGCGCGAGGAGCAGAGACTAACACACTCGCCCAGCGAATGCAACAGGACTCTTGCAGACGCCTCGTGCGAGGAGATCACCGACAGAGAGGCATCGACACAGCGGTGGTGTGCTGCCGCAGCACACCACCGCGCCGACATCCGCGGAAGTTGTGCCCGCTCGACGGCTGCGGCTGCGTCGAGCGCGCCACTCCACAGGTACGCGAGAGCCTCTCCCGGACTTCCGCGACGCCCGAACTCACAGCCACGTGTCCGCGACGTCACCGAGCAGGGCGGCTGCACCGCCGACCCGGTCGCGCATCGCGGTGAGCCAGTCGAAGATCGCGCGCATTTCCTCCCACGTCGGCGGTGGCAGCGGCGAGGGCTCGTACGTCCAGTCGCGACAGAGCAGGAGGGGAAGGGGAGACGCTTCGAGAAGACTCGAGAACCACCGGACCCGGGAGTCGACTCCCGCTGGACGCGCCGGCTGCCGGCGGAACCAGTCCAAACGCTCGCCCAGCCCGAGCGTCTGACCGAGCTGGCGAGCGAACGAAGAGGTGAAGAGATCGTCGCACCACACGGCGAAGCGGGCCAGCGGGAGTTCCCCGAACGCTCGGGCCAAGACCTCCCAAGCCTCGCGGTCGTCAGCGGCCGGCGGGAACTGCTGGAGCAGCCGCTGTACCAGGGGGTCCTCGCCGCCGCGCTCCTCGAGCAGCCGGGCCGGGTACCAGGCGAGCCAGAGCGTCCACCACTCCGGGAAGGTCGAGTTCTCGCGCAGGTCGGGGAGGGAATCCCGCAGATACTCTGCGGTGCGCGCGAGTCGCTCGAACAGGTCCGGCTGCATCAAGTGCCACGGCGCCAGCTGGTCGGCCAGTTGGCGTTCCGTCGCGGGAAAGCGGGGGAGCCGGTCTACCCAGTCGGGCGAGCTCCACTGCTCGGCCAGCTGGACGACGCGTGCCAGCGCCTCGCCCCAGGCGCCGTGAGCGGCCCGCTGCTCGGGGTCGTCGAGGGTGTCGAGCGCTGCCAACGGGTCCGAGTCGGCAACGCGTTGGAGCGCCTGGTATGCTGCGTCGAGTTCGCCGGCAGCCGCGTCCATGAGGCGCCCCATCAGTTGGGCCCACTTGAAGCAGGCGTACGTCTCCTCGGCGGTGATGTCGAGCTGGACCGGGTAGCTGTAGCTCGCGACGCAGTCCCGCGTCCAATTGGCACCCTGCGGGGCGTCGCAGGTCATCGACCACTCGAGCGGCCGTCCGGTGTCGCTCAAGGCCAGGTCGTACCAGCGGGTGACGCCGAGCTCTTCGGCCAACCATTCGGCGATCGAGTGGAACATGACCTCGTGGCACCAGTAGGCGAAGCGCACCATCGCCAGGTCCCCGGCCGCGTCGCGGATGGCTTGCCAGAGGTCGCGGTCGTCGGGGTCAGGCAAGACCTCGCCGAAGTCGCGTCCGACGCCCTAGCCCGCGGGGAGCTCAGCGGCGAAGTGGTCGACATACCAACGCCACCAGTAACCCCAATACTCGCCTGAGCCGTCGTCCAGGACCCAACCCGGCCGGACACCGGACTCGTACCGCGCGGCGAGGCGGTTGTACACCCGGTAAGTCGCCTCCATGAAGTCGAGATCGTAGACCACCTGTTCGACGTCGATCTCCTTGACCATCGCCCTTCCCTTTCCTCTGCGACCGCACCGTCCACCTCAGTTTCGTGCCCGGACGGGAACACTGGTCTTCCCGTCGTAACGACGGTCGGCGTTCACGGTTGGCGGTGTGGCCAGCTCCGCTCGGCAGTCCCGCAGCCTGCTCTCCCGGGCGGTGGGATCGGCCACGAGTCTACCCGGGCTGCCTCCAGTCGGCCGCGGTGCTGCTCGCTCCGAAGAAGCGCGATCCGCGACTCCGCGGGCTGCATTGCGCGGGTGCGCCACCCGTTGCGGTCGCGCTTCCTCCCCTCGGACGAGGTGCCGGGGCTGGGTGCGGGCGTCGCTCTGTGGGGCGGCGGCTCAGGACCCGGTCGCGGAGGCTCGCTCCCTGCAGCGACCCGACCCTGCAGAGACCGCGCGTAGCCGACCACCGGCGGTGGGGATCAGCGTGCCCGCAGCGGCGCCGTCGCGACGTACGGTGCCGGGCCCGTGCGCCGAGCAGTCGTGTCGAATCAGGCACCGCACCGTAGCGTAAGCGCGCTGTGGCCCGGTCTGCGTGCGGGAACCGCACCCGGCGGGATCGTGCCGTCGGCACCGCGCGCCCGTGCCTGAGGACGCGCACCGTCGCTGCGGGAGCCAGGCGTGGTCGGCGGCCGCGCCCAGCAGCTGAGCAGGGCAACAGGCGCGGGTTCGGGCAGTACCTCGCGCAGAACCGACGGGTACGGTGCACTGTTTGCGTGGGCGCTGCCGGGCGCAGCCTGCGGGTCGTGGCACGCGCTGGCGCTCCGCTCCTGTCGCCGGTCGGTGGTCGCAGCGCTGGAGGATGGCGGCGCGTCGGCACGGCAAACACGGCGGTGCCCACGGCCTCGGGCGGAGGAGCGGTCCGCCCCGGCGCTGGGCGAGGGGACCGCAGCGCGCCCCTGCACGCTCCACGGCCGGAACGGGCGTCCTTCAGGAGGAGCGCCTGGCGGCGGACCACGACTGCACTGGCGTGCGGTTCCCGGGTCCTCCCCGGGTCCACCGCGGTCTCGTTGCTGGGGAGTACTCCATGGGTCCCCGTTGCCGCGATCCCTCACGCTGTCCCGGTCGCTGCGGTCGTCGCGAGCACGAGGCACGCCTCGACCGGCGTATGCTCCCGGGATCGTCGACGAGGGGAGTCATCGACTTCCCGAGGCCGCTGGCGAGGTCGCAGCTGCCGTTCGGCGAGCATCGTTGCCGATTCCCCTCCGTCGCCGTCCATGGGGTAGAGACTCGCCAGGCGACCGGGCGCAGCGTTCCGGCCGGTCGTCGAGTGTTTCGTGCTGGAGCTTCTCCGCAGTGGGGAGCTCGAACCGGTTCACTTCCAGCCACCCGAGCCCGAGCGTGGCGTGCGCCTCAGTCCGGACGGCATGCGTCGCTTTTTGACAGCTTGGGAGCGCTGGTGGAGCCAGCCGGTCGTCGTGTCAGGAAAGCAGCGACCGGCCCGCGACCCCGTCTTCGCGCAGGCCTACCAGCTCGCCCGTGTCCTGCGGGACTCCGCCGAAACCTACCGGACCGTACCGCACGAGGTCTGGTGGCGCGGAGATCGGCAGGAGGACTCCGCGCCGGCTGTCGAGGCGTCTACGCCGCTCGTCGAGGCGCCGGAGGCGCAGCAGTCGCTCTGACCGCTCGGCTGGTGCACCGGCTGCGGGTCGCCGGAACGAGCGGCTTCGCGGCGACCGGCGAGCCCGCGGCGCAGGCGCGGGGTCTCGGCGGACGCGGACCGCTCCCGTCGGCGTCCAACTCGACCCGTCGCGGTGGGTGGAGCCATCTCCGGCGCGCTCGCGAAGTACCGTACCCCACGGTGTTCCGGACGCGGTAGGATTGCCTGCCGGCGGAGTCGAGCTGTCTCGACTCGCGAAGCGGGAAGGGGAAGCGGATGAACCGGCGCACGTTCCTCGCCAGTCTCGGACTGCTCCTCCCGGCCGGGCTCCTCGCCTGCCGGCGTCGTACCAGCGGCGAAGCGGCCGGCGCGACCCCAGCTGCGGGAGACACTGCACCGGCCCAAGGCACTGCAGGCGGTACCTCCGCGCAGTACGAGCTGATCGAGACGTGGGCGATGCACCAGGTCCCTAAGTATCCCGGTTCCGAGCCCGGCGAACTCTCGCCGCTCCCGACCCAGGTGGAAGCGGGCGGCACCATCAGCTTCGCGACGCCGGATTCCGCCGACGCGGTCCTGGACTTCTACCGCACCGCTCTGCCGGCTCTCGGATGGGAGCTCAAGCCCTCGCCCGCGAGTTCGATCAGCGCGGTGCGCGAGCGCGCCTCCCTGACTGTCGTCGTCAAGGGGAGCGAGCACGGCACGACGGTCCTGCTGATGCTCGCCGACGCGCCGTGATACCGGCAGCGTACATCCCGCGCTCTCCTCGCCGTCGCCAGGTCCCTCCCCGATGTCAGCTCGACCGGCCAGTCGGGCCGGGTGAGCCGGTCAGTGACGTGGCTGACGCCTCGCGCGCGTCCCTCGGCCTCGTCAGGCTGCCAGGGAGACAGGCAGCGCCGAGCGGTGTCGGTCCGTCACCCGCGGCACAAGAGCGCGGCCGACGGGGACGAGCCTGCGGCCCGCGGACGGTCAGGCCCTCGCCCAGCCCGGAAGGCCTGTAAGGGTCAGGTATCTCTCACCCCTACCGGGCGGAGTGGTCCGTCGCTGCGCCGGGGGACGGTGGGTACGTCCCGGTGCATCCGCGGGCGAGCGTCCTGCCTGGCAGCTCGGGAGACGACGCCTCCCTCCTGCGTTGGGGATCACCAGCCCTCCGGATAACGCGCCTCGCGCGCCCGAGCACCAGGCGGACCGGCGTATCCGGCCCGGCACGCGGGGGCGTACCACGCCTGGCACGGGTGCAGCGCTCTGGCGCAGCGGCTAGTGTGGCGAGGCGGCACTGGAGAGCGGTAGCCTCAGCGATGGGAAGCGGTCTCCAGGAGTTCCCGCAGTGCCGTCACCAGGTCCGCGGCCCGCTGGCGGGCAGTCTCGGGCGATACCGCGTCCTCGCGCATCCCGCAGTGGGCGAGGTCGTTGCGCAGCTGTGCGACCTGATCCCACAGTGCGGCGGCGCGCCCGTCCGGCAACTCGTCTGAGACGCGCGCTCCCCCGCGGATCGAATGTGCAAGCTGGTTCAACGCCTGTTCTACCGCCTCGCGAGCGTGCTTCTTCCTCCACTCTCTTGCCCGCTCGGGAAACCGCAGCCACAGGTACCAGCTCACCAGCCATTCGCGCATCAACGTGACGGCCTGGAGGACGAGCCCTTTGGCGCGCGCGTACTCGACGAGCGCGAGCTGGGCGCGCAGCGAGTCGACATCGAATGTCTCCGCGTCGGGGTCGGCGAGGCCGGCCACCTCGGCTGCGATGCGGTCGGCGAGCAGCGCGAAGGGCGGTGCCCAGCGCGCGAGTTCCGGCTTCGCCCGGCTGAGTTCCTCGCGCAAGCGGTGCGCCGCGCCGAGCGCCTCGACCGGCCGGTTGAGCCGGACCGCCTCGCTCAAGGTCGCCAGTTCGCGTCCCACTCTCTTGAGACGCCGCGGGAGCTCCGGTGCTCTACGCCGGTAGGCGAGGTCGTGTATCGCTGCGAGCCGGCTGGCGAGCGAGCGGCCATCGCCGGAGCGCTCGAGTGCTTCCATACCGCTCAGCCAGTCGGCCAGGTCGATGAGCGGCGTGAGGTCGAAGACTGGCGCCTCTCCGGCCTCAGGGTTGCGTGCCTCGTAGGCGCCGTAGAGGATCCGCTCGACCGTCGCCTCTCGCACCTGGCGCAGGAGGAGCGCGGCGGTGACGACGAAGAGCGGCAGGGTGCGGAAACTGTGCGTGACGTCGATCACTAGACGGGCGCCGTCCGGTACGACCGCGGCCAGGCGGTCGAAGATGTGCCAGAGTTCGCTCTCGTCCTTGCCGGACGGAATCGCCACCGGTTGCGCCCGCTCACCGACTTCCTCGCGCAGGCGTGGCCAGTACTCTTTCTGCTCCGCTTCCGGTGTGAGGAGGACGAAGACACCCTCTGGCTGCAGCCATTCGACGAGCGCGAGCGGAAAGAGGTCCGTCGTCGCGCGGTACTCCTGGTCACCGTCTCGCCAGACGTAGGTGACCGTCTCGTACGAGCCGGTGCCGATGAAGGTGATCACGTGCATGAGCCGCTTCCCCTTCGCTGTGGCGAGCGGGCAGATCTCTCTCGCCACCCCCGTTCGAAGTGTCGCCCGCTCGGCTGCGCTTGCGTCTACCGGAGAGCGTACAGAAGATAGACGCCGCGCGAAAGGGGCACCGCGACGTGGCGCCTCTGCCCCCGCGCGGCAGTGCGAGGGCGAGAGATGCCCGCGCGCTGCCCGTCGCGGCGGCTCGCGGGCGGGTGCAGCGCTCAGCGCTGTCCCGCGAGACGCGGCGATGACCCGCCGCCGGACGACCCCGGCCAGGATCTCGTCCCGTAGGGGTCACGCGTGCGTGACTCGTCCGGGTCAGGCGCGCCTGACCCGCCGGCCCGGGAGGGCCGGCAGTGCGCCACCTCCATGCGCCTGCCACGCACACCGTGGCGTGTTCCTGGTCGATCCTGGAGGCACCATCGTTGCCTCGTCGCGGTGGCCCCCGCGCCGTCCGGCGCGGCCCGGGCGCGGCACGCCGCGCCCCTACAGAACCGCACCGCATCCGGTCAGCCACGGTAAGGCGCCGGTGCGCCGTGGCGTGCCGGCGCGGTGGGGGAGATCCCGTCCTGTAGGGGTCACGCGTGCGTG
>JBEPZP010000109.1:0-7998 GCA_041640735.1 Thermomicrobium sp.
CAGCGACGCGGAGACGATTGCGGCGAAGAGTCGCGACCGGGTCATGCTCTTCCCCTTCCCGCGGGTCGAGAACACCGTTGTGCTACCGTGTCGTGCTCGGTAGCATCGTACCATCCTACGCGTCGGTCAGCCAAGCGCTTCTTCTCCCCAACAATGGGGAAAGTCGCCATCCGCGGAAGGGAAAGGCCGAGCCACCCGCGTCAGTCCCCGTGGCAACACGCACCGGACGACGCCGTCCCTGAGGTCCAGGCATCGTCCTCCCCACGCGCTAAGAGATTGTCATCAAGATTGGCATCACAAACACCGAACGACCAGTGCCTTGACACAGGTCGTTGTGTCAGCTCCCAGTCGTTTCGCCGTTTTTCTTGGAGCCGGTGGTCGGATTCGAACCGACGACCTGCTGTTTACGAAACAGCTGCTCTGCCGCTGAGCTACACCGGCCCGTGGAGCCCACGCCGGGACTCGAACCCGGGACCTCAATCTTACCAAGATTGTGCTCTGCCTCCTGAGCTACGTGGGCCCAGGCTCGACACACTGGCTAGTATATCCGACTTCCGCCCTCCGTGCAACGTGCCCTCCGTCAGCACCCGAGCACTCCGACCGCGACCACCCCGCCGTCCCCGCCTGGCCGCGCCTGTTGCGTGGCGCTGGACCCCTGCCCACCAACGCGCTGCACAGGCCGCTCGAGCCGCAACGAGTTCGCCACGGCTGCCTACGAACCGCTCCGTACACTCCCCAGTGCTCGCTCCTCGCGCGACCTGCGCGAGCACCGAGCCCCGAACTGGTTCGTGACCGCTGCACGAAGCCCAGCACCCGCACTCGTGCTCGGCGCCGAAGCAGCCACCGACGCCTCGCACCTATGCTCCTCTCCGGGAGGGACGACGATGCGCTCGGTCGAAATACCGTTCGAAGTCCTGTGGGCCGACGTCGATCCGCTCGGCTACGTCTACTATCCAGCCATCTTCCGTTGGGTCACCCAGGCCGAGTCCACGCTCTTCGGCACACTCGGCTATCCCGACGCTCGCCTCCTCGAGGAAGGCTACGGCAAACCGCGCGTCCACCTCGAGGTCCGTTACCACCGCCCCCTCACGCTCCACGACACCGGGTCCTGCGTCCTCACCGTCCACGCGGTCGGTCGGAGTACTGTGCGCTTCCGGTTCGCTCTGCAGCGCACCGGCGACGCCGAGCCCGCCGTGACCGGAACCCTGCTCTGCGCGTTCGTCGACCTGGCGACACGGCGACCGGTCGGGCTGCCGCCTGCCCTGCGCGCTGCCCTCGTCGCTCCAGCCCCCGCGCTGGCTCGGGTGGTCTGAGCACTCTGCCGGCTCGCGACGCCGTACCGGTCGCACGACGCTCGCCCTGTCGCACTCGCCGGCAGTCACTCGTGGAGCGGGAGAGCGTGCACAGTCCTCGCCCTACTCGGCCGTGGCCGCCACCTGGAGGACGGCTGCCCCACGCACGCGTCCGGCGCGCAGGTCCTCCAACGCGCGGTTGGCCCCCTCCAGCGGATAGACCTGTACCTCCGTGCGCACCGGTACCTGTGGCGCGATGGCCAAGAACTCTTCGCCGTCCTGCCGCGTCAGGTTGGCCACCGAGCGCACCACCCGCTCCTCCCACAGCAGCGCATAGGGAAAGGACGGGATATCGCTCATGTGGATGCCAGCACAGACCACCACGCCACCCTTCTCGACCGCTCGCAAGGCCTGTACGACCAGCGAGCCGACCGGCGCGAAGATGAGCGCCGCCTCCAACGGCTCCGGCGGCAGCTCGTCCGATCCACCAGCCCACACCGCGCCGAGCGCGCGGGCGAAGGCTTGCGCCGCCGCGTCACCCGCCCTGGTGAAGGCGTACACCCGCCGCCCTTGCCACACCGCCACCTGCGTCAGGATGTGGGCGGCTGCCCCGAAGCCATAGAACCCGATCCGCTCCGCATCCCCGGCGAAGCGGAGCGCCCGGTAGCCGATGAGCCCGGCGCAGAGCAGCGGCGCGGCTTGCAGATCCGGATAGCCTTCGGGGAGCGGGAAACAGTAGCGCTCGTCGGCCACCGTGTACTCGGCGTAGCCACCGTCGAGCGTGTAACCGGTGAAGCGGGCACTGTCGCACAGGTTCTCGCGCCCGCTCCGGCAAAACCGGCACACCCCGCACGTCCAGCCCAGCCACGGGACACCGACCCGTTGCCCGGGAGCGAAGCGGGTCGCCCCCGGGCCGCTGCGCACCACTTCCCCGACGATCTGGTGCCCGAGCACGAGCGGGAGCTTTGGATGCGCTAGCTCCCCGTCGACGATGTGCAGATCGGTCCGGCAGACGCCGCACGCTCGGACGCGCAGGAGCACCTGGCCCAGCCCCGGCTCCGGTACGGGCAGGTCGCGCAGGACGAGCGGCTGGCCGGGACGCTCGAGCACCATCGCCCGCATGGCTACAACTCGTCCTCCGGGACGAAGGCGACGAAGCGGCAGAAGGCCGCCTCACCGCCCTTGAAGCGCCACGGGAAGCAGCCGACCATCACCCGCCGGTCGAGCACCTTGTCGATCTCGCCACCCGCATTCTCGATGTGGATGACGCCGTGCGGGAAGAGCGCGAAGTGCATGACTTGATAGTCACTGTCGGGCAGGAGCTCGCTGATCGGTTTGCCGTGCTTGGCCTCGAACTCCGGTACCAGGTCGGCTCGGATCTTGCGGATGACGGTATTGAAGGGGTGATCGGCCGAGGCGCAGTCGACGGCGAGCCACGAGATCTGCCGCTCGAGTACCCACTCGGCGAAGGCACGCGTCGGCCCCGGATGCTTGATGAAGTACCGTGTCTCGTCCGGTTGCCGCAGGCTGGGATCGGTCGCCCAATCGCTCGGGTAGTAGTGGTGGTAGCCGGTGTGGATGACCAAGATGTCGCCCGGCTGGATGCGGATCCCGGTATCGCGTTCCCACTGCTCGAAGTGCTCCGGGCCGTAGATGTCGTAGTCGCCGATCCCGTAGCGGGTCAGATCGACGATGCAGGCCCAGCCGACGAGCTTGTCGAGCGGGATCGAGGCGATGTCCTCGCCACCGGTGATGAAATGCAGCGGTGCATCCAGGTGGGTACCCACGTGGAGCGTGGAGGAGATCCATTGCCCACCCGCCCGCTCGAACGCGACCCGCTTGATCCACTTGACCGTCGGCCCCTCGTAGAGCGCGAACCCCGGGGTGTGGATGTCCCAGTCTTGCGAGAGGTCCAGCACCCGGCAGCGCGCCAGATCGACCACCATCGATCTCTTCCTCCATCCGTGTCGTCACCGATCTCGCAGCCTGTGCGCAGCTGGCCCTCACTCCTCTTCGACGAAAGCGACAGCGCGGCAGAAGGCAGCTTCGCCTCCCTTGAAGAGCCACGGAAAGACACCGAGCGTCAAGCGGCGGTTGTGCAGCTCCTTGCGCCCGATCTCGCCACCCAGGTTCTCCACGTGGATGCAGTCGTGCGGGAAGAGCGCGTTGTGCGTCAGCTGGTAGTGCTCTTCCGGGAAAAGCTCAGCCAGCTTATCCCCGAACTTGCGCTCGCAAATCGCCCGGACCCGCTTCCACTGCTCCAAGCCGCTGCGCCCCAGGAAGCGCCCGATCGGCAGGTTCATCGGGTGGTCGGTGGAGACCATGTCCACGCCCCAGATCTTGATCTTCTTGGCGATCAGCCAGTCGACGATCGAGGGGTGCGGACCGGGATGGCGCAGGAGGTACTTCTCCTCGTCGGGTTCCTCACCGAACTGTGCGTAGCGGTGCCAGCCGGTGTGGATGAAGAGGATGTCCCCCTCACGCACCTCCACCCGCTGCTCGATCATCTCCGGCGTGAAGATATCCAGCTCGTCCAGGACATCCGAGAGGTCGACGATCACGCCTGGACCGTACAGCCAGTCCAGCGGGATCTGGTCGATCGTCTTCCCCCCGGTGATGAAGTGACGCGGCGCATCGAGGTGCGTACCCATATGGTTGGAGGTCATGATGTACTGCGCGTTGACGCCGTGCTCCGCCTTGCGCTTGATGTACTTGACCTCGAACGGCGGATAGAACGGCCAGAATGAGACTTCCTGATTGAGCGGCTGCGAGAGGTCGTAGAGCTTCACCTTCCCCATCGCGTCCTTCCCTTTCCCGTCTCGTTCCGATCGCAACTCTGGCTCACCGGTGCCGCGCGCACCGCCCACGTCGACCGCGTCCGGTCACGCCTCCGTGGGGTGCGTCAGACGCCACAGCTGGTCCGGGTCGAGCGGCATGCGCGTGATGCGGACGCCGAACGGTCGCAAGGCGTCCTCGACCGCTGCCGCGACCACGGCCGGCATCGGGATCGCGCCAGCCTCGCCGACCCCCTTGACGCCGAGCGGGTTGAGCGGCGAGGGCGTCTCCTGGTGCGCCACCTCGATGCGCGGGATTTCCATCGCTGTCGGCATGAGGAAGTCCATGAAACTGGCATTAAGGAGCTGGCCGTTTTCGTCGTAGTGCAGCTTCTCGTAGAAGGCACCGCCGATGCCCTGGGCGATCCCGCCGTGCACCTGCCCCTCGACGACCAACGGGTTGATCATGGTGCCGCAGTCGTGCACGACCCAGAGCTTGTGGAAGACGAGCTGACCGGTCTCGACGTCCACCTCGACCAGCACCCCCACCGCTCCGCTCGCCCAGGTCGCGTGCGGCGGCGAATAGTACTCGGTCGCCTCCAGCGCCGGCTGCCGCCCCGGCGGCAAGGCGGGACCAGTCCACGGGCGCGGCCGCACGACGAGGTCACCGGCGTAGGCATAGCGGAGCGGGTTAGCCAGCTGGGCGATCTGCGCCCAAGTGAAGCCGCGTTCCGGCGCACCACGCACGTACACCCGGCCGTCTTCGACCACGAGGTCTTCCACCGCCACCTCGAGTTCCTCCGCCGCCAAGGCCAAGCCTTGCTCACGCACCTTGCGCGCGGCGAGCGCGACGGCGCTCCCGCAGACCACTGCGCTCCGGCTGGCGTAGGTACCGGACCCGAACTGGAAGTGCGCAGTGTCCCCCTCGACCACCGTGACGGCTTCCAGCGGCACTTGGAGCTCTTCGGCCACGATCTGCGCGAGCACCGTCTTGTGCGCCTGTCCTTGCTGCGGCATCCCGGTAGCCACGTAGACCTGCCCGGTGGGTTCGACGCGCACCGTCGCTCCCTCGTAGGGACCGATCCCCGTCCCTTCGACGTAGCAGGCGATCCCCACCCCGACGTACCGACCGGCGGCACGCAGCCGCGGCAGCTCCTCGTTCAGGAGGCGCTGGTAGTCCATCTGTTGCAGCAGGAGATCGAGCATGGCCGGGTAGTTGCCGCTGTCGTAGCGCGTCGGTGCACCGTCCTGGAAGATGAGCCCCACATCGTAGGGAAACTCGTGCGGCTGGATGAAGTTGCGCCGCCGCACTTCGGCTCGGTCGAGCCCCAGCTCGTCCGCCACCCGGTCGAGCAGCCGCTCCATGACGAAACAAGCGTGCGGGCGCCCGGCCCCGCGGTAGGGGCTCACCGGGACGGTGTTGGAATAGACTGCCCGGAACTCCACGTGGTAGTTGGGTACCTTGTAAGGGCCGGGCAGCTGGCAGGCCGTGATGATAGGGACGATGATGCCGTACGGGGTGTAGGCACCAGCGTCGTGCAGGAAGCGGTCGCGGATCCCGAGGATGCGTCCCTCGGCGTCGACTGCGATCTCCGCCTCGTGGATCTGCAACCGCTCGTGGTTCGTCCCCACGAAGTGCTCCAACCGGTCCTCGGTCCACTTGATGGGGCGCTTGAGGACCAGCGCCGCGTACGGCACGAGGACCTCTTCTGGGTAGACCATGATCTTGCACCCGAAACCACCCCCGACGTCCGGTGCGATCACCCGGACCTGCGTCGGGGCCAGGCCGAAGAGTGCGGCGAGCGCGTTGCGGATGACGATCGGCGCTTGCGTGGTGTCCCAGACTTCGAGGAGATCCTCCTCGTCCTTCCACACCGCCACGATAGCGCGGGTCTCGATCGGCATCCCGGCACTGCGCTCGATCACCAGCCGCTCGCGGAAGACGTGCGCCGCCTCGGAGAAGGCCCGCTCCGGATCGCCGACGATCCCGACGTAGTGCGCAGCCACATTGGTGCCCAGCTCCTCGTGCACCAGCGGTGCGCCCGGTTGGACAGCCCGTTCGATGTCGACGACCGGCGGGAGCTCCTCCCACTCCACCGCGATCGCCTCCAGAGCGTCCTCCGCCGCGTAGCGGCTCTCGGCGATCACCATCGCCACCGGCTCACCGACGTGGTTGACCTCGTCCTTGGCCAGCGCGTACCGCGTGTACGGGTGCGTCAGGTCCGGATGCGGGATGAGCAAGGGCATCCGCCGTTGGCAGGGCCCGATGTCTTGGTAGGTCCAGACAGCGACGACGCCGGGCGATTCGCGGGCCGCCGAGACATCGATGGAGCGGATGCGCGCGTGGGCGAGCGGGCTGCGCAGGAAGGCGACATGCAACTGGCCCGGCAAGTCGATGTCGTCGACGTACCGTCCGTGACCGGTCAGAAGGCGCGGGTCCTCGGCTCGCTTGATCGGTGCTCCGAAGAATCGGGTCGGCATCGGGTTCCTCCCTGTCCCGTTCAGCGCTGGCGCAGTAGCTCCGCCGCGTAGCGAGCCGCCTCGACGATGTTCTGGTAGCCCGTACAGCGGCAGAGGTTGCCGGAGATCGCCTCGCGGATCTCTTCCTCGGTCGGGTCCGGATGCTCCGCCAGGAAAGCTTTGAGGACCATCAACATGCCTGGCGTGCAGTAGCCGCACTGCAGCCCATGTTTCTCCCAAAAGGCGCGTTGCAGCGGGTGCAGTTCGCCTTCGCTCGGTGCTAGCCCCTCGACCGTTTCGATCCGGTGCCCGTGTACTTGGACGGCGAAGAGGAGACAACTGCGCACCGGCTCGCCGTCGAGCAAGACCGTGCACGCGCCGCACACGCCATGCTCACAGCCGACGTGCGTGCCGGTGAGGCCGAGCTCGTGACGCAGGAAATCGGAGAGCAACAGGCGCGCCTCCACCTCGCGCTCATAGGGCACGCCGTTCACCTCGACCCGGATCGTCCGTCGCTCCGTTCCCACCGCGCTCATCGCTCGTCCCCCTCCATCGCCCGTTGCACGGCCAACGCCAAGGCACGCTCAGCCAGCACCCCGGCGACGGAGCGCCGGTACTCGGCCGAAGCGTGGATGTCGCTGACCGGGTCGACCTCGCTCCGCACTGCGTTCGCCGCTGCCCGCCACGTCTCCAGACCAGCCGGCTGCCCGCGCACCAGCCGCTCCGCCTCCAGCGCCCGCACCGGCGTCGTCCCCATGCCGATGAAACTCAGCCGCGCCTCGGCGATCGTCCGGCGGTCATCCCCCAGCGTGACCACCACACCCACGCCGACCAAGGCGTAGTCACCGTGCCGCCGGGCGACCTCCAGCCAGGCCGTTCCGCTCGCCGGTGGCAGCTTGGGAAAGCGGACCGCGACCACGAGCTCGTCCGGCTCCGCCACGGTCGTCAGGAGATCGACGAAGAACTCGCGCGCAGGGACCTCCCGCTGGCCCTTCCGGCTCCGCAGCTCGACGATGCCGTCCAGCGCCACCAGCACACCTGGCAACTCCGCGGCTGGGTCGGCGTGCGCGATGCTGCCACCGACCGTCCCCCGGGTGCGGATGGGCAGGTGGCCGACGAAGCGGATCGCCTCGGCCAGGAGCGGCTGCGCCTGCGTGACGAGCGGCGAGCGTTCGACCGCACGGTGACGCGTCATCGCCTTGATGCGGATCGCCCCATCCGCCTCTTCGATACCAGCGAGTTCGTCGAGCCCATTGAGATCCACCAGGATGCTCGGCCTGGCCAAACGCATGTTGAGCATCGGCACTAAGCTCTGGCCTCCGGCCAATGGCTTGGCTTCGTCCCCGAATTCAGCCAGCACCGCGAGCACCTCGTCCAGCGTCTCTGGCGCATAGTACCGGAACCGCGGCGGCTTCATAGGCGTTCCTTCCGCTTCACCCTCACCTGACCGACCGCTCGCACTCCGCTGCTCC
>JBEPZP010000110.1:0-7920 GCA_041640735.1 Thermomicrobium sp.
GGTGCGTCGCCGGGCTGCTCGCTTGGGGATGGTGGCGAGACGCTTGCGCCGGAGCTCTTCTTCGCGCTGGCGCGCCAACGGCGGGTAGACGCGGACGAGGAGATGGCCAGCGTAGGCGAGCCAGACGAGGACACTCAGCGCCGAGAGGTACAGCCAGATCCGCATATGGAGGTTGAAGGCGCTGATGCGGCCGAGCCGGAACAGGAAGAAAAAGAGGCCGATGCCGAACACGACCAATCCCCAACCGGCGATCCGCTGCAGGAACTGCGCGAGCAGCGGGTTGCGCTTGCGGATCAGGCGACGAGGGTCGTTGTAGAGCCAAAGGCAGACGAGAAAGCCGAGGCTGTAAAGAGTCACGAAGGCGATCGACAACGGTCCCCAGGTCGGGGTCTGCCAAAGCGGTGCGGTGAGATAGTCCCAGTCGAACGGATTGCGCATCGCGCGCCTCCGTCAGCTTTGCTCGAAGAGGATGCGGCGCTTCACCTGCTCGATCGCGTTGGTGACCTGGATACCGCGCGGGCACGCCTCGGTGCAGTTGAAGATCGTGCGGCAACGCCAGACGCCGAACCGCTGATTGAGGATGGCCAGTCGCTCCTCGGTGGCCCGATCGCGCGAGTCGAAGAGGAAGCGGTGGGCATTGACGATCGCGGCGGGGCCGAGCCACTCGTTCGTCCAAAAGATCGGACAAGCCGACGTGCAACAGGCGCAGAGAATGCATTTCGTCGTGTCGTCGTACAGCTCGCGCTCCTCCGGCGTCTGCAGCCGTTCGCGGACCGGTGGTGGCTCGTCGTTGATGAGGTACGGCATCACGGTGCGGTACTGAGCGAAGAACGGCTCCATGTCGACGACGAGGTCGCGGATGATGCGGAACCCGAGCAGCGGTTCGACGGTAATCTTCGGGCCGAGGTCTTTGACGAGGACCTTACAGGCGAGCCGGTTCCGCCCGTTGATCCGCATCGCATCGGAGCCGCACACGCCGTGGGCGCAGCTGCGCCGGAACGTGAGCGTGCCGTCCTGATACCACTTGATGTAGTTCAAGGCATCGAGGACGCGGTCGGTCGGTTCGACCTCGACGACGAACTCCTGGTAATAGGGCTTGGCATCCTTCTCCGGGTTGAACCGTTGGACACGTACTGTCACCTGCATGTCAGTACACCCGCTCCTTCGGCTCGAATCGGGTGATCACGACCGGCTTGTAGGAGAGCTGCAGGCCGCCGGAGGTGCGTGCGATGAGCGTGTGCTTGAGCCAGTTGGCGTCGTCGCGCGTTGGGAAGTCCTCGCGATAATGCGCGCCGCGACTTTCCTCGCGCGCCAGCGCCGAGGCTGCGATCGCTTCGGCGCAATCGAGCAAGAACCCGAGCTCGATCGCCTCGACGAGTTCCATGTTGAAGGTGCGGCTCTTGTCGTCGATCCGGATGCGCGTGTAGCGGTTGCGCAACTCACCGAGCGTCTGCTGCAGACGCTTGAGACCGTCGCCGGTGCGGAAAACCCCGGCGTCGTTCATCATCGCCTCCTGGAGATCGGCCCGGATCTGTGCCACACGCTCGTCTCCGTCGTTCTCCAGTATCCAGGCCACTTCGGCGCGTGCTCGATAGTCCGGCTCCTTCGGCAGCGCGTGGAAGTCGTTCTGCCGGACGAACTGCAGCATGTGGCGCCCAGCGCGCCGGCCGAACACGACCAGGTCCACCAGCGAGTTGGTGCCGAGGCGGTTTGCTCCGTGGACGCTCACGCAGGCGCACTCGCCGGCGGCGTAGAGACCGGGGATCGGCGTGTTCTGGGCGTCGATCGTGACGCGACCATCGACGTCGGTCGGGATGCCACCCATCGCGTAGTGAGCCGTCGGCTGGATCGGGATGAGATCCTTGACCGGGTCGAGGCCGAGGTAGGTGCGGACGAAGTCGGTGATGTCGGGCAGCTTCGTCTCGATCACCTCAGCCGGAAGATGGGTGAGGTCGAGCCAGACGAAGTCGCGGCCGTCCACACCGCGACCTGCGCGGATCTCCTGATAGATGGCGCGCGAAACCATGTCGCGCGGCGCGAGGTCGAGCAGCGTGGGCGCGTACCGCTCCATGAAGCGTTCGCCCAGGCCGTTGCGGAGGATGCCGCCCTCCCCGCGGCAGGCTTCCGAGAGCAGGATCCCCATCTTGTAGATGCCGGTCGGGTGGAACTGGTAGAACTCCATATCCTCCAGTGGGATGCCGCGCCGGAAGGCGATGGCGACCCCGTCGCCGGTCGCAGCGAGGGCGTTGCTGGTGACCTTGAAGACGCGCCCGAAGCCGCCGGTGGCCAGGAGCACGGCCTTGGCGTGGAAGATGTGCAGTTCGCCGGTCTCGATGTCCATGGCGACGACGCCGGTGCAGACACCGTCGTCTGTGAGGAGGAGATCGAGCATCATGAACTCGTCGAAGAAGGTGACCTGGCGCTTGAGCGCTGTCTGGTAGAGCGTCTGGAGGATCATGTGCCCGGTGCGGTCGGCCGCGTAACAGGCGCGCCGGACAGGTCCTTCCCCGAAGTTGCGCGTGTGCCCACCGAACCGGCGCTGGTCGATGCGGCCGTCGGGCGTGCGGTTGAACGGGAATCCCCAGTGCTCGAGCTCGATGATGGCGTCGATCGCCTCGCGGGCCAGCACCTCCGCGGCGTCCTGGTCTACGAGATAGTCGCCGCCCTTGACGGTGTCGAACATGTGCCAGATCCAGTGGTCTTCCTCGACGTTTCCGAGCGCGGCGGCGATCCCACCCTGCGCGGCCCCGGTGTGCGAGCGCACCGGATAGAGCTTGCTGATGACGGCGACGTTACAGTGACCAGCCAGCTGGGCTGCTGCCATCAAGCCTGCCCCACCGGCACCGACGATGACGGCGTCGAAGCGGTGATACATAGTTCAACCCCCTGCGTGCGCGACGGCCTCGAAGCGAGACGGATCGAACGTCAGTACTGCGATCGAGCCGATGATGAGGAACACGAGCGCCAGGGTCCAGAGGATGGAATGCGCGAAGATACGCCACCCTTGCGGCCGGATGTAGTCGTCGACAGCGAGCCGGGCACCGTTGAGCCCATGCAAGAGGGCCAAGAAGAGCATGAGCCAGTCGTAGGCGCGCCAGAACGGCGAGTTCCAGCGGTCGGCGACGAACTGCCAGTCGATCTCGTCGACCGTATTGACGACGTGCATGATCACGACGTGACCGACGACGAGGAAGATGAGCAGGAGCCCACTCACACGGAAGAAATACCAGGAGTAGAGCTCGAAGCCGCCTGACGGGCGCTCGCGACCGACATGAGGGCGCACTGTAGCCATCTCGTACTCCTCACGCGTTCAGCATCGCTCGGATCATCAAGATCGCCGTCGGGATGAAGCCGAGCAGGAAGACAGCCATCACGCCGTAGAAGAGTTGCCGTTCGTACCGGTATGCCTTGGGCCAGAAGTCGATGAGGATGATCCGCACACCGTTCGCGGCGTGGTAGTACACGGCTCCGACCAGAATGATCTCACCGATGCGGAAGACCGGATGCCGGTAGAGGAACAAGAGCTCGTCGAAGACCTCCGGCCCGTAGTTGACGAGGAAGATGTCGACGATATGCAAGAGCAAGAACAGGAGGACACCCAAGCCGGTGATCCGGTGAAATGCCCAGGAGATCATGCCGGGAGGAGGACGGTAGCCGCGGTAAGCGCTGATCCCTCGGGTCGTTACCGGCTGAGCGGTACGTGTGGTCTCGGTCGTCACTCGTTCCCCTCCTCACTGGACGCGGACGAGAGGGCGAGAGCGCGCGAGTCTGTTCACTGTCGGAAGTGTACGCCTGCCTCTGGCTCGTCACAAGCCCGAGTTTTTTGGTTGCGGGCGGTTCGCGGAGTCTTCGTCTACCACTGTTGGTAGACACTGTTGGTAGACTGCGAGGCGGCGGTCCGCCGGATCGAGCGGCTGAGCGAGGGACGGAGAGACCAGATGCAAGCCCTTCGACGTGCTGCGCTCGCCAAGACCGTGTCGCTCGCCACCGAGATCGCGCGCATTCCGGCGCCGACCTTCGCCGAGGAGGAGCGGGCGCGGTACGTGGCGCAGCGCTTCGCGGAGCGCGGAGCTGTCGTCGCGATCGACGAGGTCGGCAACGTCGTCACGCGCCGGCGCGGAACGGGGAAAGCGAAGAGTCTCCTGGTTGCAGCGCATCTCGATACGGTCTTCCCACGTGGAACACCGCTCGTCTTCGAGCGAGGGGACGGTTGGATCCGGGGCCCTGGTATCGGCGACAACGCCCTCGGGGTGGCTGCCTTGCTCACCCTGTGGGAACTCCTCGAGGCGCGGGCGCTCGAGACGCCGGGCGACGTGATCTTCGCTGCTAACGTCGGTGAAGAGGGGCTGGGAAACCTCCGCGGCATGCGGGCTCTGGTCGAACGGTACGGCTCCGAATTGGGCGCAGTCGTCGCTGTGGAAGGCCACAACCTCGGCCGCGTCACGCACGTCGGTGTCGGTTCGGTTCGGCTGCGGATCGTCGTGCGCGGGCCGGGTGGGCACAGTTGGGGGAACTTCGGCACGCCGAGTGCGATCCACGAGCTGGCCCGTATCGTCTGCGCGCTGGCTGACCTCCCAGTGCCGCGTGTCCCCAAGACGACGTACAATGTAGGTACGATCGAGGGGGGCGTCTCGGTCAATACGATCGCACCTGAGGCGCAAGCTGTCGTCGACCTGCGTTCGGTCGATCCGCAGGAGCTGGAACGGCTTCGCCGGGCAGTCGAGGCGATTTGCCAACGACATCGATCGTCGTCCGTCGCGGTGGAGGTCGAAGTCCTGGGTGTACGCCCAGCGGGCGAGACACCCGTCGATGCCCTTCTGGTGCGGCAAGCACTCCGTATCCTGCGGGAACTGGGAATCGAGCCCGTGCTCGACGCATCCAGCACCGATGCGAACGCAGCGATCGCAGCCGGGATTCCGGCTATCTGCATCGGCTTGACGCGCGGACGCGGCAGCCACACACTCGATGAGACGATCGAACTCGCACCGCTCGAGCAGGGTCTTCTCCAGCTGCTCAGGTTGATCGAGGTCTTCCCCGTCGAACGGCGGTAACGAACGAGGAAATGGCACCAGCGATGTCGCGGATCTACGTCGCCCTCGATATCGAAGCGACGGGGATGGATCCGGAACGGGACGAAATCATCGAAGTCGCGGCGATCAAGTTCCGCGAGGAGGAGGTGCTGGAGCGTTTCGAGACGCTCGTCCAGCCGCGTCGCACACTGCCGCTGTCGGTCTCGAGCTTGACCGGCCTCACGATGCGCGACTTGCGGCGGGCGCCGAGCTTCCACCAGGTCGCTCCGCGGCTGCGGCAGTTCGTGCGCAACTATCCGATCGTGGGCCAGTCGCCGGACTACGATCTGCAGATGCTGGCGGCGCATGGCCTGGAGTTGCGCAATCCGGTGTACGATACCTTTCGGCTGGCGACGATCCTCCTGCCTGACCTTCCGGCGTATTCGTTGTCCGCCATCGCGGCCCGGTTGGGGATCTCCGTTGCCCAGCAACACCGTGCCATGGCGGACGTCGAGACGACGATGGCCGTCTTCCTCGGCCTCTGTGATCTCCTGCGCGAGCATGACCCGGAGACGCTCCGTCGTTTGGCCGACTACACTGCTCAAGCCGGGCTTCCTGAAGCGGAGGTCTTCGAGACGATCTATCGCGAACTCGCCGCGCAAGGTGTCGGCGCGCTCGGCGGTGCGCTCGCCGAACGCCTGCGCACGACCGTGCCAGGTGCCAATCATGCGGCGGAACTCATCTTTTTGCTCCCGCGCGAGCGCCCGGCGCGTTTGGAGCCGACTGGCGAGGTGCCGCAGATCGATCCGTCCTGGCTCCGTCAGTTGTATGGTCCGGAGGGACCGTTCGCGAGCGCGCTGCCCAATTACGAAGTCCGTTCCGGTCAAGTGGCGATGGCCGAGGCTGTGCTGCGGGCGTTCAACGAGGGCGGCCAGTTACTGGTCGAGGCGGGAACAGGTACCGGGAAGTCCTTAGCGTATCTGCTGCCGGCCGTCCTGCATGCAGTCGAGCGCGGCGAGACAGTGGTGGTCTCCACCGACACGTTGGCCCTGCAGGACCAGCTGTTCGCCAAGGACCTGCCGTTGCTCCGGCGGGCGTTGGAAAACGCGGCTGACCACGATCCTCGGCTGGCGCGGGCTGCCCGGTTCCGCGCGACGGTGTTGAAAGGGCGAGCCAACTACTTGTGTCTCCGCCGCTGGTTCCTGCGCCAGCGTGAACCGTTCCAGAGTCGAGCCGAGGCCCTGCTCGCGGCCAAGATCACCGCGTGGCTCCCGCAGACGGAGACGGGAGACCGGGCCGAGTTGCACCTCACGCAGGAGGAACAGCTTGCCTGGGCACAAGTCGCTGAGTCCGAAGGGGCTTGCATCCCCAACCGTTGTCTGTTCCAGCGCCGGAACCAGTGCTTCCTGTATCGCGCGCGGGCGACAGCCGAGGGGGCGCACATCGTTATCGTGAACCATGCACTCCTGCTTTCGGACCTCCTGGCTGAAAGCCGCGTGTTGCCTCCCTACCGGCATCTGGTCATCGACGAGGCGCACCACTTGGTGGACGAAGCGACCCAGCAGTTCGGCTTCCGAGTGACTCAGGACGAGCTCTTCGAGGTGCTGCGGCGCACGCTCGCACTCGATCACCTCGGTCGTTTCGCCGGTGCTCTGGGCGAGCTGTGGTCTGCGCTTGCCCAGATTCCGGAAGAGCGAGCCCGCGCGCTCGCTCTCGAGCTCGGTGAGAAGCTCACCGAGTGGTGGACGCGCGTCGAGGCGCTCCAGCAGCACGCCGAGGCGCTCTTCGCCGTGCTCGGCGACATCGCCCAGCGGCATCCCGTAGAAAACGGTGGCTACGACCGGCAGCTGCGTATCACCGAGGCGCTGCGTCACGAAACCAGCTGGAGCACTGTCGAAGAGGTCGGTCAGACGGTGGCGACGCATCTCCGCACGATCGTCTCGGCTGTGCACTGGGCCAGCCTGCGCGTCGAGGACCTGCCCGAGTCGATCCGGGACGAATTGAGCGAGCTGACGACCGAGTTGGACGTGTTGGAGCGGCGGACGCGCGAGATGCACGATCGCCTGCAGGAGGTGCTGTTCCACCCGCACCCCGACCGCGTGTACTGGCTTTCCTGGCGCCCGCAACCCGCGGCGGTGAGCCTCAACATGGCACCGCTCGAGGTCGCCTCCTTGCTCAACGAGCATCTGTTCTCGCGCCTGGACACGTGCATCCTCACCTCGGCCACATTGACGGTCGACCGGTCCTTCGCGTACATTCGCCAGCAGTTGGGGCTCGGCGAGGCGGACGAGCTCGTCGTCGAGTCGCCGTTCGACTATGCGACTTCGACGCTCCTCTGCTTGGCTGAGGACATTCCGGAGCCGGGCGAACCCGGGTACCAGCGACAGGTCAACGAGGCGCTCATCGACCTCTTGCGAGCGACCCGAGGGCGGGCGCTCGTGCTCTTCACGTCGCACAGCGCGCTGCAGGCGACCTACCGTGCGATCAAGCGGCCGCTCGAGCAGGAAGGGATCCTCGTGCTGGGCCAGCGCCTGGACGGCAGTCCACGCCAGCTCGTCGAGCGGCTCAAGGCCCGCCCGGAGACTGTGGTGCTGGGGACCAATGCTGTCTGGGAAGGCGTCGACGTGCCGGGTGAGGCGTTGAGCGTGCTCGTCATCGTGAAGCTGCCCTTCGCGGTTCCCAGCGATCCAGTGTTCGCGGCGCGCTGCGAGGGGTACGCGGACCCGTTCCACGAGTACGCAGTGCCGCAGGCAGTGTTGCGCTTCAAGCAGGGGTTCGGCCGTCTGATCCGCAGCACGCGCGATTACGGCGTCTGTGTCGTGCTCGATCGCCGCATCGTGACCCGGCGGTACGGGCAATCGTTCGTGCAGTCGTTGCCGCCTTGCACGGTGCGGCGGACGCCGGTCGTCCA
>JBEPZP010000111.1:0-7822 GCA_041640735.1 Thermomicrobium sp.
CAGTTGCGGAGTGGCGATGCTCCCGGAGCACGGGAACTCGGCTGAGGAGTTGCTGGTCGCCGCCGACCGGGCTCTCTATGCGGCGAAGTACCGCGGTGGCGAGAGGGTCGAGATCTACCGACCAGAGTATTGGTCCTCCGGAGAAGCGCTCGGAGCGCAGCACGTGCTCGCTCTCGAAGCGGCGCTCGCGCAGGAGCGCTTCCTCCTCTTCGGTCAGCCGATCCTCGATCTCCGGCAGGGGCGAACGGCCGGTGTCGAACTCCTGCTCCGTTTCCGTTCGGAGGACGGCGATCCGGTCCCACCGAGCCGCTACTTGCCGATCGCCGAACGGCTCGGACTGCTACCGCGCATCGATCGCTGGGTCGTACAGCAGGCCATCCGGTACGCGCGCCAGCACGCGGGGCGAGTGCACGTGAACCTCTCTCCGCAGACGCTACGGAACTTCGACGTGCTGGACGTGTTCTTGCAGGAACTGCGCGAGGCCCCGTTGTCACCGGGGACGCTGGTCTTCGAACTGACCGAGACGGCAGCGGATGCTGAACTCGCCAGCACGTGGGAGCACCTGGCCGCCTTGCGCGCTTTAGGTTGTGCTGTGGCGATCGACGACTTCGGGGTCGGTTACTCGTCGTTCCATCGCCTGCGCTCGCTGCCGATCGATTTCCTGAAGATCGACGGGATCTTTGTCGTCGACCTCCTCGACGATCCGGTGAGTCGACGGATCGTCCACTCGATGGTCGAGCTGGCGGACGCGCTCGGTGCCGAGACGATCGCCGAGTGGGTGGAAGATGAGCGTCTCCTCGATGTGCTCCGCGAGCTGGGGGTCGACTACGCCCAGGGGTTCGCCATAGGAGCTCCGCGACCGCTCGAGCCCTCGTGATCCCACCGTCGTATACTAGCCGACGCCGTTCGGTGGTAGCGAGGTAGGATCGGGACGCAGTCATGAGCGGGACGCGACCAGTCGCACTGGTGACGGGTGGCACCGGCCAGGTCGGCTCGGTGGTGGTGCGCATGTTCGCTGAGCGCGGGGCGTTGCTCTTCGTCCCCTACCGCACGACCGCGCATTGGGAGCGGCTGCGGGAATCGCTCGGTCCGCTGGCCGAGGCGGTCGACGGTGCGCAGTTCGATCTCGCGGTCGCTGAGGACGCGGAGCGGGCCGTCACGAGCGCGATCGAGCGCTTCGGCCGGCTGGACTGGGTGCTCTGCCTGGCTGGGGGCTTTCGGCCGGGCAGGATCGCCGAGTCCGACCGTACGCTCTGGGAGGAACTGCTCGCTTTGAACCTCTGGCCCACGGCGAACGTCCTGCGCGCCGCGGTGCCGCGTCTGCTCGCGCGTGGTACGGGACGGATCGTCACCGTCGGGGCGCGGGCAGCGCTCGACCCTGGCCCCGGTGCCGTCGCCTACGCAGCTGTCAAGCAGGCCGTGGTGACGATGACGCTCGCCGTGGCCCGCGACGTACGCGGGACCGGTGTCACCGTGAACTGTATCGCTCCAGCGACGATCGATACCCCAGCCAACCGGGAGGCGATGCCGCAGGCCGACCACACCAAGTGGGTCCCGCGCGAGCAGGTCTCGGCGCTCCTCTGGTACCTGTGCTCTCCCGAGGCCGCTGCGCTCAACGGCGCGGTCATTCCGATCGCCGGTGGGCAGTGAGCGTCACTGGACTTTCGGCGCGGCGTGTGTCGGCATGTCGGGCCGCGGCGCACCGTCCCAGGTGGCGCCGTAGAGGTGCCAGCGGAACGCTTCCTCGAGCGAGCGCAGCGTCGCGCTGATCGCTTCGGGGATCGGTTGGCCGTCCGGAGTGAACCAGGGCCCGACCGGCTCAGGTGGGAGGAGCTGTGACCCGTGCGTCGGCACCTCTGGATGCGGTGCGCCGTCCCAGCTGATGCCCCAGAGGTGCCAGCGGAAGGCTTCGACCAGTGCCCGCAGCGTCGCTTCGGTGGCCGCTCGGTCGAAACCGCTTTCGGTCACGAGCAGCGGAACTGGCTGGCCCGGGAGGAGGTCGCTGGCGTGGGTCGGCATCTCGCCGCGGTGGTCGCGTCCGTCCCAGCTCATCCCGTAGAGGTGCCAGCGGAAGGCTTCGACGAGTGCCCGTGCCGTCGCGTTGATCGTCTCCGGCTTGGGGTTGCCGCGGCTGTCGAACCAGACACCATCAGCCAGGTCCCAGCTGACGACGAAGTCCCACATGGTGAGGAGCTGGTTTCCAGCCACGTCGTGGGCGACTGCGGTCGCGGTGTAGCGTCCAGGACTGAGCCAGGCTTCCAGTGAGACGGTTGCCTCGCGGCTCCGTACCTCCTGGTCGGCGACGCGCAGCATGACTTCAGCGAGTGGCTCGCGCGAGGCGACAGAGACCGAGAGCCGAATCCGGCCAGGGAGCACGGTCGACCAACGGGCTGGCTCGACGGTCGTGAAAGCGATGGTGCCCCAGGAGGGCTGTGGCGTTCGCGGCGGTGCAGCCTCGGGGGGTGCTGCTCGTTCTGGGGTCACGACTCGGATCGTGCAGCCGAGTTCCCCACAGAACGCGTTCGCGAAGTCGACCACGTTCTGGTCGACTCGGCGCGCGAAATTGCTCAAGGCACTCTCGGCGCTGACGATACCGAAGATCGCCTGTTCCTCGAGCGTGAGGAGCGGACCGCCGCTCATCCCCTGGTAAAGGTCAGCTTGGAGGCGGAGGACATCCGATCCTACCAAGGTGACGCCTCGGCCTGGAGCGCGCCAGAGCGTCCCGAACGGTTTGTCACCTGGATAGCCGAGCGCGAGGTAGGAGAAGGCCGGATCCAGGAGCACCGGATCGTCGACGAGCGCGAGCGGGAGGGTGCCCGTCGTTTGACCGAGTGGCTGGTCGAGCTGGATGAGTCCGAAGTCGTAGCGGACACTCTCGCTCCGTTCGATCCAACCGCGCGGAACGAGCGCGTCGACCGCATTCGCGACACCGAACGGGGTGAGCACCCCGTCGAGGGAGCGGTCAGCGGCGGGGACGACCATGAGGCGGTCGAACCAGCCACCGAACTCGGCACCGTAGAGGCAGTGCGCGGCGGTCAAGACGACGGTCGGTGCGATGAGTGCTCCCGAACAGGTATACGGTGTTCCGTCCGGATACCACCCGGCGAGCAACGCGATCGCCGATGCCGGGTGCGTGGTCGTCGGGGTGACACGCTCGCGTTCGTCGGGCGGAAAGATACGGAAGTACTCGAAACGGTCAGCGAGCTCGGAGAGGGCCACCGGTGCCGCGAGGCCGGGACTTCCCGGGTGTCGTGCTGGCTGGAAGTCGGTCGTCTCGTTCTCACTGAGCGAGACGGCTGGGTGGACTGCCAGCAACAATCCCAGGATGAGGAACAACGCTCGCGTACTACGCATCGTGTCAGCTCCACATGCCAGCGGCCGTCCGCCTCAACTCTAGTTGTCGGCTGTCCGCGGGACAAGCATGAGCGCAGTATAGTGACGCGTGTCGCAGCCAGTCTGCGGTCGAGACAGGGATGAAGTGGGAGAGAGGAGCGGTTCTGGATGACGGACGAAAAGCGAGCACTCGTGATCGTCGCGCATCCGGACGATATGGAAATCGGCTGCGGCGGGACGGTTGCCCGCTGGGTCGACGAGGGGTGGGCGGTGTGGCTGGTCGTCGTCACGGACGGTGGGGGTGGTGGTCCGGACGACGCCGTGGACGTGAGCCCAGAGGCGCGCCGGCGCATCAGCGATATCCGCAAGGCGGAGCAGCGCGAGGCCGCGCGCATCCTAGGACTTCGTGGTGTCGAGTTCCTCGACTATCCGGACGGACGCGTGGAGCCGACCCTAGAGCTCCGGCGTGACCTGGTACGAGTGATCCGCCGCTATCGTCCACACATTCTGGTCATTCCCTCGCCGGAGCGGAACTGGGCGCCTGCCTACCAGGTCGGTCGTTACCATCCGGACCACCTGGCTGTGGGGCAGGCCGCTTTGGCTGCCGTCTATCCGGCGGCCGGGAACGCCTGGGACTTTCCGGAACTGCTGGCCGAAGGCCTGTCACCGCATCACGTGCAGGAGATCTGGGTCATCAACGCGCCGGTGCTGAACCACGCGGTCGATATCTCGACGACCCTCGACCGCAAGCTGGAAGCACTCAAGGCGCACCGCAGTCAGTTCGGCGATCGCTTCCCGCTCCTCGAGCGCTGGCTCCGGCAAGCAGCGATGGAGCGTGGCGTACGCCACGGTCTCCCGTACGCCGAGGAGTTCCATCGCATCCGCGTGCGAGAACCGTTCCCCTTCCGGCGTTGAGCGGCAGGCCGGCTGGCGCGGCGCTCGACGCGGGAAGCGGTCGTACCAAACGGTCGCGCTCGGCGGGTGTTCACTGCGTGCTGGGCAACAGGGTGTTTCCTGTCGCGTCGCGCCCCAGCGCTGCCAGGATGCGGGCGCGCAGTGCTGCCAGTCGCGCGTCACCGCGGTCGCGTGGCCGCAGGATCTCGACCGGGAACACGTCCCGCACAGCCGCGGGCTTGCCGCTGAGGAGGACGATGCGGTCGGCCAGGTAGACGGCCTCGTCGACGTCGTGGGTCGCGAGGATGGCAGCTCTCGCCGTGGTCGTCGCGCGAGGCCGTGGTAGGACGCTCGGGTTCTCGCCGGTGAGCCCGCTTTCCTGTTCGCGTCGTCTGTGCGACACTGCCGTGCGGCGCAGTTGAGCAGGAGCGCACGTGCGGAGACGCTACGTGCGGGAAATGTAGCGACGGCAGGGAGGATGGACGATGACGAGCGACATGGTCGGCCGCTTGACCGAGGCCTTGCGCTTCCGCTGCATCGGCCCTCATCGCGGTGGGCGCGTCGTCGCCGTCGCCGGGCACCCGGACGATCCGATGATCTTCTACTTCGGGGCGTGTGCGGGTGGGGTGTGGAAGACCGAAGACGGGGGTACGACGTGGTGGAACATCTCCGACGGCTACTTCGGCACCGCGGCCGTCGGTGCCATCGCGATCGCTCCCTCCGACCCCAACGTGCTCTACGTCGGAACCGGGGAAGCCTGTATCCGCGGGAACGTGTCCCATGGGGACGGCGTCTACAAGTCGACCGATGGCGGCCGGACGTGGGTGAACGTCGGGCTGCGCGACACGCGTCATATCGCGAAGATCCGCGTCCATCCGCAGAATCCCGATCTCGTCTACGTAGCTGCGCTCGGGCACGCCTTCGGCCCGAACGAGGAGCGTGGAGTCTTCCGCAGTCGCGACGGCGGACGGACGTGGGAACGGGTGCTCTACCGGGACGAGCACACCGGCGCCATCGACCTGGTCATGGATCCGCACAATCCGCGCATCCTCTACGCCGCGCTCTGGCAGGCACGTCGGTGGCCGTGGAAGTTCGAAAGCGGTGGCCCTGGTTCGGGGATCTTCCGCTCGACCGACGGTGGCGAGACCTGGGAAGAGCTGACCCGCAAACCTGGCCTCCCGAAAGGGATCATCGGGCGCGTGGGACTCGCAGTTTCGGCGAAGCCAGGTCGGTTGTGGGCGCTCGTCGAGGCGGAAGACGGTGCTCTCTTCCGCTCCGAGGACTACGGCGAAACCTGGCAACGGGTGAGCGAGAAGGGTGACCTGCGCTGGCGTGCCTGGTACTTCCATCACCTCTGTGCTGACCCGGTCGATCCCGATACGCTCTGGGTCCTCGACCTCAATCTCTGGAAGTCGATCGACGGGGGCAAGACCTTCACGGAGGTGCCGACGCCTCACGGTGATCACCACGACCACTGGATCGATCCCAAGAACCCGCTACGCATGATCAATGGGAACGACGGTGGTGCCTGCGTCAGCTTCGATGGCGGTCGCACCTGGTCCACGCAGTTCAACCAACCGACGGCTCAGCTCTACCACGTCACCGTCGATAACCGGTTCCCCTATTGGGTCTACGGTTCGCAACAGGACAACACGGCGATCGCGCTGCCGAGCCGTTCGGTCAACGGCGCGATCACGACGAGCGAGTGGGAAGAGCCAGGTGGCGGGGAAAGCGGCCATATCGCCGTCAAGCCGGACGACCCGGACATCGTCATCGGCGGAGCGATCGGCAGCGGCGAGGGGAACGGCCGGCTGATCCGCTACAACCGCCGGACGGGCGAGCAGCGCAACATCACCGTCTGGCCCTATGCTGTTTCCATGGCCGAAGGGGCGGAGTCGCTCCGCTACCGCTTCCAGTGGACGTTCCCGATTCTCTTCTCGCCGCACGATCCGAACACCCTCTATGTGTGCTCCCAGGTCGTCCACCGCTCGCGCGATCTGGGCTACACCTGGGAGGTGATCAGCCCCGACCTGACGCGGAACGACCCCGACAAGCTCAAGCCGTCGGGCGGACCGATCACCCGCGACAATACCGGGGCTGAGGTCTACTGCACGATCTTCGCCTTCGTGGAGTCGCCGCACCAGCCCGGAGTCTTCTGGGCCGGGAGCGATGATGGGCTCGTGCACGTCTCCCGCGACGGAGGAGCCACCTGGCAGAACGTGACGCCGCCGGAGCTGCCCGAATGGGCCACGGTCGCTTCGCTCGAGGTCTCGCCCCACGACCCCGAGACGGTCTATCTGGCAGCCCATCGCTATCGCCTGGACGATCCTGCGCCCTACCTCTTCAAGACCAGCGACGGCGGGAAGACCTGGGTCTCGCTGCGGGGCGATCTCCCTGCTGAAGCGATCTGCCGTGTGCTCCGCGTCGACCCGGTGAAGCCGGGTCTCCTGTACCTGGGCACCGAGACCGGCCTCTGGGTCTCCTTCGACGACGGGCAACACTGGCACCGCTGGCAGGGAAATCTGCCCGTCTGCCCCGTCTACGATCTCGTCGTCAAGGACGACGACCTCGTCATCGCCACGCACGGGCGCAGCTTCTGGATCCTGGACGACGTCACGCCGCTGCGCCAGTTCGATCCCGCAGCGCTCGAGGGACCGGCCTACCTCTTCGCGCCGCGGCCGACCGTGCGCTTCAAGACCTATCCGGGGTTCGGGAGTGAGGTCCCCGATGCGGTGAGCTACCGCTGGGCTGGCCCGATCGTCTATGCGGCCTGGGTGACCGAGCGACCGACCGGTATACGCGAGGCCGTCCCGCTCGATGCCGGGCAGAATCCGCCGGACGGAGCGATCGTCACCTACTATCTCGCGGAGGAGCCGGCCGAGGTCGTGCTCACGATCCTCGACAGCGAAGGGCGCGAGCTCCGGCGCTTCTCCAGCGAGAAGCCAGCCGATCCGTATCCGGACCTACCCGACGAGAAGAAGCCGTCGCTGCCGCCGCGTCTGGAGAAGTCGCCCGGGTTCCACCGTTTCGTGTGGGATCTCCGCGTCGAGGGTGCGCGGCGCGTCATCGGCGACAAGCCGTACGAGGGCTACCTGGTCGGGCCGCGGGTCGTCCCTGGAACCTACCAGGTGCGGCTCACCGTCGGCGACCGGTGCTGGACGCAGCCGCTCGAGGTCCGGTGCGACCCGCGGTTGTCGGTCAGTCAGGAGGACTTGCTGCGCCAGTTCGACCTGTTGCTCCGCATCCGCGACAAGGTGTCCGAGGCGCACGATGCGATCAACCGCGTGCGCGACGCCCGCCACCAGCTGCTGGCTTGGCAAGAGCGTCTGGAGGCGTCGACGGCCGACCAGGCGCTGCGGGATCGTGTCCGGGCGATGATCGAGCGCTTGGGGGCGCTGGTGGACGAGCTCCTCGAGCCCCGCATGGACGATCCTCGCCAGTTCCCACCGCGCGCACCGGCACGCCTGGCGATCTTGCAGAGCTTCGTCGACAGCGCTGACGACCGGCCGACGGCCGGCGAAGAGGCCGTGTATGCCGAGTTGGCGGCCGAGATCGACGCCGTCCTCGCGCGGGTGCGCCAGGTGCTGGAGGACGA
>JBEPZP010000112.1:0-7819 GCA_041640735.1 Thermomicrobium sp.
AGTATCGTCTTGAAGTGACAGCGGCATAGTGTCAGGTGGTCGTTCTCAGTGGACACTACCTGTCTCCGAAGTGTCAGCAGCCAAGGCACGATTGGAGCACGTGCTCCTCGGGTCGAGGCAGGGAAGGTCGAGAGCAGAACGCGGTAGAGAACGGAACAGAAGGGGGGAGGAGACCGGTATGCGTGTATCACGACGGCGCTTTCTCGTAGCTGCGGCAACGCTGAGTGCGTCCGCACTTCTCGCAGCCTGCCGCGGAGAGGCGACGCCCACACCGGCACCACAACCCACACCGACACCGGCGGCAGCTGGTCAGCAGCCGGCCGCGACGCCGACACCGCCGAGCCCAGCAGCGACACCGACTGTCGTGGAGACGCTTCCGAAGAAGAAACTCCGCTTCGGCTATGCGGTCGCACTCAGTGGGCCGCTCGCTGCCGGCGCGGTCGGCCCGGTCAACAGTGCCAAGATGTGGGTCGACGACGTCAACGCGGCCGGTGGCATCCGCCTCGAGGACGGCGTCTACGAAGTCGAGCTGCTCCTGGCCGACGACCAGTCGAACCCCGAAGAGTGCATCCGTCAGGTCCAGCGCTTGATCACACAGGAGAAGGTGGACTTCTTCTTCGCGCCGTACGGAACCGGCCTGAACCACGCGGTCGCACCCTTGCTCCACCAGAACGGCTACCCGCAGCCGGCAGTCGCGACCTGGGTCACGGAGGAGGACGCCCGCCGCTTCCCCTACTACGTCAGCTACCTCGGACGACCGGAACAGTACGCCGAAGAAGGGATCATCGGACTGCTCAAGTATCTCGCCGACCAGGGCAAGATCGGCCGGCGCGTCGCCATCCCCTACGTGGATGCCGAGTTCGGCTTGCTCTTCGTCACACCGCTCCGTCCAGCCCTGCAGGCCGCTGGCTTCGAGATCGTCTACGACCAGGGCTACCCGATGGAAATCGGTGACATGCAGCCGATCATGTCGGACATCATGCAGCGGAATCCCGATGCCGTCATCGCACTGAGCTACCCGGCCGACACGATGCTGTTCATTCCCGCCATGAAGGTCCTGGGCTTCAATCCGGCGGTGTTCTATGCCGGGGTCGGCACGCAGTTTTCCTTCTTCAAGAACGCCTACGGCGACGATATCGAGGGCATCTTCAGTATGGGTGGTATCGACCCCAACAACCAGAAGCTGCTCACCCACATGCGCCGGTACCGGGAACGGTTCAACGACGAGATCGACCGGTGGGGCGGCCCGCTCTACTACGCCGTCGGCGAGATCTACCAGCAAGCGCTCGAGCGCATCGGCAAGGTAGACCGCCGTGCGGTCGCCGAGGAGATCAAGAACGGTACGTTCGATACGGTGGTCGGCCCGATCACGTTGACGGGGAACGCCTTCCTCGGCAACTGGCTGGTCGGCCAGTGGCAACGCCTGCCGGACGGGACACTCGAATTCCTCGGCATCATGCCGCGCGAGCGTTCCCGAGTCGAACCGATCGCCCCCAAGCCGCAGTGGAAGAGCTGACGCAGGTCGCTCGGTGGGGGAAGGCGAGCACGGTCGCCGCGCCGCCTTCCCCCTACTCGTCGTTCCACGGCCGGGCGATCGCTCGGCACACCACCTCACCCCCCATACGCCACACACGGGCCTGACCCGTCCTCGGGAGGACACCTCGCCCCCGCCGCGAGTCCCGCGCCACCTTCCTCGACCGTGAGCAACCGGTCTCTGCCACTGCGCTCGCAGGATCGGCGTGCTGGCAACCGTCTGGCGCAGGAGACGTTGTCTCCGGCGCGGTGTGTTCCACGCTGGGGACCGCGCGAAGACGACCGGAGGCTGGCTGCACTCTTGTACCCACGACAGTTCTGTGTTAAACTGTCCGCAGCGGGCGTCTCACACACACCTCGATTGAGCCGAAGGGAGACATGACCAAAGTGTGCTCTGTCACTTGCCGCCCGGAAGGAGGAATAACGTAGCCGGTACGGCACAGAAACGTGGGGGACGACTGTTCAGTGACGAAACGGGAGGAGGAGTCACATGCCCCTCAACCGACGACGGTTTCTCGCCACAGCCGTAGCCCTCGGAGCGACCGGATTGCTCGCCGCCTGCGGCGGTGGGGCCACTCCAACGCCAGCTCCACAGGCCACGCCGACACCCGCCCCAGCCGGCCAGCAACCGGCGACGGAAGCCACGCCCACTGTAGCGGCAACCCAACCGACGAAGACGCTCCGCATCGGTTGCGCCGTCTCCCTCTCGGGGATCTTCGCGGCTGGCGCCCAAGCCACCATCGTCAACTGCTACAAGTTGTGGCAGAAAGACGTCAACGAGGCGGGCGGCATCCAGCTGAGCGACGGCCGCTACATGGTCGAGATCATCTGGGCTGACGACCAGAGCAGCCCAGAAGAATGCATCCGGCAGACGCAACGCTTGATCACCCAGGAAAAGGTCGACCTCTTGATCCCTCCCTACTCCACGGGGATCAACCACGCGGTCGCGCCGATCTACCACCAGAACGGCTACCCACAGCCAGCTGTGGCGACGTGGGTGACGGAAGACGATGCCCGCCGCTTCCCGTATTTCGTCAGCTTCCTCGGTCGCCCCGAGCAGTATGCGGAGGAGGGTATCGTCGGGCTCCTCACCTACTTGAACCAGCAGGGGAAGATCGGCAAGCGAGTCGCCATGCCGTACGTCGACGCCGAGTTCGCGCTCGACTTCGTCAAGCCGCTGCGCCCGGCCCTGCAAGCCGCTGGCTTCGAGATCGTGTACGACCAGGGGTATCCCATGGAAGTCGGCGACATGCAGTCGATCGTCACGGAGATCCAGCGGCTCAACCCCGACGCGATCGTCGGCATCACCTACCCCAACGACACGATGCTCTACGTCCCGCCGATGAAGGTGCTCGGCTACAACCCGCCCGTCCTCTTCCTGGCCAACGGTCCCAACTACTACTTCTTCCTCGGTACCTATGGCGAGGACGCCGAAGGAGTGATGGGACTCGGCGGGATCGACGTGCGCAATCAGCAGATCGTCGACTTCTACAATCGTTACCGCGAGTTCACCGGTGAGGAGGCCGACCGTTGGGGCGGCCACGTCTACTACGTCGTCGGTCAAGTCATCCAGCAGGCACTCGAGCGCGTCGGCAAGGTCGACCGGCAGGCAGTGGCCGAAGAGATCAAGAACGGCACCTTCGACACCATCATGGGCCCGGTCAAGCTCACGGGCAATGCCTTCCTCGGCAACTGGTTGATCGGCCAGTGGCAGCGCCAACCGGACGGCAAGCTGGAGTACGTGGCCATCATGCCGCGCGATCGCGCCGCTGCCGAACCCTTGGTGCCCAAGCCGAACTGGAAGGGCTGATCCAGTAAGCTGAGGCGTCGCATCAGCGGGGAGCCGTGACCCGGCTCCCCGCTCCCTTTTCGCCCACCGTCGCGCAGGACACCGTCAGACACGCTCGCGCCCGACCTCATAGTGGACGTTGCGCGCTTCGAAGAAGTTGACGATCTCCGGCACGTCGATCTGTGTCGCCATCCAACGGAGGGGATTGGGGTTACCGAAGGCGATCGGTAGCCCCAGTTCCTCCAGGCGCCGATCGGCGATGTAGCGCACGTAGCCGTTGAGCGACTCCGCATCCAGCCCGATCAGGGGTTCAGGCAGCACGGCGCGGTTATACGCTTCTTCGAGTTCCACCGCCTCCAGGATGAGGTGGCGGAGTTCCGCACCGAACGCTGACGTCATCAGGTCGGGGTGCTCGTCGAGGATGGTGGTGATGAGGTGAATGCCGAAGGAGAGGTGCAGCGACTCGTCCTTGAGCACCCAGTCGACGATACTGCAGAGCCCGCGCAAGAGGTTACGCTGGCGGAAGGCGAGGGCCAGCGCGAAGCCGGAATAAAAGAAGATCCCCTCCAACACCACGAAGTACCCGACGAGGTTCCGCACCAGGCGCTGCAACCCCTCCACCGAATCGACGTCCGGGGCGACGAGCCAGGCCTCGGTGAGACGCCGCTGGAAGGCCTCCTTGGCAGCCACGGCCGGGTGCTCCAGGTGCAGCCCGAAGACGCGTCCGCGGTCGACCGGGAGCGTCTTGATCACGTATTCGAAGGCCATGACGTGGTTCGCTTCTTCCCACGCCTGGCGAGCGAGGTACAGTCGCGCTTCGGGCGCCGTCACCACGCGGTAGAGACTCAACAGCAGGTTGGTCGTGACCAGCGACTCCATGGGGTTGAAGAAGCCGAGGAACATTTCGACGGCGCGTCGCTCCTCGTCCGTCAGCCGCTCGTGCCAGTCGCGCACATCGTCGTGTAAGGGCACTTCTTCCGGGAACCAGGTATTGTGCTTGGCCTGTTGCACGTGCGCATAGGCCCACGGATGACTGAGCGGGAACAACTCCACCGCCGCCAACGGATCGCCACCGAGCAATCGTCGCGCCATGCTCTCGTACCCCTTTCCCTTTCGCGCCTTTTGCGCTCAACGCGTCACTGGCAACTCTCGCAACTGCCATCGAGCCCACAGGTCGCGCCATCGCGAGCCAGCACCTCTTGTTCGGCCAGTTGCACCCACTGCGGTCGACGCCGCGCCTTGTTCACGGCGACTGTCGCCTGCTCCACCTCCATGCGCGGGCGCACGAAGCAGTAGTAGGTACTCTTGAGCCCTTTCCGCCAGGCAGCGAGGTACACGGCGCTGAGCTGTCCCGGCCGGTCCGCCGCGTGGTACAGGTTGCGGCTCACGCCCATGTCGACCCACTTCTGCACCCGCGCCGCGACCTCGACGTACGCCTCCGGCGGCACCTGATAGGCGGTCGGGAACCGCTCCACGAGGTCCGGCGGACACCCCGGTACGGCTCGGAGGTCGCCCCGCGCGGCGATGAGCGCCGGCAAGAGCGCTTCCCACAACCCGCGTGCACGCAGCTCCTCGACCAGCACCGGATTGACTTCCAGGAACTTGCCGGACAGCGTCTGGCGGCTGAACACGTTCGCGTAGTAGGGGTCCAGGCTGGGCGTCGTCCCCGCCAGCAACGCGATCGTCGCAGTGGGCGCGACCGCCATCACGGCTCCGTTGCGCAGGCCGCGCCGGACACGCGCTCGTAACGCCTCCCAGTCGAGCCGACGCGACCGGTCGACCTCGACCGGGAACCCGCGTTCCCGAGCGAGCTCGTCGAGCGTATCGATCGGGAGGATCCCCTCGGCCCACCGCGAGTGGGCGAAGGTCGGGAAGGGGCCGCGCTCCTCGGCCAGCTCGCAGCTGGCAGCGATCGCGTGGTAGCTGAGAAACTCCGCGATGCGATCAGCGAGGTCAGCGGCGCGCGGCTCGGCGTAGGAGATCCCCGCCCGCGCGAGCAGCTCGGCGAACCCCATCAGCCCGAGTCCGACCGGGCGGTTGCGCCGGTTGGAGCGCTCGGCCCGTTCCGAGGGGTAGAGGTTCACGTCGATCACGTTGTCGAGCGCCCGGAGGGCCAGGTGGACCGTCCTCGCCAGCGCGTCCCAGTCGAGGCGTCCATCGGGCGAGCAATGGCGGGCCAGGTTGACGCTCCCCAAGTTGCACACCGCGATCTCGTCGCGCGACGTCGGGAGGAAGATCTCGGTGCACAGGTTGCTGGAGTGGATGACGCCGACGCCACGCAGCTGCGAGCGCAGGTTCCCGGCGTCCTTGAACGTAATCCAGGGATGGCCGGTCTCCATGAGACTCGCCAGGATCGCCAGCCAGAGTTCCCGCGCCGGGACGCGGCGCCAGGCACGGCGCGGCAGCAGCCCGGCCTCCGCCTGCGCACAGAGCGTGCGATAGCGCTCGCTGAAGGCTGCGCCGAAGAGATCGGGCAGCTCGGGCGCGACAGCCGGATCGAACAGGTACCAGAGCGCATCGCCCTCGACGTGCCGGAAGAACTCGTCGGGGATCCAGAGAGCGGTGTTGAGCTGGTGGGTGCGTCGATACGGGTCACCAGCGTTGCGACGGAGGTCGAGGAACGCCTCGACCTCGAGGTGCCAGGGTTCGAGGTAGACGCACATCGTGCCGCGCCGGCGACCGCCCTGACTGATGGAGGCGATCAAAGCGTCGTACAAGTGGAGGAAGGGGATCAATCCCCCGCTGGTTCCGTTGATCCCCCGCACCGGCGCACCGACCGCGCGGATGCGGCTGACCGCAGCACCGATACCACCGGCATACTTGGCGAGCATGCCGAACTCGTAGGCGGAACCCAAGATGCTCTCCAGGCTGTCCTCCACCTCGGCCAAGTAGCAGGAGGCCAACTGGTGGTGCGGCGTCCCCGCATTGAACAAGGTGGGGGTACTCGGGAGATAGCGTAGGCTGCTCATCAGGTCGTACCAGCGCAGCGCCCAGCTCGTGCGCGTCTCCGGCGGCTCAGCGAGCGCGAGTCCCATCGCGACCCGCATGAAGAGCGCTTGCGGCCGCTCGAGGAGTCGCCGCGTCTCCGGATGCCGGACGAGGTAGCGATCCGCCAGCGTCGTCACCGCCGCGTAACTCAGCAGACGGTCGCGAGCCGCGTCGAGAGCGCGCGCGAGACGGGGCAGATCGAACTCCGCCAGCCGCGGATCGAGCGCTCCGCAAGCGATTCCGCGCTCGACGAAGCGCAGGAAGTGCTCCGGGTAGGGTAGCGGGTCACCGTCGTCCGCCTCCCAGGCGACCTTCTCCAGGAGCAGCGCTGCCGCTTCGCGCTCGGCTTCTGGCCGGTCAGGTAACTCCTGGAGCGTCGCCAGGATCCGCGCTTCGAGAGTCGCTAGAGGGTCGACGCTGTGGCGCTGGAGCGAGAGTGTCTCGGGGACCACGGTCGTCATCGCCTCACCCTCCGATCGGATGGCCCGCGGTCAGGTGCAGAGCGAAGCGCGACGACCCAGTGCTCCCCCGGGGAACGAGCACCAGCCGAAGACTGCGTTGCACGCAGTCATTGTCCGCTCCGGTCCGCACCCACCCGCGAGGCACGGAACCGCCTGTGCCGGAACGGGCCGGTCTTCGGGCTCGCGGATCGTCCTACTCGCTGCGCCTTCCCAGCGACCTCGTCGCCAGTGGCCTTGCCCGAAAGACTCGGGTGCAGCGTTCGTCCCCGCTCACCGCTGCGGGGCAGCGCCGGATTCGCACCGGACTTCCCGACACCCGTTCCGGCTATCACCACGAGATGTTGTGCCCAGACGTACCCATATACCCTACATCTCGTGGTGCTAGGCACAGTGTACGCAGCAGCGAGGCGGCCGACAAGATGTTCCCCTGTGTCCACGATCCTGCACGGCGCGCTGCGTCGTAGCGCGGAAAAGCCGCACTGCACCTCGTGCCAACTGGCACAGGGAAGACGAGCCACCCGTCACTGCCCTGCCGAATCGGATGCCCCGTTCACCCAGCCTCACCAGGGACCCGGTGTATCTGGACAGCTGCGTCGAGGACGCTAAGATGGAGACATCCGCGCGATTGGCCGATGACGAGAAAGGAGAATCCCGATGGGCCAGCCGACCGTCGTCTTCTTTCCCGAAGGCGCGTACGGGCCGACGAACAACTGCATCGGCATCGGTCGCGCGCTGCAGGAGCTCGGCGTCCGCGTCGTCTTCGTGGTGGAAGAATCGTTCGCCGGCACGCTCGAGGCGAAGGGGTTCGAGGAACGATTGATGCGCTTGACTCCACCGCCGGAGGAGCCCGAGGAGCCGGGGCAGTTCTGGAAAGACTTCATCGCGAACACGGCGCCGCACTTCCGGGAGACGACCTTCGAACAGATCCACACCCTGATCGCTCCCATCTGGGAATCGCTGATCGACGGCGCACTCTACGTGGAGCCGCGCCTCCGCGAGATCTTCGCCGAACTCCGACCGGACGTCATCGTCGAAGACAACGTGGTAG
>JBEPZP010000113.1:0-7160 GCA_041640735.1 Thermomicrobium sp.
TGGAACCTCACCGTCACATTACTGCTCGTGGAAAACGAGACGGACGTCGGAGCTGTACTGGAGATGCTTGCGAGGACAGCCCCGGTGTGTGCCAGGAATCGTGCCGATGCCGAACTCGTCGATACCCAGGCGTCCGCTCTCACGGTCCGACCAGCTGCAATGTAGAACCCTTGGATTGTCTGCCTGCTCGCTGACGACAGGGACGTCCAGCCATGCCCCTCCCTGGCGAAGTCGAACCCCCAGTCGATCTCCGTAGCGAACCCGGCGAGAAGACTCTCGATACCAGGGAAGCGGGCGGTCCAGGTCGGCCAGACGAGCGTCCGCCACGCCGTACCGTCATAGACTTGCCCGAGGTCGGCCGCGTTGACCCCCCAGAAAACGGTACCGTAGAGCGTCGCACTCGTCGTGCTCACGCGCACGTTGTGCCCGGAGCAGTTGAAGGGAGTCGTGTAGGAAAGGGGAACCTGCACGAGCTGTCCGGGGGCCACCGTCACGTTCGTGCTGGTGGTGGCGGTCGTCTCCCGGTACAGCGAGACGGTCGCGCTCGCACTCGTCGTCCCCGTATTGTAGAGACAAACCACTGCGCACAACAGCGTCCCCCCGGCGACGACCTCGCCGAGGTAGGCGAGCGGCCCACTCACCTGGAGGAGCGCTGTGGGCACATCCGGGTGCGTCACGGTGCTCGCGATGTTGTTCGCGGTCACGAGCCCCGTCCCGTCCGGGAGCGCGGCAGAGAGAACTTTGACGCTCGCGCCAGGCGCCAGGATCGGCGTCACGCGTAGGGCGAGCCAGGGTTCGGTGGCGACCGGCCCGTAGGCGTTGATGAAACTGCCAGGCTGTGCGGCTGGTCTCGCGCGTGTCCGCCGTAGCCCTCCCTCGCGCGTCGTCTCGAGGAGCGCCGAGCGCCAGGTCGCCACGCCGAACGTGACGACGCTCGGCTTCGGCAGGAACCAGACCCGCCGCACCGGGTTCGTCGAGGAGCGCCGCACGGTCACGTCGTAGCTCGCACCAGGGATGAGGAACATCCGCCCGAGTGGGACGAGCCTGCGCCCGTTCGGGACGAACTCGGTCGCGAGTTCCTGACTCGGCTGGGCGACGCCGGAGGGCACGACACGGACTGTGACGACGTCACGCGCGAGCGTTGCCGTCACCGTCGGAAACGACTCGGCTGTCCCGAGACTCGTGAGGACGACGCGCGGCGGGCTCGCTGGCGTCGCGTACCACTGCGTCGAACCGGCCCGCTGGAGGAACACCTTGTACGTCGCGTTCGGGCTGGCGTCGGAGAACTCGACGACGATATTGGATCCTTTCGGAACCTGTACGTAGCTCGGCTGGTACGCCACACCGACTGCATCCGCACCGTCGTACGAGACGACGGCGACGCGGTACGAGCCGCCGAGCGACGACACCGAGCTGAACTGGATAACCGCCCAGCTCGCGGCGAACCACCAGTCGTACCATGCGAACTCGTACGGTTGGTAGCTGCACGTCAGGGACATGGTGACGGTGAGATCCCCGGTCACAGCGCTCGTCGCGTACACCTGCTCCTGTGCCCCGCCGACGACGGTCGTTCCCGTTGGGAGCCCACTCAGCTTGTACCCTGCAAACCGCCCCACGTACGCTGCATTGTCTCCCGGCTTCCCATAGCGGTACTCGGCAGCGTCGGCGCCGTGCCTTCCGATGAGGACACGCGTCCCGCTCCCTGGGATGCGGACCGTGAACGTCCGCGTGAAGAGGGTGCCGGGGTACGTCGTGATCCGCTCCCGTTTCTGCACGTCGATCACGTCCACGAGTGTCACGCCGCGCACGACGAGAACACTCTGTGCGCCGTTCGGGAGCAGGATCGAGGACGTGGCGGCAGGAAGCGTCTGTGCCCGGACAGAGAGGCCACCGCGCCAGCCAGCGAGCGAACCGTGCATCGTCCCGCGCACGATGACGACGTCACCGGCCTGGAAGTTCCCATAGACCACGCTCGGCGGGTAGGCGAGCGCGAGGACGACGGTGTATGGCGGCTGCGCCGTCACGCGGTCGATCGCGAGGCCCGTTTCCCGTTCCGGATCGTCGGTCTCGACGTAGACGTCGAGGTCGCGCGCGGTAGCCGTGTAGGTCGCGGTCTGGACACTGTCCTGATTCTGCACCGTCGGCGCCGAGAGACTGGGGGACAGTTCCGCGAGCGTGTACTCGCCGTCGAGCGCGAACGCGATCGCAGCCGCCGGCAGGACGTCGCTCGTCGCGCGGAGCCTGACCCCGAGCTCGACACGGCCACCAGGGTCGACCGTCACAGGCTGCCCGGTCGCAGCGGACACGCTCGCGGCGATCGTCGTGCCGACGGTCGCCACCGACTCCGACGCGCAGGAGAGGCGGAGGACGACGCGCGCGACGCCCTGCGACCAGAACGGGAGACGCTCGGCGATGTCCTGCAGTTCAGCGTGCGAGACGTCGAACGCCTCGACCGCTGTCCCGTCATCGACGAGGAACTGCCCACCGGCGCGGTCGACCGTCGCGACGAGCGCGCGGAGGTCGTTGAGCGCCGTGCGGAGTTCGGACGGTGTCCCTCGTGCCAACAGTTCGGCTTCGATGTCGAGCGGCTCGCCGTAGCGCACGGTCAGGCCGTTGCGGCGCAAGTACCAGCGACTGGAAGCGTCGAACCAGACTGTGCTCGTACCGGCGCGGAGTCCTACACGAACGCTCATCGGAGGATCTCCACGACTGTGCGCTTGACGAGATCACGAATCGGCTCACTGTCTAGATAAACGGATACGGAAATATTCGGAACCTGCACTGACGCCTCCCGCGCTACCGATGCGCCGGCCTGTACTACCCAGGGAGCACCGGATCCGATCGCCCCCCCTGCAGCGGCCAGCGCCGCTGCCAGCTGCTGGAACGTTGCGCTGATCACACCCAGGCTCCCGTCTGCGAGCACGCCTCTGAGCGCAGACGCGCTCTGTCTGATCGTATCCGCCAGACCCTCAATAGCTGCCTGGAAACCGTGCAACCGGTCCTCGGTAAACAGACCCATGACGTGCTCGAACACTCCTCCGATCGTCTCGACAGCTGCCGAACTGATGACCGACTGCAGGACGTTCGCACCGTCGAGCGCGCCTTGCGCGAACGTCTGCAAGCTCGTCACGAACCGACGCATCTGTGCCGTGCTGAGTGGTGGCATCGACTGGATCGTCATGATGACACCGGCGACGCGGCCGAGTGCATCGATGACGGGTGCGAATGTCTCATCGAAAACGGTGAGAGACTCCGTGATCTGCGGTTGCGCCGCGAGCACGTGCCGCGTCGTCTCGGCGGTCGCGGCGAGGAGGCCTTCGACCGCCTCAGTTACCACTCGCCAGCGCTCGGCCAGTTCGCTGCTCGTTGGGAACGACTCGATCTCGATGAGTTCACGGAGGAGCCGGAGCGCATCGAGCTCCGCTCCGATCGCATCACGCATGGCGCCAGCGAAATCACTCAGCGAATCCTGGAGTTCCGTGTCGACGAGCGTCGAGGTGTCCGCGAAGGCCCGAGCGACCGCCTCGATCACGCTCATGAGTGTCGCGATCCGCTCGTCTATGCCTCGCAGAGCTGTGGGCACCGTGGCGAGATCCGACAGGAGCGCGGCAGAGGCGCGCAGCAGGTCGATTGCAGGACGCACGTGCTCGACGAAGTCGGCCAGAACCGGGACGAACGTGTCTGGCCTGTTCGCTGTGATGTACGCTGCTGTGTCACCGAGCGAGAAGACGAGATGCTCGACCGCGAATTTGAGGTCAGTGATCCGCTCGTTGAGGAGGTCGGCATCGAAGTCGTCTGCCAGCTGCGCGATATCGCTGGCGAGTCCCGCAGCGTCGGAGAGGACGCCGAGCGCTCCACGCGTCGCATCGATGAACCGTCGAAATGCATCCGCGACATCCTCGCTGATTCCAGGATCGACCGCGCGGAGTGCATCGGTCACCGTACGGACGAACGAGGCGATGCCGCCGACAACGTCGGAGTTCACGTCGAGGACAAACCCCCTGAGCGAGCGAGCCAGCTCGACCGCCTCTTGCAGGGTCCGGATGGCGTCGAGAAACGCCTGGGCTCGCGCTCTGAGAGCCTCAACCTCCGCATCGTCAAGTGATGGGATACTCGCGAGCACCCAGTGGAAGCTGCCAGCGCTCGCTCCCGTACCACTGTCACCGACAGTCCCACCGTGCTGGAACGAGCCAGCAAACGGCAGGCGGTTCAGGATGGCTCGCGTCTCCCCAGCCGGGATGACGTGTGCTCCTGCCGGGAGCACGACGAGTTCCGGCCCCGCCTCGCCGACGAGCGCGAGCATCTGTCTCGGCACGATGCCACCCTGCTGGAACTTTCCCGCTCCTGGGCCGACCGAGCCGGTCGTGAGCGACACGGGCAGGATCGCGCCAGACCGGATCGCTGCCTTCAGTTCCTCGAGCTGGCGTTCGGCGACCTCGGTTGCGAGTTGGATCTGGATCGCGATCGGATCCTTCGGGAGCGCGTCGAGGTTGCTGATGAGGTCGCGCAGTGCCGGCACCAGCTCGTCGAGGAGGACGCGTGCCAGCTCCTTGTTCGTGTCGTTCAGTTCCTGGAACAGAGAGACGGAGTCGGGCAGGAGATCCCGGTAGTTCTGCTGCGCCTCGCTGAGCCGGCGAACCGCCTCCTCGTACTCGGCTGTGCCAGCTTTCCCCTCGGCGAGGAGGCGGTTCACCTCGTCCTGTGCCAGTATGAGCTCCGTCTGCGCAGCGGCGTACAGTCCCTGTTCGATCGTCGCATCGCGGATGCCGCCCGCCAGACGCGCGATGAGTTCATCCTTCTCCTGCAGGAGTTCGAGTTCCTGCGACGAAAGCGGCAGACCTTGCGCCTGCTTCTCCTGGATCGCGGCGACTGCCTCTTCGATCGCCTTGAGGTTGCCCTGGTATTCGCTGGCCTGTTCGGAGAACGCTTTCTGTGCGTCATTGAGCAGCGCAGAGGTCTGTGCGAGTGCCCCCTGCGCGATAGTGAGCGCATCGGTCGCTGCAGCCAGGTCTGCCACGTACTCCGCCTGCAGGCGCTGGAGCGGTGTCGCCTCCTGGATGACGTCCACGAGGTTCGCCTCGAGGAGGTGCAACTGTTGGACGGAGTTCCCATAGTGCAACGTGACGTCCGCCGCAGTTGCTGCCGCATCCGCCGAGTCGCGGAACGCATCGCCCAGCGCGTGCACGAGCGCGTTCAGCTGCGGCAGGCCCGCAGTCAGACGGTCGGCAACGTCGAGGACGCGCTCGAACCCGACCGCCTCAGCACCTGCCTTCACCAGTCCGGCGGCCAGGAGCAGGGGGGCTGCTCCGGGAATTACCGCCAGCGGAGCCGCCTCCGGTTTGCCGAGTTCTCGCATCGCCCACTGTGCACCGAAAAACTGAACCGCTGCACCGAGGGCTCCTATTGCGAGGAGCGCGCCGATCGGAAGCGCGACACCACCGGCGGCTGCTGCCGCTCCACCGGCGGCTGCTGTGCCACCAGCAAACACGCCACGCACGAGCCCCGCTGCCGCTCCGGACACGAGGCCACCGGCCAGCGCACCACCGAGCCCGCCAGTCGCCTTGTTCGCGACATACAGGCCGAGGAGAACCTCGAGCCCCTTTCCGCCGAGCGCGGCGTCGAGCGCCTCGAGTTCATTGGCGAGACTCGCGACCGCGCCCGCGAGGTCGAGTGCCGCCTGTGTCGCGCTCCCGGCTAGGCGGAGGAGGTCAGGACCGTGCTCGCGGAGAAACGTGCCGACCTCCTCGGCTAACTCACGGGCCCCTTCGGCCATCTCGGCCGACCACTGTTCGAACTCCGGCGAGTCGAGGAAGACGACGAGCCGTTCGAGTTCCTCCTTGGCCACCTCGAACGCCGGCCCCATGACCTGGCCGAGCGCCATGTTGAGGTTGTCGCGGAGCGTCGACATGAGACCCGTGAACGTCCGGGACTGTGCCTCCATCGCCCCGGCGAACCGCTCGCCCATCCCCTCGACCAGCATGTCTATCGCCCGGTTCGCCGGGATGAGCCCGCGCTCGGTCATTTTCTGGAGTTCCGCCGTCGAGACGCCGACCTTCTCGGCGAGGATTTCCCAGGCCGGGATCCCCACCTCGGTGAGCTGGAGCATCTCCTCAGCCGAGACCCGCCCCTTGGCGGCCATCTGTCCCAGCGCGATGACGACGCGCTGGAGCTCGAACGACCCACCACCGAGTGCCGAGACCGCGTCGCCGACAGCACGGAGCGTGGGGAGGAGCTTGTCAGCCTCGAACCCGAAGGCGCTCATGAGACGGACGCTCTGTGCGAGTTCGGGGAACTCGAACGGCGTCCGCGCAGCGAACGTTGCCAGGTCGTTCAGGACTCGGCGTGCCTGCTCCGTCGAGCCGAGCAGCGTCGAGAAGGCGACGCGCGTCTGTTCCATGCGCGCGTTATAGGAGAAGAGCGCATTCCCGAGACCGCTGATCGCGCCGCCGAGTTGCTGCAGACCGAACACGGTCATGCCGAGCTGCGAGCCCAGCCGCAGGAACCCGGACGAGACCCGGCCTGGTATCTGGGCGAGCTTCTCCAGATCGCGGGCCACCCGCTGAACCTCGCCCGACGCGAGGTTTTCTGCCTTGATGACGAGCTTCAGCTGCCGGTCAGGCACCCCCGCCCTCCAAGACGCGCTTCGTCTCCATCACCCGCTGGTACTCCGCGTAGAGCTCGAGCATCAGCAACAACTCGTCGACGTCGTTGCCGTCGAGGTCCTTCGGTGTGCAGTGGAACAGGCGGCAGAGCTCGAACTTCACCCAGAGCCAGGGCACTTCCCCGACCTCGCCGTCATAGAGCACCCAGTCGCGGAAGCGCTCTAGTGCTCGTTTGGGAGTTGTTCGTCCCTGACCGCGTTCTGGAGAGAACTCCAGATGACACCGAGGAGGTCTCCTGGGATACGCGCGAGGTCCGCATCCGAGAGTTCACCGCCCGGGGGAAGTGGTTTCCCGTCGAAATCGACGAAGTTGTGCTCGACGATGCAGCGCCAAATGGCACGGAGCGCCAACGGGTCGTCGTTGGCCTGCACAGCGCGGACGAGATCGCCTCGCCAGTCGATCGGCGCGTTCCTCCACCAGACGAAGTAGAAGCCTTCGAAATCTCCCGTCAGTTCCACGCGCAGCAGTTTTCTCGGCCAGCGCCGATCGCCCACGGCT
>JBEPZP010000114.1:0-7736 GCA_041640735.1 Thermomicrobium sp.
ATCGCTGTACCCCTCTGGCCACGACACCCCTTAGGCCACGTCAACGTCTATCTCATCCTGTCCGAGGAAGGGCCTCTCCTCGTCGACTGCGGTCCGGACACTCAGGAAGCGTTCGACGTCCTGCAGAGCGCCCTCGGCGCGCTCGGTATCGCGCTCCAGGACGTGCGCGCCGTCTTTCTCACCCATGCGCACCCGGACCATTGCGGGCTACTCCGGCGTCTCAGTGCACTCGGCGTAGCACACTACTACGCCCATCCCGGAGAACGGGCAGGCACGGCAGACGAAGACGGGAGTGTCGTCGAGCGCTGGTTCGTCTACGCCGGAGTCCCCGAACCCGAACGGCCCCACTTCCGCGAGGTCGAGGCACGCTTTCGACAGCGTCCGTGGTCAGCGACGACCGCGACACCGGTCCGGGACGAGGAGCACCTGCCCTGGTCCCCCTTCTCCTTCCGCGCGCTCTGGGTACCCGGTCACGCTCCCGATCTCTTCTGCCTCTACGAGCCCACACAGCGCATCCTCATCGCGAGCGACCACATCTTGCCCGATACGAGCCCACATGTGGGATCGTTCCCGCACCACCACGACAAGCCGCTTTCCGCCTATCTGGCATCGCTCGAGCGGATACGCCGCCTACCGATCGATCGGACACTCCCTGGCCACGGCCATCCCTTCGGCACAGCCCGCCCGCGCATCGAGGAGCTGCTCGCCCACCACAGGGACCGGCTGCGCGAGATCGTCGAGACGCTGGCTGAAGGCCCAGCCACAGCCTTTCAGGTCGCGACACGACTCAGCTGGAGGGGTCGCCCGAACAGCTGGGTCGAGCTCGACGCTTTCCAGCGTTTTCTCGCGCTCACCGAGACCCTCGCGCACCTCGAACACCTCGTCGAGATCGGCGAAGCGGTGGCTGACGACGGTGTCTTCGCTCTCCTCCCCCTCTGAACCTTCGATCGCCGTCGATCCGACCCCACACTGCACAAAGGCCAACCGGACCGCGGTCGTTGCACTCCGGTTACAATGCCCGCGGATGGATGCGGAGGACGGAGCGATGGCGAGGAGCGCAGCGATGGGGACGATCGACAAGTATCGCGAGTACGTCTGCACGAGCTTCGTGGCCGCTGTCGAACCGGTCGTCGTCGAACGGGCCAGCGGGGCGACCGTCTACGATGCCGACGGCCGAGCCTACATCGACTGTTTCGCTGGCATCGCGGTCACCAACGCTGGACACTGCCATCCGAAAGTGGTCGCTGCGGCCCAAGCACAGGCCGAAAAGCTGGTCCACGCCGCCAGCTACGTCTACCACGTACCGGTCGTAGCTGACCTGGCCGAGCGGCTGGCGCAGATCACACCCGGCCGGCTCAAGAAGACCTTCTTCGGCAACAGCGGTGCCGAAGGTATCGAGACAGCCCTCCGCATGGCCAAGGCGTACACTGGGAAGAACGAGTTCATCGCCCTCACCCACTCGTTCCACGGTCGTACGGTCGGCACACTCTCCGTCACCGGGAACATGCTCCGCAAGAAGCGCGGCGGTCCGTATCTCCCTGGGGTCGCCTTCGCCCCCGCACCGTACCTCTACCGGAACCCCTTCGGGACGGACGATCCCGAAATCCTGGCCCAGCGTTGCGCTGAGATGGTCGAGTGGGCGATCAAGTACCAGACGTCCGGAAATGTGGCTGCCTTCATCGCCGAACCAGTCCTCGGTGAGGGCGGCATCATCGTGCCGCCGAGCAACTATTTCCGCTATGTGAAAGAGGTACTCGACCGCTACGGGATCCTCCTGATCATCGACGAGGTACAGAGCGGGTTCGGACGGACCGGAAAGCTCTTCGCGATCGAGCACTACGGGGTCGAACCCGACATCATGGTCATGGCCAAAGGGATCGCCGACGGCTTTCCGCTCTCCGCCTGCATCGCCCGAGCAGAGATCGCCGATGCGTTCCAGCCCGGCGAGCACCTCTCCACCTTCGGCGGGAATCCGGTCTCCTGTGCCGCCGCTCTCGCCAACATCGAAGTCATGCTCGAGGAAGACCTCCCGGGACAAGCGGCACAAAAGGGCGAGCGCGTGCTCGCCCAGCTGCGCGAGCTGGCCAGCGAGTACCAGCTGATCGGCGACGTGCGCGGTCTCGGGTTGATGATCGGAGTGGAACTCGTCACGGATCGCCGCAGCAAGACGCCGGCAACCAAGCAGGCCGCCGCCTTGCGGGCATTCTGCCGCGAGCACGGCGTCCTGATCGGCGTCGGCGGGCAAGAGGGGAACGTCGTACGCTTCCAGCCGCCTTTGACGATCGGTTGGGAACAACTGGAGCGAGCCCTCTCGGTCTTCGCCGAAGGGCTACGCGCGGTGAGCACCTGATACCTCCGGTCGTCAGGCACAGGTCAAAAAGTTGCTGCGCCTCGAGCGGTGCACAACACTCGCGGGGGTCGACACGCGCGACCCGGATGCGAGCGAAAGAAGCGGCAGCGAGACCTGGGACGACACCCGGAGCCCGTCTCCTGCACAGGATGCGGCACGCACCCGAGTAGGCACAGAACGGCAAAGGACGGTCGGCCCCTCTGCGAGTACACCCGCGCTGCGTCGTCTATACCGCCGGCGGAAGCGCTCCGCTGTGCCCCGCGTCGGCTGCCCCGCTGCGCCGACCATAGAGGGCTGGCCATCGAGAAGGTACTCGGCTCATCCTACCAGGGAAAGGCTTGCAACGCCTGGCCTTCTTTCCCGAGCACCTCGCCCGGCCGGCACGACCCTCCGCCCCCGTCGTATGAGCCCGGTCGACCGCGTCCGATAGGCGAGGCGATGAGTCATCCGACGCCCGATGGCAGGACAGCGGAGGGAGCGAGCCTCGCGGTGTGCAGCTGACACGGTCTGACCCGTCGGCCGTGCACCGCGTCACCGAGTTCGCCGGTGCACCCCCTTCTCCTGATCGCGCCGCAGGCCGTCACCACATCGTGCAGCGGCTGAGCGAACCCGTCCCTCGCAGTACAGCGAGGAGCAGACACTCCTCGAGCGGTCTCCACGCGGCGGGGCCTCGTGGAGACTCGCGGCTCCTTCTGCCCGGTGTTACACTAACGCTACCTTCCCGACCCAAGCGACGTCCGGAAAGGAGCGAGCGATGCCGGTGCGAGGCCTCAACCACGTGAGTATCGTCGCGAAGGACCTCACGGAGTCGGTGCGGTTCTACGAAGAGGTCTTCGGGCTCGAGCGAATCCCGACCCCGAACTTCGGTCATCCGGTCCAATGGTTTCGGGTCGGTGACCTCCAGCTCCACATCTTCGAGCGGCCGGAAGACGCGCGGCGCTACGCGCACTTCGCGTTGACAGTCGATGACCTCGTCTCGGTCTACGAAAAGGCGCGAGCGCGCGGGTGTCTCGACGGCGAGACCTTCGCCCACTTTCTCGTCCAGCTCCCGAACGGCAACGTGCAGCTCTACGTGCGCGACCCTGCCGGCAACTTGATCGAGGTGAACTATCCGAACATCGCTGACCTACCGCCCGAACTCCAAGCACAGTGTGTGCGACTCGAGGACCGCTACCCGCAGAACGAGTGGAACCGGCAAGCGACACTGTTCCTCGCGCCCCTCGTTGCCCGTTCGTGAACGGAACCAGGCACTGGCCGCCGAGCCTTCGCAAGAACAACACAGCGCGCACGCAGTCGACGGCCAATGAGCTGCCGAGTTGCAACTCGATGCTCGCTGACGGAACGGCCAGTGACCTGGTCGTCGCAGGTAGGGGACAGCGGCAGGCAGCAGCGGCATGCTGGTGGTGCGTGCGAGCTGGTCGATTGAGGTCATCAGCCCCAGGCAAAGAGCGCGTCCTCGCCACGCGCGAGGAAGACGCGACCGGTTCGGCCGAACAGCCCTCTTCTTCACTGCAACGAGGGGTTCGGCAGCTACTACTGCACCGCCTCTCTCCGCGGCGAGCGCGCACCAGCGGCCCGCGAGGCTTTATCCTTTCTGACGTGAGATGCCTTCACCAGGTCCATCGAGCGGAGCGACGATGCCGAGAGGACAGACACGATGCCGGAATCCGAGCGCACGAGTGCGGAGAGCTACGAAGCAGCGGTCATCGCGGACGGTGTGTCTCGGATGTTCGGCCCGCTGAGGGCGATCGATCGCCTCTCCCTCGTCATCCCACGCGGTGTGATCTACGGCCTGCTCGGACCGAGCGGCTCCGGGAAGACGACCTTTCTCCGCATGGTCGTCGGTGCGCTCAAGCCGAGCGAAGGGCACCTCTATGTCTTCGGAACCGCGATGCCGAACCGGCGCGTGGCTAGCCGCATCGGCTACATGCCCCAGGCTCCCGCTCTGTACCCTGACCTGAGCCTGCGCGAGAACCTCCGTTTCTTCGGCGCCATCTATGCCGTGCCGCGCCGCCGGCTCGACGAGCGGATCGAGGAACTCGCGGCCGATCTCGACCTGCTCGCGTGGCTCGACCACCCGCTCTATCGCTTCTCTGTCGGGATGGTGCAGCGGGCTTCGCTCGCCGTCGCACTCCTCCACGAGCCGGACCTTTTGGTCCTGGACGAACCGACGGTCGGGCTCGATCCGCTGCTCCGTCGCACGCTTTGGGAGCGGTTCCGCTCCCTCGCTGCACGAGGCACGACGTTGCTCATCTCGACGCACAGCTTGGACGAGGCGGATCGCTGTGACCTCCTCGGCTTTCTTCGCGGCGGACGACTCCTCGCCAGCGACACCCCCGCAGCGCTCCGCGCCCTCACCGGACAAGACACGCTGGAACACGCTTTCCTCGCGCTCGCTGGTCAGCCACCGCTCACCGTGGAGTGGCCTCGATGAGTTGGCACCGCGTCTTCGCGATCACGGTCCGCATCATCCGGCAAGTCCGGCGCGACCGTCGCACACTCGCGCTCATCTTCCTCGCACCGGTCGTCATCCTCTCGCTCCTCGGGTACGTCTACCGCGGGAGCGCGCGCTCGCTCACGCTCGCCGTGAGCGGCCCCGAAAACGAGTTCACGCAAGCGGTCGTCGCCGCGCTGACGTCTCGCTCGGTACGCGTGGAACGACTTCCCACCGAGCAGGCGATCGCGCTGGTCCGCTCAGGCACGCTCGCCGGGGCACTCGTCATCGAGCCGGGCGACCCCAGCCTGTCGGTCCGGCTGCTCGTGGACGGTTCGCAGCCCGGCCGCGCCCAGCAGGTGACCGCATCGGTCGAGCACGCCCTCACCCGGGTTGCACTGGAGCGCGTACCGCTCAGCGCACCCCTGCCACAAGTACAGGTCGTCTACCTCACCGGTAGTCCAGCCTTCGACGAGCTCGATACGTTCGCCCCGGTGTTCATCGGGTTCTTCGCCTTCTTCTTCGTCTTTCTTCTGACGTCGGTCTCCTTCCTCCGCGAGCGGCTACAAGGGAGCATCGAGCGACTCATCGTCTCACCGCTGGACCGGACCGAGATCGTCATGGGGTACATGCTGGGCTTCGCGTTCTACGCGCTGTTGCAGTCGATCGCGATGGTGCTGTTCACCATCTACGTCCTGCGCGTCAAGAGCGTCGGCGCACTCTGGCTGGTCATCCTGCTCACGGTCATCCTGACGCTCGGAGCCGTCAACCTCGGCATCTTTCTCTCGACCTTCGCCCGGACGGAACTGCAAGTCGTCCAGTTCATACCACTCGTCATCTCGCTACAGGGGTTGCTCTCGGGTATCATCTGGCCAGTCGACACGCTTCCGCGACCGTTACAGTGGGTAGCGCAGGTGTTGCCGCTCACCTGGGCCAACGACGCGCTGCGCGCCGTGATGCTGCGCGGGCACGGGCCAGCTGACCTGCTCCCCCATCTCCTCGTTCTCGGCGCGTTCGCTGTCCTGATGCTGGTGCTCGCCATGTCGACGCTGCGCCGGGAGGTCGCGTGAGCCGTGGTGAACCGTGCTGTCGTCCTCGCGCTCGGTTCGCAGCATCCAGCCAAACGCTGCGCGGTCGAGCGCGTCGCACCGCTCTTTTGGTCCGCTTGGGAACTGCGGACTGCAACCGTCCCGAGCGGAGTCTCAGAGCAACCGCTCAGCGATGAAGAGACCGTACGAGGCGCCTGGAACCGCGCGCAGCGTGCGCGCGCGGAAACAGACGCCGACTTCGGCATCGGCATCGAGTCCGGGCTGGCGCCCGGCCCACTCGACCGCTGGTACGTCGTCACCTGGGCAGTCGTCGTCGATCGTCGCGGCCGGATCGGTATCGGCGGAGCCGAACGCTTTCCGCTCCCGCCTGGAGTCGCTGCACGGGTGCTCGCTGGGGAGGACCTGGCGAACGCCATCGCTGCCACGCTCGGGGTCTCGGTCGACATCGGGGGAACCGTCGCCGTTCTCAGCAGGAGACGCCGCGAGCGCATCGACCTGCTCGCCGCTGCAGTGCTCCATGCGCTGGCCGACTTGGAGGGCCAGTCCGGCGGAGCGCTTTATGTCGAACGCTCGAGTACTGCGCCGGGCGGCAAGTGATCAGCGAGGTCGCGAACCACCCGCTCCTCGTCGACGTCGACTGGGAGCTTGAGCACGAGCCGTACTGTCCGCACCGCCGGGCGCTTTTCCGCCGCTCGCGCGTCTCGGAGCAAGACCCTGAGATGCAGGGCGAGCGCTCCCGCCGCGACGAGCGCAAAGCCGAGGGCAGGCGCTGCGGAAAGCAGCGCCGCTGTCGCCGGCATCACCCCGAGCAGCCACGCGACGACCTCGTAGAGAACCACCCCTGCGGAACCGAGCAGCACCAAGACGCTCGCACCCAGCACGCCGTAGAGGTAGACGCGCCGGCTCAACGCTGCCGCCTCCTGCGCCGGCTCGCGCGCCGTGTGGATCAGGATCTCGCGCCAGAACCAGAGCCAGGCGCCCCCGCTCACGAGCGCTACCGCCAGCACGAAGGCGAGCTCATCGCGCCAGGCACCGATCGTCTCCCCGGCCACTGCGACGACGAGGAGCCGCAACAAAAACCCGACCAGTGCCCCGACGCCGAAGACGGCGAAGACCAGCCCGGCGAAGGCCGCCAGATAGCGCAACGTCCGCGTGACTCTGGTAGCCCAGTCACGTCCCTCACCCGGGTGTACGGCCAGGAAGGCCGCCTCCCGTTGCATCGTCGTTCGGTGGTACCACAACACGAACGCGAGTGGCATCGCCCAGGCGACCACATCGAGCAACGCAGGCACCACATCGCTGCTGGTGACCCCCGGGACGCCGAGCACCCACCGCAGCACAGTCTGCATAAAGGCAGCAGCTGCCACCAGCAACCCAGCCAAACTGGCGAAGACGACGAAACCGAGGTAGACCCAACGGAGCGATGCCCGCCGCTCCCTTTCCGCCACCGGACCGGAGGCAGCGACCAGCTTGAGCGCTTCGCCCCAATGCAACGCCCATACCAGAAGACCGATCGTCACCAACGAGGTCCAGGTCGCCAGTGGCCAGCGGAGCGTACCGAGGACAGTACCTCGCCCGAACACCGCATCGATCCCGGTTTGCAGGAGATTGGCTGTCCCGACGACGAGCAGCGTCAAGCCGATAACGGCTGCAGCGTAGGCGTAGAGCCGAGGAATCCAGTCAGCCGGCCCACGCAGCGGCAACGAACGATGCTCGTCGCGTGCCATCCGGGCGTGAGCGAGCCAGATCGCGAATACCGGGATGAACGTCGCTACTTCCGCCAGCAGGCGTTGCGGACCAGCATCCGGCGCTTCTCCAGCTCCCGAGACCCAGAGCACGAACACGCGAACGACCTCCGCAGCGCTCGGCACCCAAACGCCGAACGTCCCCAGGAGCACCAGCG
>JBEPZP010000115.1:0-7726 GCA_041640735.1 Thermomicrobium sp.
GCGCCCGAGCCGGATCACCACAGCGTCGGGGAAATCGCGCTGGAACTCCAGGATGTTGCGGATATCGGCCTGCCGCCAGCTGTAGATCGACTGATCCGGGTCTCCCACGGCACAGAGATTGCGATGCGCACTCGCTAACTGCCTGACGAGGAGATACTGGAGGTGATTGGTGTCTTGGTACTCGTCGATGAGGAGATAGCGCCAGCGCTCCTGATAGCGAGCGAGGAGATCCGGATGTTCCTCGAAGAGCTCGACGGTCAACAGCAAGAGATCGTCGAAGTCGACCGCTTGTGCTCGCTGCAGCAACTGCGCGTAGCGCTCATAGACGCGGGCGGCCACTTCGTCCCAGTAGCTCTGCGCGCTCTGCGCGAGATCGCTCGGCGACTGGAAGGCATTTTTAGCGCGCGAAATGCGACCGAGTAGCGAGCGAGGCGCAAAGCGCTGTGCATCCAAGCCCAGATCGCGGAGCGCCTGCTTGACCAGCGCGAGTTGATCCTCCTCGTCGTAGATCGTGAAGGTCGCCTCCAGCCCGATCCGGCCACCATCCCGGCGCAGGATGCGGGCACAGACGCTGTGGAAGGTGCCAGCCTGAACGAGTTGGGCCGGTTCGTTACCGAGCAGATGCTCCAGTCGTTCCCGTACCTCGCGGGCCGCCTTGTTCGTGAACGTCACCGCCAGGACTTGCCAGGGGCGAGCACGCTCGCTCGCGACCAGGTAGGCCACCCGGTGCGTGAGGACGCGCGTCTTGCCACTGCCGGGCCCAGCGACGATGAGGACAGGCCCGTCCGTCGTGGTGACGGCCCGGCGTTGCTCCGGATCGAGCCGCTCGAGGAGTCGCTCAGCAGCCCTGGGATTCGTCACCTCGAGCGCGCCATCGTCGCTCCAGTCCTGGTCGCGACGACCGCCTTGCCGCGCTTCGGATGCCTTTTCCGCTGCTCCCGCTGTGCCGGCGCACCGGTCAGCCCAGGAAGATCGAGAGTCCCTTTCTCTCATGGGCGCCACCCCTTACGCGCCCGATTCTACCCCGGCAGCAGCCGCAGGCTCGGCACCAGCCTGGGACAGCGAGCGGCGGTTCGATCCGCGAACACGCGCCGAACCATCGTGACGAGGGAATCGCGCACTCCCTTCCCAGCCCGGCACGCCCGATGCCGCGTCCGGCTTCGTAAGAGCGACCCCTCACCGGCTCGACCGCCTAGGCCTTGACTAGGCCTTGACAGGAGCGTCTGAGGACCCGTATGATCGAGTCGGTCGCCGAGTTAATGCTTAAACGGAAAGACCGGTACCATGGACAAGGTCGTAGCTACCTGTGACGAGGCGGTCGCCGATATCCCCAATGGCGCGTCCATCATGATCGGCGGCTTCGGGCCGCCGGGTATCCCGGTGCACCTGGTGCACGCGCTCCGGCGGCGCAAACTGCGCGACCTCGTCTTGATTTACTGCGGCGGCGGGACCGACGAAGACGGCATCGGTGGTCTGATCGCCGACGGTGCCGTGCGAAAGTTGATCTCGTCCTACCCGACGCACCCCGGCGCGACTGCGGTCCGCGAACGATACCTGGCAGGAGAGCTGGAACTCGAGGTCCTGCCGCAAGGCACATTCGTCGAGCGCATCCGCGCGGCTGGTGCCGGACTCGGGGGATTCTACACGCCGACCGGCGTCGGCACAGAACTGGCTGAAGGCAAGGAAGTGCGCGTCATCGACGGGCGAGCGTACCTCTTCGAACTCCCGCTCCGCGCCGACTACGCCTTCATCAAGGCCTACCGGGCTGATCGTTGGGGTAACCTCGTCTATCGCCGGACGATGCGCAACTTCAACCCGATCATGGCGACGGCAGCAGACGTCGTCATCGCCGAGGTTGACGAGGTGGGACCGGTCGGCGCGCTGTCACCGGAGGAAATCGAGACGCCTTGCATCTTCGTCGACCGCGTGGTCGAGGCACCCCGCCCCTGGGTGCGGCAGCGCCCGGCGACCGGAAGGTGAGGTCAGCTGCTATGCCGTTGACGCGTGAAGGCATCGCCTACCGAGTGGCTCACGATCTCCCGGACGGTAGCTACGTGAACCTCGGCGTCGGTATTCCGTCGCTGGTCACGCGCTTCATTCCTCCGGGAAGAATCATCCTCATCCACAGCGAGAACGGCATTCTCGGCGCTGGTCCGAAAGCACCGCCCGGCGAGGAAGATCCGGACCTCGTCAACGCCAACGGCGACTTCGTCACCCTGGTGCCCGGCGCGAGCGTGTTCGATCACGCCCTCTCCTTCGCCATCATCCGCGGCGGGCACCTGACACACGCCGTCCTCGGCGCACTGCAAGTCTCCTCCCGCGGCGATCTCGCGAACTGGCGCGTCCCAGGACCGCGCGTCCCAGGGGTGGGTGGCGCCATGGATATCGCGGTCGGAGCACGGCAGGTGTGGGTAGCGACGACGCACACGACCGATCGTGGTGAGCCGAAGATCGTCGAGGAATGTAGCTATCCCCTCACCGCACCCCGCTGTGTCCGACGCGTCTATACCGATCTCGCTGTCCTCTCGATTCGAGATGAGCGACTCGTGTTGGAAGAAGTCGCTCCAGACGTCACACCCGACGACGTCGCTGCCCGGACCGCAGCGACGCTCACGGTCTCGCCGCAACTCCGCGTCATGGAGATCCCGGCTGAGATCGACGGAATCCGGTTGCTCGCCTCCTGAAGCGTGCGGACGGAACGACAGGCGCGAGATGAGGGAAGGAGGACGGACGACGACCATGAGTAGTTCGCCAGGAGTCGTACGCGAGATCGACCGCGCGCTCGACCAGATCCGGGCCGGGCTCGCGCCCGATGGCTTCGAACTGCGTGTCGAGCGCGTGACGGACGACGGCGTCGTGGAACTGGTGTTACAGGCACTTCCCGACGCCTGTCTGGATTGCCTGGTGCCGGATCAGTTGCTGCACGCGATGCTGCAGCAAGCGATCGCACCGGTCTATCCGGGGCTGCGCGAAGTTCGATTGGAAAAGCGTCTACCTGAGGAGGCTTGACTATGCCGGTACTCGTCGATCCGACCGGCCAGACGGCTCGAACAAGCAAGGCACGCGCTCCCCGAACGGGCCGCTCGCTACGAGGCGCGCGTGTGTGCCTGATCGACAACGGGAAGAAGAACGCTGACCTGCTCCTCCAAGCGATTGGCCAACTTCTCCGAGAGCGCTATGGGGCAGCCGAGCTCGTGATGCATCGCAAGCCGAACATTTCGGTTCCCATCGAGGCTTCGGTTGTCAATGAGTTGAAGGAGCGCTGCGACTTCGCCATCGCTGCGGTCGGCGACTGAGGGTCGTGCAGTGCGGCCAGTGTGGCCGATGCGATCCGATTCGAAGAAGTCGGCGTGCCCGCTGCAGCGATCATTACCGAAGTCTTCCGGACGACTGCCGACGCGATGGCGCAAACGCAAGGGATGCCGGGTTATCCGTACGCCGTTATCCCGCACCCGATCAGCAGCTTGAGTCCGGAGGAGGTACAGCGGCGGGCTGCGGAGGTACTGCCGCAGGTGCTCAAGCTACTGGGAGTCGCGGACACGGCCGAGGAGGGGCAACATGAGCGTGCAGCCGACGGCTGAACCGAGCCTGGAGGCCGTGAGGCACGCCCGCGAGGCGATCGAGTACTGCTACGAGCGCGGTTGGACGGACGGATTGCCTGTCGTTCCGCCCGCCGAGGAGTTCGTCGAGGAGTTCCTGGCTCGCGTCGACCGCGACCCGGAAGAGGTGATCATCGAGCAGGAGCACCTCGGGCGCAAATGCACTGTCCGCCTCGCAGCAGCCAATGCGGTGATGGCCGGTTGCAAGCCCGAGTATTTCCCGGTCGTCCTCGCCGCGCTGGAGGCGCTCAACAAGCTGCCGGGGAGCCGCGGCCTCCTGCAGAGCACGACCGGCCAAGCGGTCTTCGTCGTCGTGAACGGGCCGATCCGCACCCAACTCGGATTCAACGCGAAGGACAACGTCTTCAGTCCCGGCGATCGCCCCAACGCGACGGTCGGTCGTGCCATCCGGCTGGTGATCATGAACGCGCTCGGCATCCGCCCCCACGAGTTCGACCAGAGCACGCAGGGGCAACCAGGAAAGTTCAGCCTCTGCATCGCCGAGAACGAAGAGGAAAGCCCGTGGGAACCCCTCCACGTCGAACGGGGTTTCTCTCGTGACGAGAGCACGGTGACGGTGGGCTTCGTTCGCGGCACCATGCAGGTCGAGCAGCGCGACTCCAAGAGTCCGGAGGTCATCCTAGAGACGATCGCCGACTCGATGTCGTACGCTGGAACCTATTTCCCGAGCCCACGCGGGCACGCCGGCATCGTTGTCCTGGGTCCGGAGCACGCCCAGCTGATCGCCGAGGCGGGGTGGAGTAAGGCGCAGGCACGACAGTACCTCTGGGAGCACTTCGGACGACCAGCCGGCGTGTTGCGTCGGCTGGCCAAGGATGCCCTGCTCGATGCCTCCCTGCCGGACGACGCCTTCGTCCGCTTCGCTCACTCCCCGGAGTCGATCTTGCTGGTCGTCGCGGGAGCCCGGAACGCTGGCATCTCGACCGTCTGCCCGACGTTCATCGGGCAACAGGTGACCGTTCCGATTCGCGCGAGAGGCTGAGACAGGCCGGGGACCGGACCGCGCGATCCGCCCCCGGCTCGTCGCAGCGCGCAGCGGAGGGGATCGGCGGTGGAATCGCTCGCCGTACGCACAGCGGGCGCGACACGAGGCGCGTGCCCTGCCGCACCTGGCCAGCACGCCCCTCATGGTCGATCCCCGCTGCGAGTTGTCTCCCGGTGACGATGCCGGTCAGGCAGCGATCGGGAGCGGTGGTCGACCGAGGTGAGACGGGGTACGCGCAGGTCGTCGTGCAACCGAGCGCCGAACCGGACTGGCCGCGGCACCCCGGAGACTCGACCGGTGCAGGGAGGCGAACGTAGGCCGAGTCCCGACACACAAAGGAGCACGGAGGAACCACATGCAGATGCAGCTGGGCTGCGACCTGACGGGGATGGTCGCACTCGTCACCGGTGCCGGCGGCGGTATCCACGCCGGACTGGGCCCGAACCTCGCACGCGCTCTCGCTGAGGCCGGAGCGACGGTCGTCGTCAGCGACTTCTCTCCGGAACGGACCAGCCTCACGGTCAGAGACCTCCGCGATGCAGGGTACCCAGTCGAGGGATTCGCTGCCGACCTTACCGACTCGGCGCAGGTCGACGCGCTCCTCGAGCGCGTCGTCGACCGCTTCGGTCAGCTCGACATTCTCGTGAACGCCACCGAGGTGTTCGGGAGCGGCCAGCGGGCTGATGCGATCAGCGACGAGGAATGGGAAAAGGCCATAGCAGTGAACCTCCATGCAGCCTTCTACCTGAGTCGGGCAGCCGTGCGGCACATGCGTCGACGTCGCTTCGGCCGGATCATCCACGTCTCGAACGTCGTCGCGAGCCGGACGAGTGTCCTCAACGGCGCCGCCTATGTCGCGACCAAGGAGGCGCTCTACGGTCTGACGAGACATCTGGCGATCGAGGTGGGCCAGCACGGTATCACGGTGAACGCTGTGCTCCCGGGCTTCATCGCGACACCGGAACTCACAGCGGAACGGGGCGAGGAGTGGATCGCTCGACTAGCCGAGACGATCCCTGTGCTCCGAGCTGGCATTCCGGAAGATGTCGCTGCGGTCGTCGTGTTTCTGGCCAGTCGAGCGGCCGGATACATCAGCGGTGTCGCTATCCCGATCGATGGAGCAGTGTCCGTGCTGCCGGGTGCGCGCACCGACCCGGAATCCGCCTTCGCATAGCAAGGAGTGGAAACGATGGGATTGCTGACAGGCCTGGTCGCCCTCGTCACTGGTGCAGGTGGTGGGGAAATGGGAGGGGGCGGAGCTGGCATCGCGCGTGTGCTCGCCCAGGAGGGAGCGATCGTCGCGGTCAACGACCTCGACGAAGCGTATGCGCGAGCCACCGTCGAGCAGATCGCCGCTCAGGGTGGGCGAGCGTTCGTCCTGGCCGGCGACGTCTCGAACCCGCAGCGCGCACGCGAGATGGTCGAGGCGGTCGTCGAGCAGCACGGCCGGATCGACATCCTGGTGAACAACGCAGCGCGCCTCGGCCGCTCACCAGCCGTCGAGCGGATGTCGGACGAGGAATGGCACAGCTACATCGCCGTCAATCTGTCCGGCCCCTTCTACATGAGCCGTGCAGCTCTCCCACACATGGTGCGCCAGCGCTACGGACGCATCATCAACATCGGTTCGCTAGCCGCACTCCGCGCCAGTCTCAACGGTGGTGCCGGGTACACCGCATCGAAACGCGGCTTGCTCGGCCTGACGCGACAATTGGCAGCCGAGTTCTACGCCTACAATATCACCGTGAACGCGGTACTCCCGGCTGGCATCTTGAGCGGGCGCATGCGCGCCGAGATGGGCGATCGGGCAGAGGCACTGGTCGCCGCCCGGCGCTGGGCCCTCCCTGACGACATCGGCAAAATCTGCGCCTACCTCGCCAGCCCCGGCGCCGACTTGATCTCTGCCAGCGTCATCGTCGTCCCCGGTGCGAATGCCACCGGTCTCGGTGATTTCGCCGCCTACCGCGCCATGGCACGCCAGATCGGCAAGGACATCGGCGAATAACACCTCGACTGGCCCGGGAGCTTCTCTCCCGGGCCTCCACCGCCCGAGGGGCCACGACACGACCTCTGTCGCCCCCTGCGCGTTGACGGTCGCCAATGGTGCGTGGTACACTCTCGCTTGGGACATGGGCCGGTGTAGCTCAACGGTAGAGCAGGGGACTCATAAGCCCTGGGTTGGTGGTTCGAATCCGCCCACCGGCACCGTGGCAGCGGCGCGCTTGAGCGCCGTTTTTCTTTTCGTTCTCCTCGTTCAGGGTCGCAGGAGCGCCTGAGAGACCCACCGGGAGGAGTCCCCCCGTGTCGTCCGGGCGAGCCGGTACCGTTAGTACGCTCTTGCGGGCAATCCGCACAGTGCTCCGGGCAGCACGACTCACCCCCGACGATCGCCTCGTCGTCGGCTTCTCCGGTGGACCTGACTCGCTCGCGCTGCTGTGGGGGCTTCAGCACCTGGCGCAGCAAGGTCTCGGGCCCCGACCGCTGCCGGTCCACGTCGACCACCGCCTGCATCCGGAATCAGCGACGCTCGCGGAGCGGGCTGTGGCGCTCGGAGAACGACTCGGGCTGGCCGTGACTGTACGGCAGGTCGATGTCGCTGCCTGGCCGGAGCTCCGGGAAGGCGGCACCGAAGCCGGTGCCCGCGCCGCTCGCTACGCGGCCCTCGCTCAGGCTGCGCTCGAGTACGAGACGACGTGGATCGCCGTTGGCCATACACGCGACGACCAAGCGGAAACGGTGCTCTTGCGACTTCTCCGCGGCTCGGGCTTGGACGGCCTCGCTGGCATGCGCGACGTCACCGAGCTCCGCATCCCGATCGACCCGACGCACCACACGTTCGTCGAGATCCACCTGGTGCGACCACTGCTCGAGATCCGTCGCCGAACGATCGAGGCGACCCTCGCACTTCTCGGACTCGAGCCGATCCAAGATCCGACCAACCTCTCGCTCGCGTACGAGCGCAACGTCATCCGCCGACAGGTGATACCCATTCTCGAGGACCTGCGACCAGGCACGGTGGAAACGATCGCGCAGGTGGCTGAACAGCTGCACGAGGACGCAACCTTTCTGCAACACCTCGCCCGCGAGGCGCTGCACCAGGTCGCGCGATTCGACGGCACCT
>JBEPZP010000116.1:0-7699 GCA_041640735.1 Thermomicrobium sp.
CCGGCGGTTGTTGGACGACCCGAGTCACGACTATCGCCTGTTCCGCTACGGTGATGTGGTGGAGGGCGAGGTGATGTATGTCGGCCGGGACGAGATCTTGGTCGACATCGGGGGGAAGTGCGAGGGGATCGTTCCGAGCCGGGAGTTCCAGACGCTGAGTCCGGAGGAGCTGGGGCGTCTCCGGCCTGGTGACCGGATACTGGTCTTCGTGCTGCAGCCTGAGGATCAGGCTGGCCAAGCGGTGCTCTCGATCGATCGGGCCCGTCAGGAGAAGACCTGGCGGCGGCTCCAGGAGATTTTCGAGGCCGGTGGCATCATCGAGGCCGAGGTGGTCAATTACAACAAGGGCGGCCTTCTCGTTAACCTCGATGGGATTCGCGGGTTCGTCCCGGCTTCTCAGGTAGTGGCCATCCGCGGTGGGGACGAGGTGACCAAGCAAGCTGATATGGCGCGGATGGTCGGGCAGCGCCTCAAGCTGAAGATCATCGAGATCAACCGGCATCGCAATCGCCTGATTCTCTCGGAGCGCCAGGCAGTGCAGGAGCAGCGCGATGCGATGAAGGCGCAGCTCATCGAGACGCTCCGCGAGGGTGAGACCAGGCGTGGTCGTGTGACGAGCATCGCCGATTTCGGTGCCTTCGTCGACATCGGTGGGGCGGACGGACTCGTCCACCTTTCCGAGATTTCCTGGACGCGCGTCAAGCACCCATCCGAGGTCTTGCGCGTCGGCGACGAAGTGGACGTGATGGTGCTGTCGGTCAACCCGGAGCAGCGGAAGATCGCGCTCTCGATCCGACGCACCCAGCCTGAGCCGTGGATGCAAGTCGCCAGTCAGTTCCAAGTCGGGCAAATCGTCCGCGGGACGATCACCCAGCTGGCTGGTTTCGGTGCCTTCGCGCGCTTGCAGGAGGGTGTCGAGGGGTTGATCCACGTCTCGGAGCTCGCTGGGTGGCGAGTCGAGCACCCGAACGAGGTGTTGCAGGAAGGTGACGAGGTCCTCGTCAAGGTGATCCGCATCGATCCGGCGAGGCGTCGGATCGGATTGAGCCTGCGACGTGCGCTCGAGGTTCCCGACGAGGAGCTCGAGGCGCTGTTGGGGCCCGAGGCGGTGGCGATCAAGCAGCGGCTGATCGAGCGCGGTATCACGCCATACGCTGCCGAGGGCGAAGAAGTCGAGGACGTCGAGTTCGATTCCGAGCCGGAGGGCGAAGAGCCAGCGGCCGACGATGGTGGGGAACCGTAATCCCTGCCAGCTCCGTACGTTGAAACGACGCTTTGGCGAGTCATACCCAGCACATGGGCATGTGCGTTCGGAGCCCCCAGGACTCAGGCTGGGGGCTCTGCCTTCCTCGCCGCTGTCCCGCTTCTGGCGACGATCGGCTGCCCTGAGTACACTTGTACGGTGCCGGAGGTGGAAGAGCGGAATCGAGGAGGCGATCGGTCCTCACCACGGCAACCGCTTCATCATCGCTCGAGAATGGTGGACGGGCGAATGCCCGGGAGTGTGAGCTATGGCTGACAAGTTCGAGAAGTTTACGGAACGGGCACGCAAGGTGCTGGCGCTCGCGCAAGAGGAGGCGCGGCGTTTCAACCATAACTACATCGGCACTGAGCACCTGCTCCTCGGCCTGGTGCGCGAGGGCGAGGGAGTGGCAGCGCGTGTCCTCCAGAGCATGGGGGTCCAGCTGCCGAAGGTGCGCAGCGCGGTCGAGTTCATCATCGGCCGGGGCGAGAGTACGGTCGTCGGCGAGATCGGCCTGACGCCGCGCGCCCGGAAGGTGATCGAGTACGCGGTCGACGAGGCGCGGCGTCTCGGTCACCACTACATCGGCACCGAGCACCTGCTCCTCGGCCTGGTTCGTGAGGGCGAGGGCATCGCCGCGGGCGTGCTGGAGAGTCTCGGGGTGAACCTCGAAAAGGTGCGGCAGCAGGTGTTGCAGGTGCTGGCGCAGGGTACGGCGTACCAGCAGCGGGCGCAGCAGACCAAGACGCCGTACCTCGATGCACTGGGGTTCGATCTGACCGAGGCCGCGCGCTTGGGCAAGCTGGATCCGGTGATCGGCCGGCAGAACGAGATCGAGCGGGTCATGCAGATCCTGTCCCGGCGGACGAAGAACAACCCTGCCTTGATCGGTGAACCGGGTGTCGGGAAGACGGCGATCGTCGAGGGATTGGCCCAGCGCATCGTCGCCGGCGATGTGCCAGAGCCGCTCCAGGGGAAGCGGCTCGTCGCGCTCGATATCGGCGCGTTGGTCGCGGGCACCAAGTATCGCGGCGAGTTCGAAGAGCGTCTCAAGAAGATCGTGGCGGAGGTCAAGGAGTCCGGCACCATCCTGTTCATCGATGAGCTCCACACGCTCGTCGGTGCCGGGGCCGCCGAAGGTGCCGTCGATGCTGCGAACATCCTGAAGCCGGCACTCTCGCGTGGTGAGGTGCAGACGATCGGCGCTACCACGCTCGACGAGTACCGGAAGTACATCGAGCGCGATGCCGCGCTGGAGCGGCGGTTCCAGCCGGTGATCGTCAACGAGCCGACCGTGGAAGAGACGATCGAGATCCTGAAAGGGATCCGCGAGCGGTACGAGGAGCACCACAAGCTCAAGATTTCCGACGGCGCGCTGCACGCTGCGGCGGTGCTGGCGGCACGCTACGTGACCGATCGCTACTTGCCGGACAAGGCGATCGACCTGGTGGACGAGGCGGCGTCGCGCGTGCGTATGTACCGCTCGGCATCACCGCCCTCGCTCAAGGAAGCGCGCCGCGGGCTCGAGTCGCTCCGTCGAGAGCTGGACGCAGCAGTGGCGAGCCAGGAGTTCGAGCTGGCAGCCGAACTGCGCGAGCGCGAGCGGCAACTGCTGCACCGCATCCAGGAGCTGGAGCAGCACTGGCGCGAAGAGCAGGGACAGGACGAACCGGTCGTTACCGAGGAGGACATCGCGCAGGTCGTCTCGATGTGGACCGGTATCCCGCTCACGCGCCTGCACACCGAAGAGAGCGAGCGATTGCTCCACATGGAGGAGGCGCTCCACGAGCGCGTGATCGGGCAGGACGAGGCGATCTCGACTCTCGCTCGTGCTGTCCGGCGGGCGCGAGCTGGGCTCAAGGATCCGCGCCGACCGATCGGCACCTTCATCTTCCTCGGGCCGACCGGTGTAGGGAAGACGTTGCTCGCGCGAGCGCTCGCCGAGTTCATGTTCGGCAGCGAGGACGCGCTCATCAAGATCGATATGAGCGAGTTCATGGAGCGGCACACGGTGTCGCGGTTGGTGGGCGCTCCGCCGGGCTACATCGGCTACGAGGAGGGTGGCCAGCTCACTGAAGCGGTGCGGCGCAAGCCGTACTCGGTCATCTTGCTCGACGAGATCGAGAAGGCGCATCCGGAGGCGTTCAACATCCTGCTCCAGATCATGGAGGACGGGAACCTCACGGATGCCAAGGGGCGCCGGGTCGACTTCCGGAACACGATCCTGATCATGACCTCGAACATCGGTGCGGAGTTGATCCAGCGGGAAGGCAGCCTGGGCTTCGCGGCAGCGGAGGACCCGAACAAGAAGGCGCAGGTCGATTATCAGACGATGAAGGACAAGGTGCTGTCGCAGCTCAAACAGACGTTCCGGCCCGAGTTTCTGAACCGCATCGACGCAGTGATCGTGTTCCATCCGCTGACGCCGGAGCACGTGCGGCAAATCGTCGACCTGGAGTTGAAGCGGATCCGCAAGCAGCTGGCAGAGCAGCAGATCACCTTGGAGGTGACGGACGCGGCCAAGGACCTCCTGGCCAAGCGTGGGTACGACCGGCAATACGGTGCGCGCCCCTTGCGTCGCATCATCCAGAACCTGATCGAAGATCCGCTGGCCGAGGCGATCTTGGCTGGCCGGTTCAAGCCTGGCAGCACGGTCGTGATCGACGTGCGGGACGACTTGCTGACGATGGAGCCAGCGGAAGCCCTCAGTACCGTCTCCTAGGCCGCATGGGACGAGCGTGGGGGAGGAGCGGGGCCCGGTCGCGACCGGGCCCCGCTTCCTTCTGGCGCTATACTCAAAGACGAACCTGTGTTCGTTTTCTCGTTTCGGGGGAAACGTGTCGCGCAATCGAGGAAGAAGGCGTTCCGTCTGGGTGTGCCGGGAATGCGGGCACGAGAGTCCCGGCTATTTCGGCCGTTGTCCTTCCTGTAACGCGTGGGGGACGATGGTCGAAGAGGTCGAGGAACCGACCCGAGCGGCGGGATCGTCCTCCGCGCGACGGAGCGAGCCGCGCCGGCTTTCCCAGCTTCAGGGTATCGACGCTGGACGTCTCTCCACGGGCTCACCCGAGTTCGATCGGGTCCTCGGCGGTGGCTTGGTTCCGGGGACACTCGTGCTCCTCGGTGGTGATCCTGGCATCGGGAAGTCGACCCTCCTCCTGCAGGTGGCACTGCGGATCGCGGCTTGCGGTCAAGAAGTCCTCTATGTCGCGGCGGAAGAGTCGCCAGAACAGATCAAATTGCGGGCTGAGCGACTGGGGGCCGCTGGCGACGGTGTGCTGCTCCTGGCGGAAACTGCACTCGACCATGCCTTGGAGCGCGCTGCTGCTCTCCAGCCAGCGCTCGTCATCGTCGATTCCATCCAAACGGTGTATCTGAGCGACGTCGCGTCTTCGCCCGGTAGTGTGACACAGGTACGAGACTGCACGGCCCAAGTTCTCCAGTTCGCCAAGCGCACCGGGATACCGGTCTTTCTGGTCGGGCACGTCACCAAAGAGGGGATCATCGCGGGGCCGCGCTTGGTGGAGCATATGGTGGACGTCGTTCTCTACCTCGAGGGGGAACGGTTCCATCACCATCGTATCTTGCGAGCTGCGAAGAATCGTTTCGGATCCACTAACGAGATCGGCATTTTCGAAATGACCGACGCCGGTTTGATCGATGTCGGTAATCCCTCGGAGGTGTTTTTGGCGGAGCGTCTGGCTGACGCTCCTGGAAGTGCGGTCGTCGCAGCGATCGAGGGAACTCGGCCTATCCTCATCGAAGTGCAGGCGCTGACCAGTCACGCCGGCTACGGGACACCGCGCCGGATGGCGACGGGTTTCGATTCCACACGACTCCAGCTCCTCGTTGCGGTGCTGAGCAAACATGCGGGAGTTCGCCTGGCCGACCAAGACGTGTTCGTCAACGTGACCGGCGGAATCAGACTGGTGGAACCGGCGGCGGACCTCGGAGTCGCTCTGGCGATCGCGTCCTCTGCGAGCGGCATACCGCTCGAGGCAGATGCTGTCTACATCGGGGAAGTGGGATTGGCCGGAGAGGTGCGTGGTGTCCATAGTCTCGAGCGACGTCTCCAAGAAGCGGCCCGTTTAGGATTCTCGCGCGCCTATGTGCCCGCGAGAGGACGCCCACCGGTGGTGCCCGCCGGGGTACGGGTCGTTCCAGTACGCACGGTGGCGGAGGCGATCAGCGCACTGGTGGCGCGAGCAGTTCAGACCCGGCGCGCTGCCGACGAGCAGTCGCCAGAATGACGTCAGCCAAACGCTCAGCTGCATCGGGGACGTGCACACTGCGAGCACGCTGGCCCATGTCGGCTAAGGCAGCGCGGTCGGTCATCAGGCGGCGGACAGTGGTCACGAGACGTTCTGCCGTCAGGTCATGTTGCTCGATGACCAGTGCGCCGCCTGTGGCCGCGAGCAATCGAGCGTTGAGGAGTTGCTCGTTTCCGCGTGCGCCAGGTAACGGAACGAGGATCGCTGGCTTCCCGAGAGCAGCTAATTCGGCGACGGTGCTGGCCCCTGCTCGGCTGAGGACCAAGTCGGCGGCGGCGAGGACGTGAGGCAGGTCGTCGTCGAGAAATTCGACGACGACGTAGCGGCGTTGCAGCGCTTGTGGGAGCTCGGCACGACGCGCGAGCAGGCGCGGGTAGTCCCCGTTGAGGCGACTCGGGCCACACTGATGGACGATTTGTACGATCTCGAGCAAGTCGGGGAGCGCGTCGGCGACGACGCAATTGAGGGCATGTGCGCCGAGGACGCCGCCGGTGACGTAGAGAAGTGGTGCCTCTGGTTCGAGAGCGAGGGAGCGCCGGGCGCGGTCAGCATCTCCGTGCAGAATCGCTTCACGCACCGGAAGCCCGGTGTGCACGACTCGAGCGCGGGTTTTCAAGAGTGTTCGCGTCGTCTCATACGAGACTGCGACGACATCGGCGAAACGCGACGCGATGCGCGTGGCGAGCCCGGCACTAGCTGTCTGCTCGTGAATCACGATGGGGATACGGTTCAGCCAACCCGCGAGGACGACAGGGACGCTGACATATCCCCCGGTACCGAAGACGACGTTGGGACGGAAGTGCCGGATCAGGATAGCAGCAGTCAATGTTCCAGCCGGAATCGCAGCGAGGTCGATGATCGTGCGGGGTGTCCATTCCCGGCGGAGCTTGCCCGTCGGGATCCAGCGAAACGGAATACCTTCGCGGGATGCCACTCGGCGCTCGACTCCGCTTCGTGACCCGACCCAGAGAACGTCGATCCTCGCTCGCCGCTGGAGTGCCGCGAGCACCGCAAGCACGGGCAGCGTGTGCCCGCCAGTTCCGCCTCCCCCGATGACCATACGGATCGTATCCTCCATGGATGCCCTCTCCCCTGTCTACGACCGCAACCATGGTACTCGCAGGATCGCGGTAGAGGTACGTACGAGATCTGACGAGTAGAATTAGGCGACATGCGGGGCGACGACGAGGTAGCGTGTGTCGTGCGTCGCCGGGAGGTGTCTTCGGTGCGGATCGGAGGCTGGGGATTACTCGCGAGCGTCGCGGGGGTGACTGTCCTCCTGGATCAACTGACCAAAGAACTCGTCCTCGCCCACCTCGGCCCGGCTGGGTCGCTGGACGAGATCGTGCTCGTTCCAGGCGTCTTGCGTCTGTTCTACGTCGAGAACACCGGTGCTGCCTTCGGGTTGTTCCAGGGGAAGAATCCGTTGCTCGCTCTCTTGGCGCTGGTGGTGGTGCTTCTCCTTATCGTCTGGTTTCGGTCGTTGGTCGTGTTCCGCTTGGGTGCTGTGGCACTGGGTCTCCAACTCGGCGGTGCAGCGGGAAATCTCGTCGACCGGCTCCGTCACGGATTCGTCGTGGACTTCATCGACCTCTCCTTTTGGCCGACGTTCAATGTGGCTGACAGCGCGATCACGATCGGTGTGCTCCTGTTGCTCGTCCTCTTCGTGCGCACGGAGTGGACAGCGCACGCAGTCGATCGCGCAGCTACCGAAGCGGTCGATTCGGAGCGGCGACTGGGATGACTGTCCGTCAGCGTGATGCGGTCAAACTCGTCTTGGAAATTTCCGAACGCGAGCACGGGGAACGGCTCGACAAGTTGATCGCGAGCCGGGTGACCGGCATGAGTCGGAGCTTCGTCCAGCAGTTGATGAAGCGGGGGGAGATTCTCGTCAACGGCGCTCCCTGCAAACCTGCGCAACGCGTGCGGTACGGCGACCGTCTCGAGGTCTACCTTCCACCCGTCGAGCGGCCGACCGACTTGACGCCGGAGTACTTGCCGATTCCTGTCATCTACGAGGACGAGGACATCATCGTCTTCGACAAGCCACCGGGTATTGTGACCCACCCGGCTCCGGGACACGAGCACGGAACGTTGGTGAACGCACTCAAGGCGATCCGCCCGGATCTGCAAGTTCAACCTAGTCATCGGCCTGGGATCGTGCATCGGTTGGACAAGGACACGT
>JBEPZP010000117.1:0-7495 GCA_041640735.1 Thermomicrobium sp.
CCGCACCATTTCCCGGTCAGGGTGTTCCTGTCCGGGGCCTAGAAGCCAACGCTCGGCGTAGGTCACGATGGCAGGTAAGTCCAGCTCGGACTCACGTTCGCATTCGATTGGGTAACCAGCGGCTCGGACTAGTTCTGACACGGGAACGTCCAGCGCGCGTGCGAGCGCCACAACCTGATGGGGTGGGGGCAAGTAGCCCTCGGTAGTCGTGTTTTCCATGCGCGAGATTGTGCGCTGGTGGATCCCCGTGAGTTCCGCCAACTGCTCCTGACTCAGGCCACGCAAAAGGCGCAAACGGCGTAATGCCTTACTGAATCCCGACAAATCCACGCTCATGACCCCCTCCTTAGAGTGACTCCGCCTACACGATAGAACGACACCGACTAGTCGTCTATTGACAGCGTCAAGTAGCTGTGCTACGCTAGTCGCTAGACGGGAGGTGTCAGACGTGAAGAAGCTCATTACGACGACCCATCGCCGTAGGAATGGCTCAGGACGTCGGACCATCGCCGCGCATGTTGACGGAGATGCTGTGGCGAAACTGGATCTGCTGGTCGAGCGAGGCGTGTTTGTGAATCGCAGTCATGCGATCGATGCGGCTGTCGCGCTCCTGTTGCGAGAGTATGCGGATCTTCTCGGGAAGGAGGTGTGCAACGCAGACGAGCTCCTAGTCGGTCAGGGATTCGGACATGCGGGCCGCTCCTCCTAGCATGCCATACGTTCGCGATCTCATCCCGCCGGATCTGGCGGATTCCCCTGGCTGGCGGTGGCTGTGGGACCGGCTACTCAGGCCGGTCCCGGATACCGCGTGTGAGGACCAGACAGCAGAGCACCGGACGGATGCCGCGACCACCCGCCCGGTGCGAAGAGAAAAGAGAGAAAAGGAGGACTGAGATGGTGTCCGTACACCAGTCTATCATACAGCGTGCCGTGCAACCAGACTTCCGTTCCGCGGCGTGGCGCCGGGCGCTCGCACGCGCGCTCGACTCGTACCCGCCGCATGCCGAACTCGACTGGGGCGGTGAGCACCTCGTGTTCGTGCGCTGGCACGGCGAGCCGTACGCGAGCCCGTTGCTCGTCGCCTGCATCGGCTCCTGTGGCTCGCGTGAGGCGTGGCACTGCGTTGACTGGCGCGCTGACGGCCTCACGTGCGACTGCCCGGCGCGCTACCCCTGCCGGCACCGGGCCCGGGCATGGGCGGAGTGGGACGGATCCTGGCAGCGGCTGAAGCGGTGGCAGAGCCAGTTCGGTGCCGCCGCAGCGGTCGCGGGGATCGTCTGGTTCGAGACGCGCGACGTCGAGGCATGCCTCGTGTGTCCGGTGGAGGCGGTCCGGGTCATCCGAGGCGACGACGGTCAGGTCGTCGCCTGGATCGGGCACCACCCGATCCGCCCTTCCGGTCGCTTCTCGAGCGGGTTCGAGTTCGGGTACCGCGGGTCGGGACCGAACGAGTTGGCGTACTGCATCCTCGCGCACTACTACGGCCCCGCGCTCGCCGAGGAGCGTCGCTCGTACCTCGTCGACTACCTCGAGCGCGTGCCGATCGAGACACGCGAGTTCCTCGTCCCGGCTGAGGCCATCCGTGGCGCTGCGCATGGTGAGGAGGTGTGACATGGCGCGCTTCGTCCGCCTCCGCACTGCCATCGTCAACCTCGACACGGTCGCTGTGATCAGACCGCTTGCGGCGGATGCAGTGACCCTGGTCACGACGCTCGGCTATACGGAGCACCTGGAGGGGGAGGACGCGATCGACTTCCTTGCACTCGTGTTCCGGGAGGCTGTGGCACCTGTCACGACGGTGGATCAGGAACAGCTCGTGCATGCGTGGCTGGGCCTGAACGCGCCAGTCTATGAGATCGCACAGAACGAGGACGAGGAGGGCTGAGATGCCGACCTATCTCGAACAAATCAGAGCTGCGCGTCTCTGGCATGAACATGTGCTCGACGTGCTCGCAAGGGCGGAGCAGTCCCTGCGCGCTGCACAGGAGTGGTGGCGCTTGCTGCCCCATGACGTGGAGGAACTCGATCTCTGGTGCCGGGAACTCGAGGCCACGTGCCTCGAGCTCCTTTCCTTGATCCACGAGGTGCGCTCCGCGTGGCGTGCACACTCCTCCTTTCCCCTTCCCCACCCGACCCAGGGGGGAAGCCTCGTCGCTTCCCCCCTTCCCCCGAACTCCTTGGAGGTGACCTGATGGACGAGTTGCTCTATCACGACCTCCTGGCCCACGCACGCCGGGCTGGTTGGCGGCTCGGCGTGGACCCAGAGGACATCGTCCACCAGGCCTACCTCCGTGTCCTCGAGAGCGGGCGGGAACCCTCGCCCGCTCTCCTGCACCGTGCCGTGAATTCCGTCGTCGCCGACCTGCGTCGCACGACGTTCCGCCGCGCGCCCGCGCTACCCCTCACGGCGTGGGCTGCGGACGAGCGCGCGGAGGTCGAGGAGCAGGCCGTGATCGAGCTCACTGCCGAAGAGGTCCTGCGGGCGCTCGGCGACCTCGCGCCGGCAGCGATCGCGCTCGCGGTCGGGGTGCCCCTGAACGAGGTCGCCAGGATGCAGCGACGCTCGAAGGCGACGTGGTGGCGAACCGCCATGCGCATACGGGAGGCCTACCGATGAAGCTGGCCTCTACTCGTCAGAGGAACGGAGCGGCACGACTCGTCGAGTACGGGTTCGTGCCCTGGTGGGAGGTCACGGAGATCCGGCGCCGGGTCCTCCTACACAGCAACCGTAGCCAGGCCCAACCGTTCGGGCGAGCGGCTGTCCGGGACGGTTGTGGGGTGCTCTGGATTGCCGCCAGTGCGGCAGTTTGCCTCGCGGCCATCGTCGCGGTCCTGGTGTCGAAAGGAGTGGCGTCATGATCGAGGCACAGTACGACGTTCTCGAAAAGGTCATCGTGCACGGCGACCTCTCGAAACTGTCCCCCGCGGAGCGTGTCACCTACTATGCTCGGGTCTGCGAGTCCCTGGGGCTCAATCCCCTCACGCGCCCGTTCGACTACATCGTCTTGAACGGGAAACTCACCCTCTACGCGAACCGGTCCGCAGCCGACCAGCTGCGCAAGGTCCATGGCATCTCGACGGAGATCGTGTCGCAACAGCAGGTCGGTGACCTCTACGTCGTGCACGTGCGCGCGCGCGACCGCGAGGGTCGCGTGGACGAGGATCTCGGCGTGGTCTCCATCAAGGGCCTCGCGGGTGAGGCTCTCGCGAACGCGATCCTGAAAGCGATCACGAAGGCCAAGCGCAGGGTCACGCTCTCTCTCGCCGGCCTCGGCTGGCTCGACGAGACCGAGGTCGACTCGATCCCGACGGCAGAGCCGGTCGCGTTGGAGCCAGGACCAGCGAACCAACAGGAACAGCCGACCCAAGGCCGGAAGCCGGTGATGGATCGGGGGCTCGCCATCCTCAGGCGGATGAGGAAGCGTGAGCGCGAGCAGGGCGTCCCGGTCGGCGAACAGCTCGAGTGGTTGGCCGACCAGGGCTGGCTCGGTGTCTACGTCGCGGAACGGATCAAACAGGGCGTGGCGTCGGACGAAGAGATCGCGGCCGCGCTGGCGACCCTCGACGATGACACGCTACGGGCGTTGGGGGCCTTCTGCGACCAACAGGCAGCGCTGCGGGCGCCAGGGAGCTGAGGAGGCAGAGATGGAGCGGAACCTCGCGCGGCGGATCGAACGACTGGCGAACGTGGACGAGCGGGTGCTCGCGTCCGAGCTCGCCGAGAGTGTCGCAGCCATCGAACGCGCCTGCAGCTCGGCACGAGACGACAGGGACTGGTCGAAGGCATTGCTCCTCCATGCGCTCCTAGGACGCTTCTACCTGCTCAACATGCAGGCGCTCGATGGCGAGCGCTCGCAGGCGTTTCGCAGCTTGCGGCGCGATCTTGCACGACGCGTCGTCGCGGCACTGAGGGGGGAGTCGGGTGGGCGAGCGGTCGTTTGCTGAACTCTTGCGATGGTATCGCGAACGGACGGGAGTCTCGCAGGCTCGTCTTGCGCGACTGGTTCGGGTCGACCACAGCCATGTGAGTCGGCTCGAGCGCGGGGAGCGTCGCCCGAGTCGCGACCTCATATTGCGCATAGCTGATGCGTTGTCGCTCCCTGCTGCGGATACGAGCGCCCTTTTGGCCAGTGCTGGTTTCACACCATCGGTGCTGGATCCCGAACTCGAGGCTCTGGCATCGCTACTCGCTGACCAGAGGATCCCTGAGGAGGTGCGCTGCGGGCTCAGGCAGGTCGTTCGATCGGTCGCCGTGCTCGCGCAGCGAGCCGCCACGCCTTTCAGGGGGGTCGACGGTGCGTGCTCGTAACCTCAAACCAGGTTTCTTCAAAAACGAGCAACTCGCGGAACTGCCACCGCTGACGCGCATTCTCTTTCAGGGACTCTGGTGTCTCGCTGACCGGCGCGGCCGCCTCGAAGACCGGCCGAAACGGATCAAAGCCGAGGTGCTCCCCTACGACGACTGGGACGTCGACCGTGCACTCGATGACCTCGCGCGCGCGGGATTCATCGTCCGCTACGAGATCGATGGGACGCGTTACATCCAGGTCGTCAACTTCGAGCGGCACCAGTCTCCACACGTACGAGAACCGGAGAGCACGATCCCGCCACCGCCGGATACAGGAGCGGCAGCAGACACACCAGAGCCCAGTACTACGGCAGCACCAGACGAGCACGGTGCTGGCCCGGTGCCGAAACCAGATGAGCACGAGGCCAGCCCATCTGATTCCGGATTCCTGACTCCTGACTCCGGACTGCGGACTGCGGATACACACAGCGGGCGCGCTCGCGCTGAGCCGCTCGCGCGCCGTCGTGTGTCGTCGTCGCTCGATCCGCCGGATTTCGACGCTGTGGTCGAGGCTTGGAACCGGATCTGCGCTGGCGACGGGCCAGGCCCGGCACTCGCCGAGGTACTGGGCGTAACCAAGCAACGTCGGCAGCGGTTCGCGCTGCGCTGCCGCGAACTCGCCAGGTCACTGCCGGACGGTGACCGGGTCTACGAACTGGACTGGTGGGAGCGGTTGTTCGAGCGCGTGCGGGCGTCGCCGTTCCTGCGGGGCGAGGGGGACTCGGGCTGGCAGGCGACGCTGGACTGGCTGCTCGAGTCGAGCGAGCGTGTCGTGCGGGTGCTCGAAGGGGCGTACGAGGCGCGGGCGAACCCGTCCGGCGCTCGGGCACGGGCCAGCCCAAATGGCACCGTGACACCGGACCGACTCGCGGAGCTCGAGCGCACGTTCACTGTCGACCTGGATCTCCCGCCGAGCGAGTTGCTCCGCCGCGAGCGGGAGGCCATACGGGCACGGAAGCAGGCTGGTGCGTGATGATCGTGCTCGAACTGCCACTGCCACCGTCCGCGAACCACCGCTACGTCCGGCGGCGAGACGGGCGCGTCGCTCTCACGCAGGAGGCGCGGTCCTACGACGTCGTCGTGTACGCCGCGCTGGGGCCGTGCCGGCCGCAGGTGCCGCGCGGTGTACCGGTCTCGCTCCGCATCGACCTGGCGGTCGACCACTGGAGGCGGAGGGATCTCGACAACGTGCTCAAGCAACTGATTGACTCCCTCGCGCGTGTGCTCGGGTTCGACGATGCGGACGTGGTGCGCATCGAGGCGACGAAACGTGTCGACCGCGGGGTGGAAGGGGTCGTCGTGACCCTCCGGTGGGGAGATGCGGATGCGGGTCGATGAGGTGGAGGCGCTGCTCGAGCGCTACCACGTGCTCGATGCACGCGTGCGGAGCGACGAGCCAGTGTCACGGAGACGGCGGCGTGCAAATTCTGAGCCGCTCGAGATCCGCGCTGCCATCGTCCGTGCCGACATCGACCGTGCCCTCATCGCGCTCCGCCAGCTCGACGAGCAACTGTGGTGCGTCCTCCATCTCGTGCACGCGATCCCGTACCCGGATCCCACGCACCCGGACTATCACCGCGACCGGCATTGGTTCGTACAGAACGAGGCGCGGTTGCGCCACAGCCTCACCACACGTCGGCAGCTCGCGGCACTGGACCTGGGGTGTTCCTACGGGACCGTCTACAACCGCTGCTGGACGGCATACCGTCTGCTGGCTGACATGCTGTGAGTGCCAGAACGGGTCGGCGTGGCTTGACGGCGCTGACGATTCCTGCTATCCTGAGGGTAAAGTGGGGTAGTGTACGCGCAGCCGCCAGGATTGGGCGGCTTTCCCGTTTTTCGGCAAGGGATAGCCATTCCTCGGAGCGTCTATGGCCGGGCGGTTCAACCGCGAGCGCGCGGCAGCGATCCTCGCTGATGCTGCACTCAACGGGGATCGATCGGCGGCACAGCGCTGGGGTGTCAGTGAGATGACGCTCTGGCGGTATCGCCGTCGGCTCGACTCCGATGCGTCGCTGTTAGAACTTGTGAACGAGAAAAAAAAGGCTCTCGAACGCGCCTGGATCGACCGGGCCGCCGGTGCGCTCGTGGCGGCCGCCGAATTCATCGAGCGCGCCGCACGCGAGGCTGACCCGCGCGATCCGGTCGCTATCCACGCGGTCTCCGGCGCGCTCAAGATCCTCAACGAGGCGATACTCACGAGCCAGGTGATCGATGCTCGACTCGCTCACACGTATCGACGCAACGGAACGTCGGATCGGACGGTGGTTGTGGTCGACCCGCGGCAACGCCACGCTGCCAACGGTTGAGCTCGGCCTTCTCGACTTCATTCCGCGCTTGAGCCCGCGGTTCGTGGCGCCGACACACCTGCGACCGCTCGTGGACGCGATCGAACGTGCGTGCGAACAACCAGTGCGCGCGATCGTCTCGACCCCGCCACGGCACGGGAAAACAGAGACGCTCCTCCACGGTATCGTGTGGCTCTTGCTCCGCGACCCGACGCGCACGATCGCCTATGTCAGCTACGCGGTCGAGTTCGCGCGCTCGAAATCTCGCCGCGCACGGTGGCTTGCCGAGGCGAGTGGTCTCCCGCTCGCGGACGACGCATCCCGGCTCGAGGAGTGGCGCACGGTCGACGGCGGTGGCCTGCTCGCCACGGGGATCGGGGGGCCGCTCACCGGCCACGGCGTCGACCTGCTCATCGTTGACGATCCGGTCAAGAACCGCGTTGAGGCAGAGTCTGCGACAGTGCGCCAGCGGACGTGGGAGTGGTTCAACGACGTGGCCTATACGCGGCTGGAGCCAGGTGGCTCGGTGATCGTCGTCATGACACGCTGGCATCCGGACGACCTCGCTGGACGACTCGCCGCGACCGGTGAGTGGGAGACGATCGTGCTCCCCGCCCTTGCCGAGGAGGGCGACCCGCTCGGCCGTGAGCCAGGGACGCCGCTCTGGCCGGAGCGCTGGCCGCTCGAGAAACTGCACGAGGTCCGGTCGCAGATCGGCGAGTACTCGTGGGCGTCGCTCTACCAGGGGCGGCCACGCCCGCGCGGCGGGACGCTGTTCCGCGATGTCACGGTCTACCAGGAGCCTCCGACAGACGGGTACCGCCTGGCCATTGGGGTCGATCTCGCCTATACGGCGCGC
>JBEPZP010000118.1:0-7488 GCA_041640735.1 Thermomicrobium sp.
CATGGTGTTGCGCTTCAGCTTCTTCCGCTCGGCGCTGGAGCATCGCAGCCGTGAGGAGTTGTCCGACGAGCGCCAGGAGGTCGATATCCTCCTCGCTCCACAGGCGTCCCGCACGCTCCTGCGCCGCTAGGAAACAGCCGAGCAGCCGACCGGAGGCGCTGAGCGGCACAGCGACCAGCGCGCTGAGGTTCGCCTGCTCGAGCACCGCACGCTCGTCCTGCGCCTCGATCGGAAGCTGTTCCGGCGTCGAGAGGACGACGACCTGGCGTTCCGCGAGCTGCTGGCGGATCCAGGCGAGGCCCGCGAGCGTTCGACTGTCCGGCCACTGTCCAGCCGGCGACCGACCGGGAGCGTGCCAGCTGCCGATCAGGACGCTCTCTCCACCCTCGCACGTGAGCACCGCCAGGCGATCGACCCCTAGAAAGCGACCGACCTCGTCGAGGACAGTGGCGACAGCTCCGTCGAGTTCCTCGCTACCCGCCGCGACCAAGGTACTGGCGACACCCAGCAGCACGTTGTGGAACGCTAGTTCCCGCTGCAAGCGCGCCTCGAGTCGTTTCTGCTGTGTGACGTCCGTCAAGAGACCGTGCCAGATCCACGGGCGACCGTGCTCGTCCCGGACCAAGATCGCCTCGTCGCGCACCCACCGGATCCGGCCGTCACTGGTGCGGAAGCGGTACTCGACGCGGAACGGCTCGCCGGAACAGTCCGTGCGCTCCTCCTCGCTCAGCACCCAGGCACGGTCCTCCGGCAGCACGAAACGCTCGTACCAGGTAGTGCGGTCGACCTGCAGTTCCTCGACTGGCCAGCCGAGCAGGCGCTCTGCAGCTGGACTGACGTAGATCTTCCGGTGCGGCGCGACTGCCTCCTCCGCGTAGACCACGGCCGGCAATTGCTCGACCAGCGCGCGGTACCGGCGCGCCAGCGCCTCCAGCTCCGGCACACGCTCGAGCGACTCGCTGAGGTCGCGGACACGCGACCAGAGATACGTCCGCTCGCCGAGGCTGACCGGCCGCGTGACGACCTCGACCAGCCGGATCTGGTGATCGGCGAAACGGTGCGGAAAGACGAAGCGGGTCTCAGGGCGCTGGAGCGCGAGCTGCATCCGCGCCTCGATCTCCGGCCAGGGCAGGACATTGAGGTGATCGATCCGGAACGTCCGGAGTGCGGCACGCGGCCAGCCATAGAAGCGCGCTGCTGCCGCGTTGGCGTCGACGATGCAGCCGTTCATCGGATCGATGAGGAGCTGCGGGCTTTCCGCCTGATGGAACTCGGGTATGGCTGCCCCGGGTTCCCAGGCCGCTTCCGCAGCAGCCGCATCGTCCCCGTAGAGCCAGGGATCTCGTTCCCCCTTCCGTTCCTCCCGGAGCGCGTGGCCCTCCACACGTTCCTCCGTTCCCGTGAGGACAGTTCCAGTGTTCTGTAATCGGCACACGAGTGGAAACACTGAACCCTTTGTCACTTTCTCGCAGCGTTCTCGAACGAAGGCACGTTCGGCCACCTGACGGCGCGACAGTGGCGCCCGGGAGCCGCTCCAACCTAGACCCGCTCGTCCGTCTGGAGCGCGCTGCTGGCCGGACGCCGCGTGACGTGCTCGCCGTACTGCGGTGCGCAAGGGGTGGTCGCTCCACTGTGTCGAGCCACCGGCACGACGATCGGATGCGAGCGAGTGGAAGCGCCCGAGGGACGAACACGCGCGATCGCCCAGCTTGTCGGCTGGGCGATCGCGCGTGGACTCTTTCGCTGTCGGTTGCGCCGCTACCTCAAGAGAGCCGCTCAGCGTGGGCCTTCCCACTCGAAGAGTGGTGCGTAGTCGGGACCGAGCTGGTGCTTCACGTCCTCGATCTCTCCGGCACTCACGGCCTCCTGCACGACGCTCATCACCGCTCGCGCCCAGAAGGCTGCCTCCGGCATCGGCGCGTGCAGGCGCTCAGCGATCCGTTCGTAGAACTGCTTGAGCGACATGTGCCGCCCTTCGCCAGCGTGCGGATACTCCAGGATGTAGTCCTTGACGATCATCGGCAGCTGCGCTGCCAAGTCCTTCGCCTCGCCGCCGGCCAGCCGCTCGGCCAACGTCTCCAGGACGGCCCGCGTCACGCGCTCCGCCTCGCCCCGCGAAGCCAGTCGCGCCCGATGCTGCACCTTGCCGATGAACTCATCGAACTGCATCGTACTCCCTCCCCGTGCTGTACGAGACCGACATCCATAGCATGCGACAGAACGTGAGCCGGTGCAAGCTTCCAGTACGCGTGCGCTTCCGGCGGACACCTCCGACCTGCGCCGAGCACTCTCCCGTCCGCACTCGAAGCGCTCGCCACCTACGACCTCGAGCACATCAGTGTCCTCGGCCAGTGTCACTGCCCGCGGACACGCACGAGGTGTAGGAGTACGCGCAGGCCCCGTCTCCGCTGCGTCCCCCAACCCTGAGGTGGCCTGTCACGGCAAGCGGTAAACGCGCGCCGCGTTGCCTCCGAAGACCGCCGCTCGTTCAGCCTCGCGCAGCGCAGCCGTGAGCGCCGCATAGGTCTGGAAGGTCGTCCGGTAGTCGGCAGCGAGCGTCGCCACCGGCCAGTCGCTGCCCCAGAGGAGACGCGCCGGACCGAACTGCTCGAGCGCGAACTCGACCACGGGTCGGATCGCGTCGGCGGTCGGTCGTGGTCCTGCTTCGGTGAGCAGACCGGAGAGCTTGCACCACACGTTCGGGTAGGGGACGAGCGCACGCATCCGCTCCCGCCAGAGCGCGAGCTCGCCTGACGCGATCGGCGGTTTCGCCAGGTGATCGACGACCAGCGTGAGACTGGGAAAGCGCTCCGCCAGGCGCGGTACATGCGGCAGATGTTCCACCCGGACGAGGAGGTCGAGCGTCAGCCCACGCTCGGCGACCGCCGCGATACCGCGGTGCACCTCCGGCCGAGCGAGCCAGTCCGGGTCTGGCTCGTTCTCGGCGGTCGCTCGGACGCCACGGAACGCTGGATGCGTCGTGTGCGCATCCAACCGCGCGCCCACGTCCGGCGCTGCCAGGTCGACCCACCCCACGACGGCGACGATCCAGGGGTACTGCTCGCTGAGCCTGAACCACTGCCGGTGATCCCACTCGGAACGCGCAGCCTGGACGATGACGATGCGGTCGACCCCGACCGCTCGCCGCTCGGGGTCGAGGTCGTCGGGTCCGAAGCTGCGCCGCAGGGGTCGCAGCTGCTCTTCCAACTCCGGCGTCATCCAGTAGAGATCCGAGCGGTCGATGTCCCAGAAGTGGACGTGCGTGTCGGTGACCGGTACGCCTCCGATCGGCATCGCCTGCCTCGCTTTCACTCCGGACCGACCAGTTCCCCGGTCTGCGGGTCGTAGGGAAGCGGTGGCACGCTCGCGAGCGCCTCCCAGAGGGTGTCAGGGATCGGCCACGTGGCCAACCGCAGCGTCTCCTCGACCCGCTCCGGTCGGCTCATCCCGACGATCGTCGCAGTGATACGCGGATCACGCAGCGAGAACTGGAGCGCGGCCGCCGCGAGCGGGACACCGAACGCTGTACAGATCGCCTCCAGCTGCCGAGCCCGCTCCAGTTCCTCGGGTCGCGCAGCACGATAGGCGTACCGCGGATAGGCACCCGGCCCTTTGGCCAAGAGCCCACTGCCGTAGGGAGCGGCGTTGACGACGGCCACCCCGAGCTCCGCAGCCCGCTGCAGCAACGGCTCAGCGGTACGGTTGAGCAAGGTATACCGGTTGTGAGTGATGACCACCTCGAAGACACCCGTTTCGACGTAGTCGATGAGCATCGGGATCGGTCCGGCGGCGATCCCCACGTGCTCGATGTATCCCGCGTCGCGCAGCGCGAGGAGCGCCTCGACCGGGCCACCAGGAGCCATCGCTTGGGTGACCGACAGCCCGGCATGCTCAGGGTCGTGAAAATAGACGAGCTGCAGACGCTCCAGACCGAGCAGGCGACGACTGCGCTCCACCGAGCGACGGACCTGCTCGGCATCGAACCGCCCCGTCGCTACGTCGCGGTCCGCCTTCGTCGCCAGGACGTAGCCAGGCGGAAGCCCGCCGAGTTCGCGCAACACGAGGCCGATGCGCCGCTCGCTTTCGCCGTCACCGTAGGCCGCTGCCGTGTCGAGGAAGGTGATCGGGCTGCGGAAAATGGTGCGGAACGTGGCCAGCGCTTGTTCTTCCGGCACGCTGTAGCCGAACGTCTCCGGCATATCGCCGAGGGGAGCACACCCGGCGCACACCACGCTGACCTCGAGTCCGGTCCGTCCGAGCACGCGTCGCGGCAACACTCCCGTCATGGCGCTGGCTCCTGGGCTGGTGCGGTACCAGCACGATGCTGCGGCCAATCGAGGTCGAAGACGAGGTCCATCGGCGCCCACCATTCGTCGGGATTCGCCTCCGGTGCACGCTCCTGCAGCGTGGCCATGAGGCGGTTCCATTCGGCGGACACGGGATCCTCGTTCACACGTGGGAAATCGCGGGCGAGCTCGAAGGCGTCGTCGGTCTCGATATACATGAAGAGCCGGCGCCCGCGCAGAAAGATGCGCATCGTGTGGATCCCGACCTCGCGCAGGCGTGCGCACACCTGGGGCCAGACGGCCTGGTGGTACTGCACGTAGGCGGCCACGGCATCGGGGTCATCTCGTAGGCACAGGGTGAGGCCGTAGCACTTCATCCCCGCGGCTCCTCACTGAGCCAGCCAACCACCGTCGATGACCAAGACGCTCCCCGTGATCGCCGCCGCTTCGTCGGAAGCGAGGTAGAGCGCAGCGGCCGCGACCTCTTCCGGCGTGACCAGGCGGCCCATCGGCTGGCGCGCCTCGAGCGCGCGCCGGGCCGCGACCGGGTCCGGTTCCTGCGCCACCAGCCGCTCGACCCATGGAGAATCGACGGTACCGGGGCAGATACAGTTGCACCGGATCCCCTGGCGGACATAGGCGACGGCGATCTGCTTGGTGAGGGTGACCACCGCCCCTTTGCTCGCACAATAGGCCGCTCGTTTCGGAATCCCGATGAGTCCGGCGACCGAACCGATGTTGACGATCACGCCAGAGCGCCGCTCGAGCATGCTGGGCAGCGCGTACTTGCAGCAGAGGAACACGCCGCGCACGTTGACGGCGAACACGTTCTCCCACTCCGCGAGGTCCGTTTCCACGAGGTCCTTGGTCGTCCCGATCCCGGCATTGTTGACCAGGATGTCGATCCGCCCGAAGCGTTCCAGTGTGGCCGCCATGAGCTGTCGGACGCTCTCCTCCTCGCGGACATCCACGTCGTGCGGCACGATACGCTCAGGCGCCAGACGCGCAGTCGTCTCGGCCCCCGCGGCGTCGAGGTCGGCGGCGACGACGAGCGCCCCGGCCCGCGCGAACCGGTACGCGATCGCCCGACCGATCCCCGAGCCAGCACCGGTGACGACAGCGACCCGATCGCGGAGCTCCATTCGCTACGACTCCTTCCTTCAGCCACGGACTGCGCCGAGCAGCAGCCCGCGTGCGATGTACCGTTCGAGGACGATCGCCAGCGCGATGACCGGCCCGATCATGAGCAGGATGAGGACCGACATGTACCACCACTGCGGGCCGCGCGTCGCGTTCTGGGCAGCGACCAGGAGCGGCATCGTCTGCGCCTTGGCGCTACTCAGGAAGAGCGCCAGGAGGTACTCGTTCCAGGCCAGGACGAAGATGAAGAGGAACGTCGCCACGAGTCCCGGCACGGCGAGCGGCAGGACGATACGCCAGAGGATCTGGTAACGGTTGGCGCCGTCGATGGCTGCGCTCTCCTCCAATTCGAGTGGGATGGTCTGAAAGTAGTCGCGCAGGAGCCAGACGGCGATGGGCAAGTTCGCTGCCACGTAGGACAACACCAGCGCCGTCCGCGTATCGAGCAGCGCGAGACGCTGGAAGAGGATGTAGATCGGGATGACGATCGCCACCGGCGGTAGCATGCGCTGGGAAATCATCCAGAAGGCGATGTCCGGGTTTCCCAACCTCGGTCCCCTAACCTGCCGGAGCACTGTTGCTCTGGCCAGGGCAAACGCACCGAGCCCACCAGTGACGGCGAGTTGCCAGGGGAGGCCGAACTCGATACCGACCGCTGCCAGCACCGCTCCAGCAAGGAAGACCAGCACACTCGCCAGCCGGACCCGGTAGGTGAACCGACTCAGCCCGTAGGTAGCGGCAGCACCAAGGACGAGCGTGAGGACGGAACTCGTGACACCGACGATCACGGTGTTGAGATAGGGACGCAACGTGTCGTTACCGAGATCGATGAGGATGTACCGCCAGGCGTGGAGCGAGGGCTGGAAGTCAAGGAAGGGAATATACGTCGGCCCCTCGTTGACATGGATCGGCAGCTTGAACGCGGTGATCGTGAGCCAGTACAAAGGGAACAGGACGACGAAAGTCCAAACCGTCAGGATTGTATAGGAGGCAACCAGGGCGAGTGGCCCCGGTCGAGTCGGACTGGTGCGCCAGCGGCGAGCCATGCCTGTCCTCCCTCAACCCAGCGTCGTCAAGCGGCGGTGCAGCAAGCGCACGTAGGCGATACCGACGAATGTGACGATGAACAGGAGTGAGTAGGCGACGGCTGCCGAGGTGCCGTAGTCGAGCGAGCGCCAGAGCACATACGCGTGGAGCGTCAGCGACTCCGTTGCCGTACCGGGCCCTCCACCGGTCAACACGTTTGGCATGTCGAAAATCTTGAACGCCTCGATGAGGCGGATCAGGACCACCGTGCTCGCCACCGGAGCGATCTGCGGCAGCGTGATATGCCAGAAGATCTGCCAGGGGCTGGCACCGTCGACGATCGCGGCTTCGACCGGCTCGGGTGACTGGCTCTCGAGCGCAGCCAGGAGCACGATGAACATGAAGGGCGTCCACTGCCAGAGATCGCCGATCATCACGGCGATCCGCGCACCCCAAGGATCGTTCACCCAACTCACGTTCGCATAGCCAAGCCAGTTGGCGACCGGCGCGAACGGCCCTTTGCCGGTATCGGTGAGCATCCGGAAGGTATAAGCGACCCCGACCGGGGTGATCATCATTGGCAAGAGAAACACAACGCGGAAGAAGCGTCGTCCAGGGAGTTGCTGGGCACAGAGAACGGCCAGGAGCAGCCCGACCAGGAACTGCAGCGCCACGCCACCGAAGACGTAGACCCAGGTCACAACCAGCGTCCCTGGACGGCCACCGCTGGCGGCGGTGCGCACAGCGAGCCAGAGCGCTGCCAACACGGCGACCGCGACGATGCCATGCCCCATGAGGCGCCAGAATCCGATTGGCTCAGCCCGAAGCGAGCGCCAGAGCAGAACAAGAAAACATGCAGCGAGGGCGGCGAAGACGAACCAACTCCAGGCCCCGAGGCTGCCGAGTCGGCCAAGGAAGTGCTCTTGTTCCGAGCCGACGAACAGTTTGCGGTAGTTCAGCAGTCCCACAAACTGGAAACGGAAGCCGCCCGCAACCGGCTGGAAACGCGCGAGCGAGAGATACAAAGAGAAGAGCA
>JBEPZP010000119.1:0-7471 GCA_041640735.1 Thermomicrobium sp.
ACGTCGGGTGGCTCATCGTGATCGCTCTCGTGGGTTCCGGCCCGGCGCTTTTTTGGTTTCGCTTAATCCGGTTGCGCCGCAGACGCGAGCAGTTGCTGCGGGCGGAGTGGGAAATATCGGAGCCCAGCGAACCTCGGCGAACGAACTGAAAGGGACTGGTGCGCCCGGCAGGACTCGAACCTGCAGCCTTTTGCTCCGGAGGCAAACGCTCTATCCATTGAGCTACGGGCGCTCGATCCTGGTGACGACTATACCACGAAGGAGCCTCGCTCGGCAAGGAGTCGGTGCGCTGGACCGCTCTCCGTGAGAGCGGGTAGGGTCCAGAGCGACCGTACTGTCGTCGGCGTCGCGGGCTTGACAACGACCACTCGCTGTGGTAGGCTGGGAGTTTGCGAAGAGGTGACGCACGCGTATGCGGCGGCGCGACGCACAGCGCAAGGCACAGTGGCTCGAGCCGAGCGGCTGTCGGCTGCTCGGGTTTTGGTTTTTCACGAGACCGCCACACCCGTTCGGGTGGCGCTGAGCTCCCTCGTCCGCGCGATCTGATCAGCATTCCATCCTGACGGGACAACGGGCAAGGCGTTCCAGCGAAGGAGAGAGACATGGCTGTGACGACAGGGGCGACTACGACGGCTCCGTCCACGATGCGCCAGGTGCGGTCTAACCTGGGTATCGGACGAGTCTCGTTTTCGCGTATCCCGACCGTCCTCGAGATGCCCAACTTGATCGAGCTGCAGCTCAAGTCGTTCGAGTGGTTCAAGACGGAGGGAATGCGCGAGCTCTTGGAAGAGGTTTCACCGATCATCGACTACAACGGCAAGCTCGAGCTGCATTTCCTCCGGCACTGGTTCGAGAAGCCTCGCTACTCGCCTGAGATCTGCCGCGAACGTGATATGACGTACGTGGCCCCCCTGTACTTTCGGGTGCGGCTGGTGATCCGCGATACTGGCGAGATCAAGGAGAGCGATATCTACATCGACGATTTCCCGATGATGACGGAGACCGGCACGTTCGTCATCAACGGGGCTGAGCGGGTCGTGGTGTCGCAGCTCGTCCGTTCGCCCGGAGCGTATTTCGAGCTCGAGACTGACCCCACCACCGGTCGCCAGCTCTGCATGGCCAAGTTGATCCCGACGCGGGGGGCCTGGCTCGAGTTCGAGACGTCGAATCGCGACGTGCTCTCGGTCAAGATCGACCGCAAGCGCAAGCTCCCGGTCACCGTACTGCTCCGCGCAGTCGGTTTCGGCACGGACGAGCAGCTGTACGAGCTGTTCGCGGACGTCGACACTGATCCTGACCACCGTTATCTCGCGGCGACGATCGAGCGCGACCGCACGAAGAGTCGCGAAGAGGCGCAGATGGAGATCTACAAGACGCTGCGCCCGGGTGATCCCCCCACGCGCGAGAACGCTGCCGCACTCATCGAGCGACTCTTCTTCAATCCGCGGACGTACGACCTCGGCAAGGTCGGTCGGTACAAGATCAACAAGCGTCTCGGTCTCTCCATCGCTCCGGACACCAGGATTTTGACGCCTGACGATCTGGCAGCGGTGGTCCGGACGATGATCCTGGTCAACCGCGGGCTCGACCGGCCCGACGATATCGATCATTTGGGCAATCGGCGCGTTCGGACGGTCGGTGAGCTCATTCAGATGCATCTCCGGACCGGTTTGCAGCGACTCGAGCGCGGTATCCGCGAGCGGATGACCATCGTCGACCTCGAGACGGTCACGCCCGCTGGGTTGATCAGCAGCACGCGTCCGCTGCGGGCGGCGATCAAGGAGTTCTTCGCTGGGAGCCAGCTTTCCCAGTTCATGGACCAAACGAATCCGCTGGCGGAATTGACCCACAAGCGGCGCGTGTCGGCGCTGGGACCGGGAGGATTGAACCGCGAACGGGCTGGCTTCGAGGTGCGTGACGTCCACGACTCGCACTACGGTCGCATCTGCCCGATCGAGACGCCGGAAGGTCCCAACATCGGTCTGATCACGTCGCTCGCGACGTATGCCAAAATCAACGAGTACGGCTTCATCACGACGCCCTATCGCCGGGTGTACCGGACGCTGGAGCTTCCCGCGCAGGCGGATCTCTTGATCGACCAAGTCATTCGTACCGATGTGGTGGATCCGGCAACTGGGGACGTGCTGGCGACGCGGGGAACAGTCGTGGACGCTGCGTTGCGGGACCGTCTGCTCGCTGCCGGCGTGGCACGGGTGGACATCGTGCCGTTCGTCAGTGACGAGGTCGACTATCTCACGGCTGATCAGGAGGAGCACTACACGATCGCCCAGGCGAACACGCCGCTCGACGAGCGGATGCGCTTCACTGCGAGCCGCGTCGAGGCACGACGGGCTGGCAAGTTCGTCATCGAAGTGCCGGAAAAGATCGATTACATGGACGTCTCGCCCAAGCAGGTCGTCTCGGTGTCAGCGTCGTTGATCCCCTTCCTCGAGCACGACGACGCCAACCGAGCGCTCATGGGCGCGAACATGCAGCGTCAAGCGGTGCCGCTCCTGCGGCCGCGTGCACCGATCGTCGGTACCGGGGTCGAGTACCAGGCGGCGCGCGATTCCGGTCAGGTGGTCGTCGCGCAAAAGGGCGGCATCGTCAAGTCGGTGACGGCGCGGCGTATCGTCGTCCTGGAGGATGACGGCAACGAGCGTGTGTACGAGCTCCGGAAGTTCGTGCGCTCGAACCAGGACACCTGCATCAACCAGCGCCCGATCGTTCAAAAGGGGCAGCGCGTCGAGGCAGGTGACGTGATCGCCGACAGCTCCAGCACGGAGAACGGCGAGCTGGCGCTGGGGCAAAACGTCCTCGTCGCTTTCATGTCCTGGGAGGGCGGCAACTTCGAGGACGCGATTCTGATCAGCGAGCGCCTCGTGCGCGAAGACGTGTTCACGTCGATCCACATCGAGAAGTACGAGTGCGAGGCGCGCGATACCAAGCTTGGTCCGGAGGAAATCACGCGGGACATTCCCAATGTGGGCGAAGACAGCCTGCGTAACCTCGATGCCGACGGCATCATCCGCATCGGGGCCGAGGTGCGGCCGAACGACATCCTCGTCGGCAAGGTCACCCCGCGCGGTGAAACGGAGCTCTCGGCCGAAGAGCGCTTGTTACGGGCCATCTTCGGCGAGCGGGCGCGGGACGTGAAGGATACGAGCCTGCGCGTACCGCACGGCGTGCATGGCATCGTGATCGATGTGAAGCGCTTCCGGCGCGAGGACGAGAACGGCGTGGAGCTGCCGGCCGGCGTGAACGAAATGGTCCGTGTCCTCATCGCTCAGAAGCGGAAGATCTCCGAGGGTGACAAGATGGCCGGTCGGCACGGGAACAAGGGGGTGGTTTCCCGGATCGTGCCCATCGAGGACATGCCGTACCTCCCCGATGGGACGCCGGTCGACATCATCCTCAATCCGATCGGTGTGCCGTCGCGGATGAACTTGGGGCAGATCCTGGAGACGCACCTCGGCTGGGCAGCCCACACGCTGGGCATCAAGGTCGCAAGCCCGGTCTTCGACGGTGCGAAGGAGGAGGAAATCCGCGAGCTCTTGCGCAAGGCCGGTCTCCCTGAGGACGGAAAGGTCGAGTTGTACGACGGCAGGACCGGTGAGAAGTTCGACCGTCCGGTGACGGTCGGCATCATCTACATGATGAAGTTGGTGCACCTGGTCGAAGACAAGATCCACGCGCGCTCGACCGGGCCCTACTCGCTCGTGACCCAGCAGCCGCTGGGCGGCAAGGCGCAGTTCGGCGGTCAGCGGTTCGGCGAGATGGAGGTGTGGGCGCTCGAGGCGTACGGCGCGGCCCACACGCTTCAGGAGATGTTGACGGTCAAGTCCGACGATGTCGTCGGCCGCGTCAAGACGTACGAGGCGATCGTGAAGGGAGAGCCGATCGTCGAAGTGGGAGTGCCGGAGTCGTTCAAGGTGCTGGTCAAGGAGCTCCGGAGCCTCGGGCTCTCGGTCGAAGTGCTCAATGAGGATGAAGAGCAGATCGAGTTCGGCGATGACCACGGTCGCGAGCGCGAGATCCTCTCGCACCTCGACCGGATCAACCTGAGCGGCTTCGAACGCACGGAAGCATGACGAGCAGGGGTGAGAGCGCATGAGCACCGTCGCACGACAGCGAGACACGCGCAAGTCGATCGACGTCAACAACTTCGAAGCGATCCGGATCGGGCTGGCCTCACCGGAAGCGATCCGTAGCTGGTCCTACGGTGAGGTGACGAAGCCGGAAACGATCAACTACCGTACGCTCAAGCCGGAGCACGGTGGTCTCTTTTGTGAGCGGATTTTCGGACCGACGAAAGATTTCGAGTGCTACTGCGGGAAGTACAAGCGGCAGCGCTACGCCGGGACGATCTGCGACAAGTGCGGTGTCGAAGTCACGCGCTCGAAGGTGCGGCGCGAGCGGATGGGGCACATCGAGCTCGCCGCTCCCGTGGCGCATATCTGGTACGTCAAGGGAACGCCGAGCCGCTTGGGACTGCTGCTCGACATCACGCCACGAAACCTGGAGCGCGTGCTCTACTTCGCTTCGTACTTGATCACCCGAGTCGACGAGCAGAAGCGGCAAGAACTGATCGAGAACATCCGGCAGGAACTCGACGCAGAGCTCGAGGAGCTCGATCGTCAGCTCGAGGCCAAGAGGCGCGAACTGGAAGCGGCCCAGTCGGCCGAACTGGCGGCGCTGGCCGAGCGGCGGACCGAGCTGGAGCGGACGGCACGGGAGCGTGCCGCGAACGAGGTGGAGCGGGTCCGGCGGCAGGCCGCCGAGCTGCGCGAGCGGCTCCAGGCTGCGTTGGGCGAGGTCGCTGGCGCCGATATCTCGTTCGCGGGTCGTCTGATCGCCAGCCAAGGGGAGCGTCTCGCCGAGCGACATCTGCTCCTCCTCGACGAGGCCGAGCAGGAGGCGGTGAGCGAGGCTGAACGGAGCGGCCGCAGTACTGTCAGCGGCGAGCAAGCACTCGTCGAGGCTGAGCACGAGCTCTTGGCTGCGCGCCTTTCGGAGCAGCTGGCCAGTTTCCAAGCCGAGATCGAGCGACAAAAGCAGGACCTCCGCGCCGAAGCCGACGAATTGATCCGCCAGGTGCAGGAGATCCGGGAGCTGCAGGTCCTGACCGAACAGCAGTACCGCGAGCTTGTCGAGATCGCGCCGGACGTCTTTGAGGCGAAGATGGGTGCGGAGGCCGTCTACGAGGTCGTCTCGCGGATGGATTTGGACCAACTTTCCGCACAACTCCGAGCCGAGCTCGCGCAGGCTAGTGGGCAGCGTCAGAAGCGCATCGCGAAGCGACTGCGCTTGGTCGAGGCGTTGCGCAAGAGCGGCAATCGGCCGGAGTGGATGCTCCTGACCGTACTACCGGTCATTCCGCCCGATCTGCGACCGATGGTGCAGCTCGACGGTGGGCGCTTCGCGACCTCCGACTTGAACGATCTCTATCGTCGCGTCATCAACCGGAACAACCGGCTCAAGCGCCTCATCGAGCTCGGTGCTCCGGACATCATCATCCGCAACGAGAAGCGGATGTTGCAGGAAGCGGTCGATGCCCTCATCGACAACGGGCGCCGCGGACGCGTCGTCTCCGGCACCAGTAAGCACAAGCTCAAGAGCCTCTCGGACATGCTCAAGGGGAAGCAAGGGCGCTTCCGCCAGAACCTCCTGGGTAAGCGGGTCGACTACTCCGGGCGCTCAGTGATCGTCGTGGGGCCGGACCTGAAGCTCCACCAGTGCGGGCTGCCCAAGCGGATGGCGCTCGAGCTGTTCAAGCCGTTCGTCATGCAACGGCTCGTCGTCCACGGCCATGCGCACAACATCAAGGCGGCCAAGCGCCTGGTCGAGCGCATGGATCCGCGTGTCTGGGACGTGCTCGAGGAGGTGACGCAGAACTACCTGGTTCTCTTGAACCGCGCACCGACGCTGCACCGATTGGGGATCCAGGCGTTCGAGGTGAAGCTGATCGAAGGGGCGGCTATCCAGCTGCACCCGCTGGTCTGTGCCGCCTTCAATGCCGACTTCGACGGTGACCAGATGGCGGTGCACGTGCCGCTTTCCGCCGAGGCGCAGCGAGAGGCGCGCGAACGGATGCTCTCGACGCGCAACCTCTTGGACCCCTCGGACGGTGAGCCGGTCATCGCACCGACCCTCGACATCGTGCTCGGCTGCTATGTCATGACGCTGCCCGATCCGGCTGCACCCGGAGCCGGCAAGACGTTCGCGAGTCGCGACGAGGTCGTGCTGGCGTACCAGAGCGGTTTGGTCGGCCTGCAGGCTCCGATCCGGGTGCGCATGGACGTCGACGGCAGTGGTCCCCAGCTGGTCGAGACGACCGTGGGGCGGGTCTTGTTCAACGAGATTCTGCCGAAGGAACTCGGCTTCTGGAACGAACTGATGGACCGGAAGGCGTTGCGACGGCTCATCGCTGAGTGTTACCAGAAGCTGGGGCCAGAGGAGACAGCTCGACTCGCCGATCGGATCAAGGATCTCGGCTTCTACTATGCGACGAAGAGTGGCGTGACGATCGGTGTGACCGACGTGCACATCCCGCCGGAGAAAGCCGCGATCATCGCGCAAGCCGATGCCCGCGTCGCCGAGGTCGAGCGCCAGTACCGACGCGGTCTGATCACCGACGCTGAGCGACACCGCGAGATCGTCGCGATCTGGAATGCAGCACGCGACGAGCTGGCCCAGGTCGTGGAGCGGAGCCTCGGCGAACAGAACAGCCTGTACATGATGAGTAAGTCCGGGGCGAAGGGGAACATCAACCAGATCAACCAGATGGCCGGTATGCGCGGCCTCATGCTCGACCCGAAGGGGCAGATCATCGAGTTGCCCATCCGCTCCAACTTCCGCGAGGGGCTCTCGGTGTTGGAGTACTTCATCTCCACCCACGGAGCGCGCAAAGGGTTGGCCGACACGGCGTTGCGTACGGCCGACTCCGGGTATCTCACGCGCCGGTTGGTCGACGTGGCGCAAGACGTGATCGTTACGATCGACGACTGCGGCACCGAGGACGGGATGTGGGTGCGGCTCGAGGACGTACCCGACCGGGAGACTTACGCTGATCGGATCTTGGGGCGCGTGGCCGCGCGCGACCTCGTCGACCCGGCGAGCGGGGAAGTTTTGGTGCGGCGCAACGAGGAGATCACCGAGCCAATCGTTGCGCGGATCCTGGAGTCGCTCGAGCGCGAAGAGCCCGCGCAGCGCATCACGGCCGTGATGATCCGAACGCCGTTGTACTGCGCTGCCGACTACGGTGTGTGTCGTCTCTGCTACGGTCGGAACCTGGCGACGCGGCAGATCGTAGAACTCGGCGAGGCGGTGGGGATCATCGCCGCGCAGAGCATCGGTGAGCCGGGTACCCAGCTGACGATGCGTACGTTCCACACCGGTGGTGTGGCGGGCGAGGACATCACGACGGGTCTGCCGCGTGTGGAGGAGCTCTTCGAGGCGCGTGAACCCAAGG